>NZ_JAMYNS010000006.1:0-413927 GCF_040319125.1 Mesorhizobium sp. M0938 | reverse complement strand
ACTCCCCCCTACCCCCCAAACCCAACCCCACCCACCCCCCCCCCCAAACATCCCCCCCCAGGCCCGCGGGGCGCCCGCCCCCCCCCCCCCCCCGCCGCGGTTTACCCCCCCCGCCCCCCGGGGCCACTGGCGAGAACGCCGGTACGAAAATCAAGCGAGGATCGCCATGGCCGAACGCATCATCGAACTGCGCGATATCAGCAAGTCCTACGGTCAGGTCTATGCGCTGGGCGGGGTCAATCTCAGCGTCGACCGCGGCGAGGTGGTCGGCCTGATCGGCGACAATGGCGCCGGCAAGTCGACGCTGATTAAGATCCTCTCCGGGGTGGTCAAGCCGACCAGCGGCGAGATCCTGGTGCGTGGAAAGCCGGTGACTGGATGGAGTGCCGCGCGTTCGCGCGAGGCCGGCATCGAGACGGTGTTCCAGGACCGGGCGCTGGCTGTGCAGCAGACGATCGTGCGCAACATCTTCATGGGCCGCGAGCTCACCGGCTTTATGGGCTGGCTGAAGGTCAACGAGGAGATCCAGGAGGCGAGCCGGCTGATGCGCGAGATCGGCTTCACCTCGAAAGTGTTCACGCCGCACTCGATCGTCGGCCAGCTCTCGGGCGGTGAACGCCAGGGCGTGGCGATCGCGCGGGCCATCTATAAGAAGGCGGAGCTGATCGTCCTCGACGAGCCGACGACGGCGCTGTCGTTGACCGAGACCGCCAAGGTCTTCCATTTCGTGCGCCAGGTGCGGGCGAGCGGCCGCTCGATCCTGTTCATCGGCCACAACATCCACCACGTCTTCGACATCGCCGACCGCTTCGTGGTGCTGGACCGCGGCAAAGTCGCACTCACCACCGACCGCAGCGAGGTCAAGTCGGCCGAAGACCTGATCAACTTCATGGAAGACGTGGCGCATCCAGGCGGCTTGCCCGGCTTGCACGATTCCGGCGACGCGGGGAGGGCAGCGCGATGAGCAAGATCATGGAACCCGATCTGCAGAGCCCGCTTGGCGGCACGCACAATGAGGCCGCCGGGAAAGAGTGGCGACACCCGTCCGACAATTGGCTGCGCGGCTTCATCCTCGACAACCGCGCCGCCCTCGGCACGCTTGCCGTGTTCATCGTCATGATGGCGGTGTTCATGGTCGCCAACCCGGTCGTTTTCACCACTTGGTATCTCTACAGCTCCGTGCTGACCACGTTGCCGGTGGCGCTGTTCGTGGTGGTGCCGCTGGTCTTCGTCGTCACCTGCGGCGAGATCGACCTGTCGTTCCCGGCGACGATGGGATTTGCCTCATGGGTGTTCGCGCTGGTCGTGCAGGCCGGCTACGATCCATTCCTCGGCATCGCCGCTGCCATCGCAACGGGCACGCTGCTCGGCTTCCTAGTGGGGTCGCTGGTGGTCTATGGCGGGCTGTCGTCGCTGATCGCGACGCTCGGCATGAATTTCCTGCTGCGCGGCCTGATCCAGATCATCAACGAGGGCAAATCGACGGCGCTGACCAACCTCGCCGACAGTTGGGCCTACAAGATCTTCTCCAGTCAGCTCTACGGCATCCCGGTGCAGATCTTCTGGGCCATCGCCTTCGTCGTTCTGTCGGCGCTGCTCTACAACAGGCATCGCTTCGGCGCGCAGGTGAGGGTGGTTGGCGACAATCCCGACAGCGCCCAGCAGATGGGCATCGACGTCAAGCGCGTGCGGGTGAAAGTGTTCGTCTTCGTCGGCATCGGTGCCGCGATTGCCGGCACGTTTTCGGTGATGATCAACTTCACCTGGTGGCCGACGGCCGGCGACGGCTATCTCCTGCCGGTTCTGGCATCGGTGTTCGTCGGCGGCACCCCGACCTGGGGCGGCATCGGCACCGTCGTCGGCGGCGCGATCGGCGCGGTCACCGTGTCGTTCATCCAGACCGGCGTCGTGGCGGCGGGCCTGAGCGGCTTCTACGTGCAGTTCTTCAACGGGCTGATCATCATCCTGTCGCTGCTCGGCCACAAATGGAACCAGGCGCGGTACCGGTGAGGGGATTGCTCAAACGCCGGTGACAAACCCATCCAGCACGCGTTTCTGGCCGGCCTTGTCGAAGTCGATGGTCAGCTTGTTGCCTTCGATGGCCGAGATGTTGCCGTTGCCGAATTTCTGGTGGAAGACGCGGTCGCCGACGCTGAAGGCGGACGGCGTGTCGGCGACGGATTTAGCGACCAGCTCGCCGTCGATGGTGCGGCCTTTGATCGAGGTGCGGCCGGCGCCATAGCCGGAGTCGGTCTCGCCATAGCCGATGCGCTCGACCTGGTGGCCGGAACGCGAGCCCCAGTTGCGGTCGGTCGCTTCGGTGCGATTCTGTTGCGCGCGCTGCCAGCCCGGCGTTGCATAGGTATTGGAGAAGGCGCCGGATTTTTCTGCGCCGACATTGTCGAAACGCGAGGCGCCATAGGGGTTCTGCCTTCCTGCTCCTTGGCCGCCACGGCCCGATGCGAACGATCCGCCGCCATAAGAATTGCCGTAACCGCCGTAGCTGTTGCCGCCCTCGGCGACCTCGACATGGGCTTCCGGCAGTTCGTCGAGGAAGCGCGATGGGATCGTCGATTGCCACAGGCCGTGGATGCGGCGGTTGGAGACGAACCACAAATGCAGGTTCTTCTTGGCGCGGGTTAGGCCGACATAGGCCAGGCGCCGTTCTTCCTCCAGCCCCGAGCGGCCACCCTCGTCGAGCGCGCGCTGGTGCGGGAACAGGCCTTCCTCCCAACCAGGGAGAAAAACGGTCTCGAATTCGAGGCCCTTGGCCGAATGCAGCGTCATGATGTTGACGGCGTCGAGCTCGGCGTTCTGCTCAGCGTCCATCACCAACGCGACATGTTCGAGGAAGGAGCGCAGCGACTCGTATTCCTCCATCGAGCGGATCAGTTCTTTCAGGTTTTCCAGCCGGCCGGGAGCTTCCACCGAGCGGTCGTTCTTCCACATGTCGGTATAGCCGCTCTCCTCGAGGATGGTCTCGGCCAACTCGGTGTGCGGCGTGGTCTCCAGCGCCTTCTGCCAGCGCTCGAAATTGGCTGATACCTCGCGCAGTGCGGCGCGCGGCTTCGGCTTCAGCTCGTCGCTCTCGGCAAGCTTGGCGGCGGCCTCCAGCATCGGGATGCGGAGCGCGCGCGCGGTGTCGTGGATCTGGCGGATGGTGGCCTCGCCAAGGCCGCGCTTCGGCACATTGACGATGCGCTCGAAGGCGAGGTCGTCTGCGCCTTGCGCGACGATGCGGAAGAAGGCCAGCGCATCGCGGATTTCGAGGCGCTCGTAGAAGCGCGGGCCGCCGATGACGCGGTAGTTGAGGCCGAGCGTGACGAAACGATCCTCGAACTCGCGCATCTGGAAGGACGCGCGGACAAGGATGGCCATGTCGTTGAGATTGTGCTTTTGCCGCTGGTAGGCTTCGATGGTTTCGCCGACGGCGCGGGCCTCTTCTTCCGAGTCCCAGGCGGCATGGACATGCACCTTCTCGTCGTCCTCTGCGACCTTTTCGGTGAACAGCGTCTTGCCGAAGCGGCCTTCATTGTGGGCGATGAGATGGGAGGCGGTGCCGAGGATGTGGGCGGTGGAGCGGTAGTTCCGCTCCAGCCGGATGATCGCGGCGCCGGGGAAATCCTTGTCGAAGCGCAGGATGTTGTCGACCTCGGCCCCGCGCCAGCCATAGATGGATTGATCGTCGTCGCCGACGCAGCAGATATTTACCTTGCTTTCGCTCACGGGCTGTTCCGCGCCTGCCGGCGCGGGCCCTCCGCGGGGGCCTCGCAACGGCTCGGACGCCCGGTCGGGCTTGCGGTCTTCGGCCGGAACCGATTCGTTCTTCGGAGTTGCCGGTCTATAGCTACCCCCCTCCGTTCTATCCGGAACTCCGGAAAGAAAGGGGACGCGACCACCCGGAGAGCCACTTCGTGGTGGTTGCTGCCCGCCCGGCCGTTGCGCCAGCAGGCGCAGCCACATGTACTGCGCGGTGTTGGTGTCCTGGTACTCGTCGACGAGAATATAGCGGAAGCGCTTGTGGTACTCCTTCAGCACGTCCGGATTGGCGCGGAAGATGCGGATCGGGTGGCACAGAAGATCGCCGAAATCGCAGGCATTCAGCGTTTTCAGCCGCTCCTGATAGGCCTTGTAGAGCTCACGGCCCTTGCCGTTAGCGAAGGCGCGGGCATCGCCCTCGGGAATGTCGGCGGGACCAAGCCCCTTGTTCTTCCAGCCGTCGATCATCTGGGCGAACTGCTTGGCCGGCCAGCGCTTGTCGTCCAGCCCTTCAGCCTGGATGAGCTGCTTGATCAAGCGCACGACGTCGTCGGTGTCGAGGATGGTGAAGTCGGATTTGAGCCCGGCAAGCTCGGCGTGTCTGCGAAGCAGCTTCACTCCAATCGAATGGAAGGTGCCGAGCCACGGCATGCCCTCGACATTGCCTTCGCCGATCAGCAAACCGATGCGCTGCTTCATTTCGCGCGCGGCCTTGTTGGTGAAGGTGACGGCGAGGATCTGCGAGGGGAAGGCCTTGCCGGTGGCGAGGATGTGGGCGATGCGGGTGGTCAAGACGCGCGTCTTGCCGGTGCCGGCGCCGGCCAGCACCAGAACCGGGCCTTCGGTGGTTTCCACCGCCAGCCGCTGCTCGGGGTTGAGCCCGTTCAGATAATCGGGCGCGTTGTTGTGGCCGCTGCGGGCAGCCATGGCGCGCGCAGCAATGCCCGACGGGGCCGAGGGCCGCGCGTTCGGTTCGTCAAAAAAAGGCATATCTTCCGAAAAGCCGGACATCGCCCCCGAATGTAGTGATTCGGCAGCGAAACGCCAGAAGTGTCTCCGTTTTGTTCTCTGTCCGGCCGTAGACCCACAGCCTGCATGGGCCCGCGACGCAAAACACTGGGCTTGCTGTGGGTCTACGCCTAAAACGCGCAGCTTGCTTGACAGGCACGGCGGGCCGGAGAAAGTTGTGCCCGGGGCAGGAGCGCAATGCCGGGTTGCCCATTGACGCTGCGAAGCGCACCAGTCGAAGGAGTATCATCTTGGCTGTCGTCATCACCTCCCTCATCCTTCTCCTCGTCGGCCTGGTGCTCGGTGGCGGCGGCATCTGGTTAGCTTCGCTGGGCGGCAGTTGGTATTATGTCATTATCGGCATCGCCTTCCTCCTCGCTGGCTGGCTGTTCTACAGGCGCAAATCCTTGGCGCTGTGGCTTTATGCGGCGATCGTCATCGGCACGCTCTGCTGGGCGGTTTGGGAAATCGGCTTCGACTGGTGGGAACTTGGTCCGCGCGGCGGCATCATCGTGCTTATCGCGTTGTGGCTATTGACGCCGTGGGCGCGGCGCGGGCTCACCGGCCCTGACGGGCGCGCGCCGTTGATCCTCGCGGTGCTGGCGTCGCTTGCCGTCGCCGGCTATTCGATGACAACCGATCCAAAGGATATCGCCGGCCAACTCAATACCGATAATGTGACGCCGACGGCCGACCTCGGCGGCAACGTGCCAGCGGGCGAATGGCACTATTACGGCCGCACCCAATACGGCCAGCGCTATTCGCCGCTCGACCAGATCACCGCCGAGAACGTTGCCAATTTGCAGCCGGCCTGGACCTATCGCACCGGCGATGTGAAAGGGCCCGACGACGTCACTGAGACAACCTATCAGGTGACGCCGCTGAAGGTCGCCGATACGCTCTACATCTGCACGCCGCATAATTTCGCCATTGCCATAGATGCCGCGAGCGGCAAGGAGAAATGGCGCTTCGACCCCAAGGTCGCGCTGGACAAGGACCGCCAACACCAGACGTGCCGCGGCGTGGCCTATTACGCCGATGCCAAAATCGCCGCCGGCCAGCCTTGTGCAGCACGCGTCTATCTGCCGACATCCGACGCCCGGCTGATCGCGCTCGACGCCGCGAATGGCCAGGTCTGTCCCGCGTTTGCCGAGGGCGGTACGTTGAACCTGCTCGCCAACATGCCGTATCCGAAGCCGGGCTATTATTATTCGACTTCGGCGCCGCTGATCGTCGCCAACAAGATCATCGTCGGCGGTGCGGTCAACGACAATTATTCGACGGAGGAGCCGTCCGGCGTCATCCGCGCCTTCGACGCCGACACCGGCGCCCTGATTTGGAACTGGGATTCCGGCAATCCGGACCAGACGACGCCGCTGGCACCTGACCAGACCTATACCCACAACTCGCCCAACATGTGGTCGACCGCGAGCGCCGACGAGAAGCTCGGCTTGCTCTACGTGCCGCTCGGCAACAAGACGCCGGATCAGCTCGGCGCCGGGCGGAGCGCCAATGACGAGAAATTCTCCTCTTCGATCACCGCGCTCGATCTCAACACCGGCCAATTGCGCTGGGTGCGGCAGACCGTGCACCACGATCTCTGGGACATGGACGTGCCGGCGCAGCCGACGCTGGTCGACATCACCACGGCCAGTGGCGTCGTGCCGGCGCTGGTCGGGCCGACCAAACAGGGCGACCTCTATGTGCTCGACCGGCGCAGCGGCGAGCCGATCGTCCCGATCAGCGAAGTACCGGCGCCGGGCGGCGCGATCGAGGGCGATCATACTTCCCCGACGCAGCCGGTCTCGGATCTGAGCTTCAATCCGAAACCGCTGACCGGCGCGGACATGTGGGGCATAACCATGTTCGACCAGCTGGCCTGCCGGATCGATTTCCTGAAACTGCGCTATGAGGGTCGCTACACGCCGCCGTCGCTGCAGGGCTCACTGATCTATCCCGGCAATTTCGGCACATTCAACTGGGGTGGCGTAGCGGTCGATCCGGTCCGGCAGGTGATGTTCGGCATGCCGACATACCTGGCGTTCATCTCCAAGCTGGTCCCGCGCGCGGACGTGCCGCCGCCGGGCGATACCAAAGGCAGCGAACAGGGTCTAAACCGCAATGACGGTGCGCCTTACGCAGTGATATTGAAGCCGTTTCTCTCGCCGCTCGGCATTCCCTGCCAGGCACCGCCCTGGGGCTATGTCGCGGGCGCCGATCTCAGGACCGGCAAGGTCGTCTATAAGCATCGCAACGGCACCGTCTACGACATGACGCCGCTGCCGCTGCCGTTCAAGGTTGGCGTGCCGGGCATCGGTGGACCGATGATCACCGCCGGCGGCGTCGCCTTCCTCGGTGCTGCGGTCGACGACTTCTTCCGCGCCTATGATCTGACGACTGGCAGGCAGCTTTGGCAGACCCGGCTGCCGGCCGGCGGGCAGTCGACGCCAATGACCTACACGGTCGCCGACGGACGCCAGTTCGTGGTCATCGTCGCCGGCGGTCACGGCTCGGTCGGCACCAAGGCGGGGGACTATGTGATGGCCTATACGCTGCCGAACTAGAGAGTTCTTTCAGAGGCCGAGATGGCCTTTCAGGCTGGGCACGGAGTTGAGCACCTCATTGGTCAGCTCGGGGCCGGCGGCGGTTTCGGCCTGCTGGACCAGCGTCGTGCCGGCCTGGCGGATCTGCGCCAAGTTGAGGCCGGACGCTTCGAGCGCCGCGACGCCGTTGACCAGCGCGCCTGTCTTGGCGCCGAGAACACCGCCCAGTGCGCCCTGCAGCGATGACAGCAGGCCTCCACCGGAGGCCGCGCCGGGAGCCATGACATCATATTTCTGGGCCAGCCCATCGGCTCCCGGGATCCTGGCGAAGAAGCTGGACAGGGTCGTTCCTTCCGCCTCGTGCTCGAGCACCGAAAAAATGATGCCAACGACCTTTTCCGTCGTTGCCTGGTCGAGGCCGGCTTTCTGTGAGACGGCGTCGACGATATTCTGGACGTCCATGATTTCCCCTCAGCCTCGAGTTTTCAGCCGCGGGTCTTCGAGCGGCCATGGGCAGGCCGACGTCGGTTGCTGCGGACCTTGACCATCGATCGCTTGGTAGCAGCGAAGGCGGCGAAACGCAGCGCCAGCACGGCGGCGGCGAGCACGAACACGCTTGCGAGGATCGGGGTGGGGAAGGTCATGAGTGTTTTCCTTCTTGTCAGAGCCGGCAAAGGTAGGCGAGGTCACCACCTGCAGCTTTCCCTTATATTGTGTCAGGATCGTCAAGATTTGCCACCAATTACAAGAAAGTGATGACGGCCTGCGCGTTCGTGTCACGGCTTTCGTGCCGAATGGCCACCATAGCCAATGCGAGCCAACCGGCGTTGTGAGCACCGCAGAGCCTCACTCATCCGTGACTGGACCATGCGGGCTTCTACCCTATCTTGCGCGGCGAGACATTTTCCCGAAGCCGAGGAGAGCGCCATGACAAAACCGGTCCCTGCCAGCCCAGCCGTCGCGCGGCCTGCCATTACCCAGGCGATGATCGACGCCTATGACGAATACACGCATCTGACGCTCGACCGGCGGCGCTTCATGGAACAGTTGACCAGGCTTGCCGGATCAGGTGCGGCGGCCGCCGCAATCGCGCCGTTGCTGGCGGCGAATTCAGCCCGGGCAGCGATCGTTGCCGAGGACGATTCACGCGTGAGCGGCGAGGACATCAGCTATCCCGGCAGCGGTGGCGAGATGAAGGGCTATCTGGTCAAGCCGGCCGGCCAGTCCGGCAAGCTCGGAACCGTCATCGTCGTGCATGAGAACAGAGGGCTCAACCCGCATATACGCGATGTGGCGCGACGCGTGGCGCTTGAAGGGTTTGTGGCGCTGGCACCGGACTTCCTGTCGCCGCTCGGCGGCACGCCGGCCGACGAAGACAAGGCGCGCGACGAGTTTTCCAAGCTTGATCCGGCGCAAACCGCGGCCAATGCGGTCGCAACGGTCGCTTTTCTCAAGGGATACGCGGATGGCAACGGCAAGGTGGGCGCGGTCGGCTTCTGCTGGGGTGGCGGCACGGTGAATACCCTGGCTGCCAACGCGCCGGATCTGGTCGCTGCTGTCGCCTATTACGGCATGCAGCCGAAGGCCGAGGATGTGCCGAAGATCAAGGCAGCGCTGCTGCTGCATTATGCCGGGCTCGACACCCGCATCAATGCCGGTATCGACGCCTTCAAGAAGGAACTCGATGCAGCCAAGGTCGAGCACACGGTCTATGTCTATGAAGGCGCCAATCATGCCTTCAACAACGACACATCAGCGGCCCGCTACGACAAGAACACAGCGGACCTCGCCTGGGGCCGGACGAGCACCTTCCTCAGAGAGAAGCTTGCCTGATCAGGCGTTTGCCGGTTTGTGGAAAGCGACGCCGGCCACCACCAGGGCGATGCCGAGGCAATCGGTGGAGCCGGGTATCTGGCGGAGCACAATGACGCCGATCAGCGTGGCGGTGACCGGCAGCAACGACAGCATCAGCGCGAAGCTCGACCGCGGCAGCCGCGACATGGCGAGCTGGTCGCAGATATAGGGGATGACCGACGAGCAGATGCCGACGCCGATGGCGGCGATGAGCAGCGGCGGCGCCGAGAAAGCCGGCAGTGCATCGGTGAAGCCGATCGGCAGCACGATGAGCAAGGCGACCGCCATGGCGGCACCCAGGCCGGCGATGCCGTCGCCAGCGCCGGCCCGGGCGACGCGATGGCCAAGCACGATATAGCCAACGAACAGCGCGCCGTTGAGGAAGGCCCAGAACAGGCCGATCGGGTCGCTTGACCATTTGACGTCGATCAGCAGCAAGGTGCCGATGACGGCGACGGCAAGGGCGGCGAGATTGCGAGGGCTTCTGACGCCGACCAGCGCGACGCCGATGGTGCCGACGAATTCGATCGCCGCGACCAACGAGATCGGCAAGCGGTCGAGCGCCAGGTAGAAGGAGCAATTCATCACGCCGAGGCAGGCGCCGAAGGCGAGAAGCAGCAGTCGTGTCGGCCGGTCGGCGCGGGTGAAGACCGTCCAGGGCCGGGTCAGCGGCGCGAAGACAAGGGCGGCCGTAACGATGCGCAGCCAGGCCATGCCGAGCACGCCGACATGCGGGAAAAGCAGCACGGCGAAAGCCGGTCCGAGATAGTGGAACACGGCGCTGACGCCGAACCAGACATGCGGCGGCAGCAAGGTCGCCAGCTTGCCAAAGGCCGGGCCGGCGAGGGAAGGCATTGCTGCGGGGGCTTGCGTTCGATCTTCCATGCCATCATTATCGCAGGCAATCTTTCCGGTTTACATGGGTAATGATCGGCCAAGGACGTTATTACTTTTCCGATGCATAGGAGTTTTCGTTGAAACGCCTTCGAAACGAAAATGCCGACCTGGATGCGGCGGATCTGAAAATCCTGCGCCTGCTGGAAAAGGATGCGCGCACCAGCACCGCTGAACTGGCGCGCTCGGTCGGCCTGTCGGCGCCGAGCGTGGCCGAGCGCATCAAGCGGCTGCAGGAGAGCGGCGTGATCGAAGCCTATACGGTGCGGATCAACCCGGCCGCGCTCGGCATGAAGCTGTCGGCATGGCTGCGGATCAGGCCGGTGCCCGGGCAACTGGCTGTGGTGGCCGAGATCATCCGCGATTTGCCGGAAATCACCCAGTGCGACCGGGTGACCGGCGAGGACTGTTTCATCGCGCTGGCGCATGTCGGTTCGGTGGCCGAGCTCGAACGGGTGATCGACCGCATCATTCCGTTTGCGATGACCAACACCGCGATTATCCAGTCGTCACCGGTGGTGGCGCGTTCGCCGCTGGGGGCAGTGAAGCGCTAGGCATGCCCGCGTTTCGAGCGCGCCTGTTTCAGGATGGCGCGCCAGCGGATCATGGCGAAGGGGATCGGCTCGTTGTTGTTGGCGATGTGAAAGATCTCGTTGTTGAGGTTCTTCAGCGAGCGCCAGAAATCATAGTCGCTGATGCGTGGATCGGCTGCCAGCCTGTCCGCCTCGACCTTGATGTCGGTTTTCATGCACGTACCCCGAACCGCTTCCGCCCAGCCGCCCGTATCGCAACTCGATAGGGACGGTTTTCAACCGCCGTACTGAGTCGTTCAACGACTCAATTCGGCTTGTTCACGTTAAAACCTCGGTAAGGTTAACGGCGGCCGGGTCGCGGTTCAAGCCGGCTTACGGGCTAGTGCCAATTGCTTATCAGGGCATAGTGGCTTTGGGGTAACGGTATAAATGAAAACAAGGGCTTAAAGCGGACGCCGAAAAAACCTCTTCAAACGCGGCGCGCCTTGATGCCGATGGAACGGCCGGCGCGCTCCGGCATCGGCAGCGCGGTATGAGCGGCACGCATGGCCTCGATCTTGGCCAGCACGTCGGCCGGGAAGGGCGCCACTTTCGGCCCTGACATGTCGACATGCAGCGACAGTGATTCGGAAGTGGCGGCGAGCCAGCCGTCGACATGGCGGATTTCCTGGTAGGCTCTCAGCCGCTTTTCGTCATGATCGAGGAGCTGGAACGAGACATTGACCTTGTGGTCGAGGTGCAACTCCCTGACATAGCAGACATGGACCTCGGCCGTGTAGATGGTCAGCCGCCGCTGCTTCACATAATCCAGCCCCATCCCCATCGTTTCGAACGCTTCGTCGGAGCAGCGGTCGAACAGCACATTGTAATAGGCCATGTTGAGATGGCCGTTGTAGTCGATCCAGTCCTTCTCGATGCCCATGGCACGAGAGACGAAGGGGGTGGGGATGGGCATCAAAAACTTCCTTCTCGCTGGACAGGGCGTGGTCGGTGAGACTACGCATCCATAAACGAATAACGAGAGTGGGCGCTGGTCCATTCGCGGAGGAATCGATGGCTCTGAGCGACCTCAATCCGGTCGAGCGCAACGAAGAAGGGATTGCCGCCGTGCTTGGCATCCTCAAGCAGCGGCTCGGCGAGCGGTTCCAGACTGGCGAGGCGATCCGTGCCCAGCATGCACATACCACCACCTACATTCCGACCCAGGCGCCGGATGGCGTGGCATTTCCGGAGACGACGGCGGAGGTGCAGGACATTGTGACGGCCTGCGCCGCGCACCGCGTGCCGGTGATCGCCTTCGGCGTCGGTTCATCGCTGGAAGGCCACACCAACGCGCCGGGTGGCGGCATCTCGCTGGATACGTCGCGGATGAACCGCATCGTCGCGGTCAACCCGCAGGATCTCGACTGCACGGTCGAGCCCGGTGTGACGCGCGAGGATCTCAACCGGCACCTGCGCGACACCGGCCTGTTCTTTCCGATCGATCCGGGCGCCAATGCGTCACTCGGCGGCATGGCGGCGACGCGGGCGTCGGGCACCAATGCCGTGCGCTACGGCACGATGCGCGAGAACGTGTTGTCGCTGACGGCAGTGATGGCGGACGGGCAGGCGGTGACAACGGGAAAACGCGCGAAAAAGAGTTCGGCCGGCTATGATTTGACGCGGCTCCTGATCGGCTCTGAAGGCACGCTCGGCATCATCACCCAGCTGACCTTGAAGCTGCAGGGCATCCCACAGGCGATCTCCGGCGGCGTCTGTCCGTTTCCCAGCGTCGAGGCGGCCTGCAATGCGGTGATCGCGACGATCCAGATGGGCATTCCGGTCGCCCGCATCGAACTGGTCAACGCATTGCAGATGCGGGCGATGAAAGCCTATTCGAAGCTCGACTATCCGGAAAGCCCGTGCCTGTTTGTCGAATTCCATGGCAGCGATGCCGGCGTTGCCGAACAGGCCGAGACTTTCGGCGCCATCGCGGAAGAGTATGGCGGCGGCCCGTTCCTGTGGACCAGCGTCGCCGAGGAGCGGACAAAACTGTGGAAGGCTAGACACGACGCCTATTGGTCGTCGCTGACGCTCAGGCCCGGCGCCAAGGGCCTGTCGACCGATGTCTGCGTGCCGATCTCGCGCTTTGCCGAATGCGTCACGCAAACCGAGGCCGACATTGCCGAAATGGGGCTGATCGCGCCGATCGTCGGCCATGCCGGCGACGGCAATTTCCACGTGCTGGTGCTGATGGACGCCGACGATCCGAAGGAAATCGCGGCGACGGAAGCGTTTGTCGCGCGGTTGAACATGCGTGCGATCGGCATGGATGGAACCTGCACCGGCGAGCACGGCATCGGTCAAGGCAAGGTCGGCTTCCTGCGCCATGAACTCGGCCATGGCGTCGACATCATGCGCACGATCAAGCAGGCGCTCGATCCGCTCAACATCATGAACCCTGGGAAGATACTGCCTGCCGACTAGTGGACGAAGATCGAAATGGTGCTCGGCTTGACCGCACCACCATTTGGACCGAGACTCCAAAGGACATGAGGTTTTGAGGCAGGCGTCACAGACGGAGGAATGGTGTCATGGCGATTTCACGCAAGGAAGAGGCTCGGGCGCTGAGCGCCGACGAACACGGCCTCGTCGAGAAATCGCACCATCCGGCAGTGCAGGGCCTTGCCGACGCCGAGCTTGCCGGCCTGGTCAAGCTGTTGCGGGACCGGCGCGATAAGGCGCAAGGCGAGGCGCATCGGCGCCGCCGCGAGATACGCGGCAAGGGTGCGCCAAAAGGAGCCGTCGCCTCGAAAGCCGACGGCGGCTCGCAGTTGAAACTTGAGGTTCTGGCGATGGCCATGCGGAGGCTTAATGGCGAGGCCGAACGCCGCCGCCAGTTGGGGGCGCGTGTGTCGCTGGTCGACAATGCACGCAAGGCGCTGGCCATGAAGCAAGGCGCTGCGGCAGACGGTCCCGAGTTCAACACGCGTACCGCGCACAAAGGTATGCGGGCGGTGGTGAACGAGAGGGCGCCGAACCTTGTTCGGCCGATGGAACTCGGCCGGCAGCGGCAGGCGGCCAAAGTGGCGCAGGCAAAGCGCGACGCACGCTGAGTTTCCGCGCACCGAAAGCCGGCCGGTTTGAGAATTGCCACTTTATCGACACGCGGATGCGGGTAGAGTGCGGCTGATTTTCAATGAACCGTTTTGGAGCTGATGCTCGCACGCCTGTTCGTGATCTTCGGTGGACTTTTCGTGCTGGTGCTGTGTGCGGCGCTGGTGGTGCCGTATTTTATCGACTGGACGGGCTATCGTGCCGATTTCGAGCGTGAGGCGAGCGCCATTCTGGGCCGCAAGGTAACCGTTCAGGGCGATGCGACGGCAAGGCTGCTGCCGTTTCCCTCGCTGACCTTCTCGAACGTCACCGTTGCCGGCGGTCCTGGCGGCCAGCCGGCAATGACCGTCGAGACCTTTTCGATGGATGCGGAACTGGCGCCCTTCCTGAGCGGAGAAGTGCTGATCTTCGACATGCGGCTGGTGCGGCCAAAGGCGACAATCGACATTGCCGCCGACGGCACCGTCGACTGGGCGATACGGCCATCATCGCCCTTCGATCCCGGCCAGATCTCGATCGAGAAGCTGACGGTGACGGACGGAGAGATCGCGCTGCGCCATGCCGCTGGCGGGCGCAGCCACCTCATTTCCGAGATCAACTCGACGATCTCTGCGAAATCGCTGGCCGGACCTTGGCGGATGGATGGCTCGCTGCGGCTCGACGGCCTGCGCAGCACCGTCATCGCGTCCACCGGCAGGGCTGGCGGCGATGGGCAGATGCGGCTCAGGCTCAAAGCCAATCCGGATGCCTATCCGTTGGTCATCGAGGCCGACGGCAATGCCGGCATCGTCGATGGCGCCGCGATCTATTCGGGCCAGTTCAAGGTCGCAAGTTTCGATAGGAATGGCGCCGACAAGAATTCGGCGCAGGTTGATGGCATGGGCGGCGAGACGATGAAGCCCGGCGCCGGCAAGCCGGACCCGGGGTTCAGGCTGAACGGCAAGTTCTCGCTCGACCACCGGAAACTTGGTGTCGACGAATTCCGCTTCGAGACCGGCCCGCTCGACAATCCCTACATCGCCGACGGCAACGCTGCCGTCGACCTTGGGCCGAACCCTCGCTTTTCGATCGAGGCCGATGGCGCTCAGGTGCAGTTCGATGATGCCGTCGGCGCAGCGGCCGGCACTGGGTTGACGCTGTCGGCGCGTGTCGCGGCGCTGGAGCAGGCGCTGCTCGATTTGCCGAAGCCGACCATACCCGGCACCGTCGAGGTGAACCTGCCGGCGGTGGTGGCCGGCGACACGACGGTTCGCGACGTGCGCCTTTCAGCCGAGCCGACCGCTGACGGCTGGTCGGTGAAGTCGCTGGCCGCGACGCTGCCTGGCCGCGCCAAGCTGGAAGCAAACGGTATGCTCAGCGTCGGAGATCATTTCGGCTTCACCGGTTCGCTGCTTCTGGCTGTGGCGCAGCCTTCGGGCTTTGCTGCCTGGCTGTCGAAGGATGTCGACGAAGCGATTCGCCGGCTGCCGGCCGCCGGCTTCAAGGCCAAGGTCGAATTGAGCGACAATCGCCAGGCTTTCAGCGACCTTGAGCTCGTTCTTGGCAAGGCGAAATTTTCGGGCCGTATGGATTCCAGCCAGCCCGACGACGCCAGGCCGTCTGTGCTGATGCGGCTCGAAGGCGGCGAGCTCGATGTCGACGGCCTCGCCGCCTTCGCCTCCATCTTCATCAGCGACAAGGGCGCCAACCGTTTTTCCGACCGCGACCTCGATTTCCAGATCAAGGCCGGGCCGGTCAGTGCCGGCGGGCTGACCGCGGATACTGTCGATACGGCGCTCAGATTGCGCGACGGGCTGCTCGAAATCGACCGGCTTTCGCTCAGTGGGCTTGCCGGCGCCTCGATCAGCGCCACCGGCCGGATCAAGGATTTCCCGGTGAGCCCCACCGGCAAGCTCGATGCCTCTGTTGTCGCCGTCGACCTCAAGCCGTTGGTCGATGTCGCGGCGCGGCACTATCCGGACAATGCGGTGCTGAAGGAGCTGACGCGGCGTGTGGCGGCCTATCCCGAGCTGTTCCAGGACGCGCGCGTCGATCTGGTGACGAGTGCCGCCGCCAATGGCGACGGCACGACGGGACTGGCAGTGAGCGCGCAAGGCAAAGCAGGCGGCTCGGCGTTTTCGGCATCGCTGTCCGGCAAAGGGACGGCCGATCGGCTGCTCGATGCGCCGGTGTCGCTGACCTTCAACGCCAGGAATGCCGACGCCACCGCGCTTCTGGCGCTTTACGGCCTGCCGGCGCTGCCGCTCGGCATGCTTGGCGAGGCGACCACCGACGTGTCGGCGAAAGGCACGCTCGGCGGCGGCATGGCGACGAGCTTTGACCTCACCGGCAACGACTTCAAGGCCGGTTTCTCCGGGACGATCGCCGGCACGCCACAGGGACCCACCGCCAAGGGCAAGGTCAGCCTGGAAGCGGCCGACATCGAGCCGTGGCTGATGACGACAGGCGTCGGCCTGCCGGGCATGGGGACAGGCATGTCGACGTGGATTGCGGCCGACGCCGACTTCGGCAACAGCCTTCTGGTGCTGTCCGGCCTCAGCGGCTCCATCAACGAAGCGGCGGTTTCCGGTGACGTCAATGTCGACGTCAAGGACGGGCTGCCGCATCTTACCGGTGCGCTGGCGCTCGATGAGCTGGATTTCGACCCGATGGCGGTGATGCTGTTTGGCGACCAGGCCTTACTGGGTTCCGGCGGGGCTTGGCCAACCGCCCCATTCAGCCAGAAGCCGAGCCTGCCGTTCACCGCTGAATTCGACCTGACCGCAGCATCGCTGGCCGCCGGCACTCTTGCCACGGCCTATGACGCGGCGTTTTCGCTGAAGCTCGACCAGGAAGGCATCCGCGTATCGGACCTCAAGGCAAAGTTCTCCGGTGGTGCGCTTTCCGGTCTGTTCGAGCTGAAGAATAATGACGGCACCGGGCTTTTCTCCAGCCAGATGAAACTTGCCGGCGCCGATCTGGCCACCGTGCTGCCAGAGGCCGGCATCAGCGGTCGCGGCGACTTCTCGGCGACGCTTTCGACCAGCGGCAAATCGGCCGATGCGATGGTTGCGGCGCTGTCCGGTTCCGGCACGGCGGCGCTGAGGGGCTTGACCATTGCCGGCGTCAATCCGAACGCGTTTGGCGCTTTCATTGCCAAGGCCGACACGATCGGACGCGATATCGATGCGGCCAAGACCGCCGGCTTCGCGCCGCAGATCGCCGCAGACGGCAGTTTTCCGGCTGGGGATACCGACATCGCATTCACGATTGCCGGCGGTATACTGAGAGCACCGCCGGTCAGTCTTGAAAATCCGGCGGCGACGCTGTCCGCCGACATCACGGCGGACCTGAACGCCAGCACGGTCGCCGCCAGCGGTTCAATCACTTATCGGCCTGGCGACGAAGCGCTGGTCGGCTCCGATCCGACTGTCAATTTTAACGTCGTCGGGCCGTTCGGCGCCGCGAAGCGGGAATTCGACAGTGAGCCGCTGGCGCAGTTCCTGACCCAGCGCGCACTCGAAAAGGAGCAGCAGCGGGTCGAGGCCATGCAGGCGGCACTGCTTGAAAAACAGCGATTGCGGCGCGAGGTGCGTTACTACGCCGCCCTGCAGGCCGAGCGCGATAGAGCAGCCGAGGAATTGCGCAAGCGGCAGGAAGCGGCGCGGCTGCAAGCCGAAGCAGATGCCAAGGCGAAGGCTGAAGCCGAGGCAAAGGCCCAAGCCGAAGCGGAGGCGAAGGCCAAGGCGGATGCACAGGCCAAGGCGGATGCGCAGGCGAGAGCTGAGGCCGAGGCCAAGGCCAAGACCGAGGCGGACGCAAAGGCCAAAGCGGATGCCGAAGCGAAGGCTATGGCGGCTCAAAGGGCCGCCGAAGAGGTGGCGAAGGCCGAAGAACAGCAACGCCGGAAGGCGGAAGAGGCGATGCGGATCGCTTCAGAAGAAAAGGCAAAGCTCGAGGCCGAACGCAGGGCCGCCGCGGCGCGGGCCCAGAATATGGAGCGCGCGCCTCAGCCGCCGGCCAATGACAACCCGCTGCCAGCAGAATCCGCACCAAAGCCCAAGCTTGAACCTTCGTCGATCGACAATCTGCTGAAGTCGCTGGGCGGGGGGTAGATCTACCTGTGGCTACCTAGAGCCCATGCCGATAGGATCGGGACGCTGACGCGGACCTTCGGTTCGGGATCATGGTCTACAAAGAACCTTTTATCCCTTGCTTCGCCCATTCCAGGACGTAGAGCCTGAGCGCCGATGACAGGTTGGCATCGCGCGGCCGGGCCCCGTCGATTTCGGCGACGAGGGCGGCGAGCGTCAGTTTGCGAGCAGCCGCGATGGCGACGAGATCGTCGAAAAACGGTTTTTCGAGCGAATAGCTGGTGCGATGGCCGCGAATGGTCACGGAGCGTTTCTCGACCGGGCTCACCGGACCTGACTCATTCCATTTCAAGCATCGGATTTATCCGGAAACCGCGGCGCAGTTTTCGGCGCGATGCTCGGCGAAGCCGGATCGTTCGAGACTTCGCGGCGATGGCCGGCGACGAATTTTTCTGACTTGTCGGCGATCAGACTGTCACGCTCCCGGTCGGCCTTGGAACGGCCGTGCAGCGTCCGGTTCTGTTCGGCCAGGCGCTCCTTGTCGGCTCGTGCTTTCTGCTTGCGGGCCTGGCGAAGATTGACGATGTCGGCCATGTCGCGCGGCCCGTCGGATTACTTCTTGCGGAAGGCGTCGAGCGACACCACTTCGGCGCCCTTGGCGGCGGCGTCGGCCGCGGCAGGCTTCTTTTCGGCCTCAGTGGCCTTCTTCTTCTCCGGCTTT
This sequence comes from Mesorhizobium sp. M0938, assembly GCF_040319125.1. Lineage (NCBI taxonomy): Bacteria > Pseudomonadati > Pseudomonadota > Alphaproteobacteria > Hyphomicrobiales > Phyllobacteriaceae > Mesorhizobium > Mesorhizobium sp. M0938. Next base: position 395,446 of record NZ_JAMYNS010000006.1, on the reverse strand, counting down.
TTCTCGGCGACGATGGCCAGAGGTTCGGAAGCGGGCTGGCCGGCCAATTCCTCATCTGCCGAGGTCTCCGTCTTCACGTCGAATTCGAGCTCGAAATTGACGGACGGGTCGTAAAAGCCGCGCACGGCTGAGAACGGGATTTCCAGCTTTTCCGGCACGTCGGAGAAGGACAGCCCGACCTCGAAGCCGGTGTCGGTCACCTTCAGGTCCCAATACTGGAACTGGATGACGATGGTCATCTGTTCGGGATAGCGCTCGCGTAGGCGCGATGACACGCGCACGCCCGGGGCGCCGGTCAGGAACGTGATGAAGAAATGATGGTTGCCAGGGAGGCCGGTGCGCGCGACCTCGGCCAGGACCTTGCGCATGACGCCGCGCAATGCCTCCTGGGCCAGAATGTCGTAGCGGATGTGGTCGTCGGCCATGTAGCTGTCGGGTTCCGTTGAATCGTCCGCATAGCTGTAATCAAGCTTGAGCGCGGCGTAAACCGGATATAGACGCCGGCAGCGCAGATGCGAGAGGACATGCCTCAGATTTGATCACTCAGGCGCTGGTGACCGCGCTTTGTTTGCTCGCATCCGCCGGCTGCCGCTTGCCGAAGGCGCGTAGGAAGGTGCGCACGCCATGTGTCGCCGATTGCAGCACCTCGTCGTCATCAGGCGTGCCGCCGAGCATGAAGGTCGTCTGCAATTCGGCATTGGCAAGGGCCAGGAATTGGCGAGCCGCAACATCGGGATCATCAATGTCGAGGAAACCGGCGTGGGCGAGGCGGGCGAAACGGGCGGCGATTGCCGGCCATGTCCTGCCCGGTCCCTGTTCGCGCCATTCCGCGAAGAGTTCAGGGTAGCGTTCGCCCTCGGTCTGGATCAGCTTGCGCAGGAATTTTCCGTCGCGGTTGCAGATACAGTTGCGGTTCATGCGCACGGCGAAGCCGATCAGATCGGCTTCAAGATCCTTCGGCTGATCCGGAAAGGTGGAAATGGTGGCAAAGATGCCGGCATTGCAGCGGTCGGTGAGGTCGCGGACGATGGCGACGAAGAGTTTCTCCTTGTCGCCGTGGTGGTTGTAGATCGTCTGGCGCGAAACGCCGGCTTCGGCGGCGATCATGTCGATGTTGGCGCCGGCGAAGCTTTCGCGGCAGAAAACCTCGCCGGCAGCGTCCATGATGGAGACGCGCTTGGCCTCGTGGCCGCGTGGCGGGATGGTGTCAGGAGAAACGTTGACCTTCATAAAAACCATATAGAGGTGATTGACGAATTGGACAAGAGTGTCTAAATTTATGGACTTAATCGAAGAGGTTCCCGCCGCAGAAGAAGTCGGAATTCCAGGGGATGGAACGTCCTAGGATTACACGCCGGTCGGCGGCAAACCAGATTTGAAAGAACCTGCTACCATGAATCCCCAATTCCTCCGCATCGCGGTCGTGCTCGGCCTGTTGTCCGCGATCGGCCCGTTCGCCATCGACATGTATCTTCCGGCGCTGCCTTCGATCGGCGAGGATCTGCAGGCCAGCACCGCTGCCGTGCAGATGAGCCTGCTGATCTTCTTTCTGTCCATGGGTTTTGGACAGATCGTCGTCGGACCGATCTCCGACATGGTCGGGCGCAAGCTGCCGCTCTATGGCGGCCTCGCGCTGTTCATGGTCGGCGGCATCGGCTCGGCGCTGGCGCCCTCTGTCGAATGGCTGATCGCCTTCCGTTTCCTGCAAGGGCTCGGCGCCAGTGCAGGCATGGCGGTGCCTCGCGCCATCGTGCGTGACCTTCATACAGGCACCGACGCTGCCAAGCTGATGTCGCTCTTAATGCTGGTGTTTTCGGTGTCGCCGATCCTGGCGCCGCTGACCGGTAGCGTCATCATCGAGAATTTCGGCTGGCGTGCCGTGTTCTGGACGGTGACGGGTGGAGCGGTGCTTGCCACCGTCCTGCTGGCGACCTCGCTCAAGGAGACGCGGCCGGTCGAGGCGCGTGCAAGCAGTTCGTTCGGCACCGCGCTCTCCGCCTATCGCTTCCTGATGGGCGACCGCAACTTCCTTGGCCTGGCGTCCATCGGCGGCTTCGGGATCGCAAGCTTCTTCGTCTATCTGTCGAGCTCCTCCTTTATCCTGATCGATCATTACGGGCTGTCGCCGTCGGTCTACAGCGTGTTCTTCTCGATCAACGCGGTTGCCTTCATCGGCATGTCGCAGTTGACGGGGGTGCTGTCCGACCGGTTCGGGCTAAGGTCCGTGGTGCGGGTCGCGGTGGTCGGCTATGCGACGACAATGGTGGTGCTGTTCGCGGTGATGGCGTCCGGCGTCGACCGGCTCGACGTGATGGCGGCGCTTCTGTTCATCGGCTACGGGTTCCTCGGCCTGGTGATCCCGACGACTTCGGTGCTGGCCATGGAGGAGCATGGCGCGATCGCCGGCACGGCCTCGGCTTTGATGGGCACGCTGCATTTCGCCATCGGTGCGGTTGCCATGGGCATCGCCGGCATCTTCTTCGACGGCACGCCGCTGCCGATGGTGGCCGGCATCACGCTTTGCGCGGTGATCTCCTTCATGCTGGCTAAGGTTACGCTCGGCCGTGGGCGGGAGATTGTCGAAGCGCCTGCCGAATAAGCAATTGCTATCGGCGACAGCTAAGGCCGGGTCATTCCCGGCCTTTTTGGCGTCTGAGATCAAGCGTCAAGCCTGCCTCGGCGAAGATAAATCGCAGTCGCGCCTCGACGGGCGCCAAGGGCAACGGGACCAGTTCATAGCCCAATTCCGTGTAGACTTCGGCCAGCGCATGATAGGTGCGTTCCGCCTCGTCGAGGGTCTGCTTTCGTTCGCTGTCCTGCCGAAAAATCTCTGGCCAGGGTGGTGCGATGAAGACATGTCTGGCGTAGCGGAAGCGTCCGGCGGCGTTCCTGATATGGTCCGGCACCGGCAGTCCGGTGAGCCTGATATAGCCAAGCGTGTCCGGCACGCCACGATCGAAGAAGACGGGACCGTTCTGTTCGAGCGCAGCGTGATATGAACGCATCTCCCATGACAGCATCAGTTCGGCGAACAGTGCCGGATCGCGCCAGGGCAGGGCCGGCCCTCCTGTCGCCAACTGGTCGCGGATGATGCCGCGTCCTGCTTCGGCCGAGGTTGCAAGGCCGGCGGACCGCAAGGCTTCGATCAATGTGGTCTTGCCGGAACCCGGGCCGCCGGTCAGCACGAAGAATCGATCGGAATCGTTTTGCATTTTCAGTCCTTTTGGTGAATGCACGGTCGCTTTGCCAGCAAGACAGCTTCGCGGCTGGGCGCAGGGCAAAGACATGCGGCCGGCAAGTCTGCTGCCGTTACATATCGAAGGGGAGAAAAAGTGGGGGATCGAAGGGGAGAAATGGAGGTTTCTGTTGCCAGGTACCTCCGAACCCCGCCTAGAAGTGCGAACCACTAGGGCTTGAATTGAAGCTATCGCACCGCTTACGCGGCGAGACGTGCTTCCGCATAGTTGTCGTTGGCAACTATAAGTTTAGCCCGATAACGGTGGTACAATGCCGGGCAAAAGTACGATCTTTACACCTTCGTCGATCCTATTTCGCCCCCAGCAAAAGCCGCTCTTCGACAAGAGCGGTTTTTGGTGGAGGCGCCGGGTACCGCCCCCGGGTCCGAACGGCTTATTTCATCGCCTGTTTATCGCCATAGTCGGTCGAGCCGACGAAGCGAATATAGGGACTGGTCGTGGAAAATGAAAGGCCGGAATGGCGGTTTTGTAGCCGTGTCAAACTGCGCGTTGGAGGGTTGACTCGGAAGCGGTCTCAACCGAAGCTTTGCGGTGGTGAGGAGTTACCGACTAGCGCATATCTTGCGGCAGCGCGCCACAACCCTCATCACCGGATCCGTGGCGCCGACGAGGGGAAATTTGATGGCCGATTATCTCGCAGACGTGAAGAAATACGACGCCGCGGCAAATGCCGACGCGGTCGCCAAGATCGTGAAGCATTTGGGCATTGCGCTCAGAAATCGGGATTCCTCGCTGGTGTCCTGCACGGATCCTAAGGAACTCGATCGCGTCAAGGCCAACTGGGTTGCCAAAAAACTCGGCATCACCGACGGCAGCAAGGCGGACGCGGCCATCGAAAAGACCTGCAAGGCGATGGAGGCAGACAACACCAAGAGCCGAGTGACCTTCTACTACCTGGTTGCCAAGGACCTGGGGAAGCTCGGCGCGCTCTGAACAATCGTCCCGCATCAGTCGGAATGCTGGCGCGATTTTCGCGCCAGCCCGTAGCCGCAGGTATCTTGTCCGAACATTCTGCGCTTTGATATGTTCGGCCGGCAGCTAGTCGGTTATGGTGGTTGGTAACCCGAATCGAGCCGAAGCCGATGCGCCAATATCTCGACCTCCTGAAGCACGTGCTTGAAAACGGCGCCGATCGCGGCGACCGCACCGGTACCGGAACGCGCTCGGTGTTCGGCTACCAGATGCGCTTCGACCTTGCGCGCGGCTTTCCGGTCACCACCACCAAGAAGCTTCACCTGAAGTCGATCGTGCATGAACTTCTGTGGTTTCTGGCCGGCGACACCAACATCAAATATCTTAACGATCACGGCGTCTCGATCTGGGACGAATGGGCCGACGAGAATGGCGACCTCGGTCCGGTCTATGGCAAGCAATGGCGCTCCTGGCCGGACGGCCATGGCGGCGCCATCGACCAGATTGCCAATCTCTTGAAGGAGATACGCAAGAATCCTAATTCCCGACGGCTGATCGTTTCAGCGTGGAACCCGGCCGAAGTGGAAGCCATGGCGCTGCCGCCCTGTCATTGCCTGTTCCAGTTCTATGTCTCGGAAGGCAGGCTTTCCTGCCAGCTCTACCAGCGTTCCGGCGATATCTTTCTCGGCGTGCCGTTCAACATCGCTTCCTATGCGCTGCTCACTCTGATGGTGGCGCAGGTGACGGGGCTGAAGCCCGGCGATTTCGTCCATACGCTAGGCGACGCCCATCTTTACGCCAACCATTTCGAGCAAGCGCGCGAACAGTTGCGGCGCACGCCCAAGGCGCTGCCGACGCTGTGGATCAATCCGGAGGTGAAGGACCTCTTCGCCTTCCAGTTCGAAGATTTCCGGCTGGAAAACTACCTCGCCGATGCGACAATCAAGGCGCCGATCGCGGTGTGAGCCGCAAACATCGAGCTTTAATCGACCCTGTCTTGAAATTACTCGGTTGCTGTCCGCCCGTCGATGTCCACAACATCCGATTGTTTTGACCCACGGTATCGGCCTGTAGCGTCGCGCTGTATCCACCTCAATTGATCGCGAGCGGTGGCAACAACACGCAATGCCATTGGCCGGGCCATTATCCGGGCCAAGTCTGGCAGAAAGCCTTCCCTTGTTATATTCATGTGGATATATCGATTTGCAGACTCGCTGATCGAATTTTCAAAACCGGGGAGAGTTTCATGCTGGTGCGCAAGGGTTTCGGATTGAAGGCGGCCGCCATTGGCGGTTTCACGATGATGTTGATCGCCGCTATGCCGGCTGCCCACGCGGATGACAGACTAATCGTCTTCGCCGCGGCAAGCATGAAGAACGCCCTGGACGCCGTGAACACCGCCTGCCTGGCCGATGTCGGCGAGACGGCAACCATTTCTTATGCGGCAAGCTCCGCATTGGCCAAGCAGATCGAGGGCGGCGCGCCAGCCGATGTCTTCATCTTAGCCGACCTCGACTGGATGAAATATCTGTCCGACAAGAAGCTGACCAAGCCGGGTACGGAAGTGAAGTTGCTCGGCAACGAGATCGTGCTGGTGGCGCCGAAGGATTCGATGGTCGAAACTAAGATCGAAAACGGTTTTGATCTTGCTGGGCTTATCGGCGACGGCAGGCTTGCCATGGGCGATTTCAAGGCGGTGCCGGCCGGCAAATACGGCAAGGCGGCACTTGAATCGCTCGGCGTCTGGTCCTCGGTGGAAGGCAAGGTGGCGCAGGCCGAGAATGTGCGCGCCGCGCTCAAGCTGGTTTCGACAGGCGAAGCAGCACTCGGCATCGTCTACGCCACCGACGCCCATGCCGAGCCCGGCGTCAAAGTGATCGGCACCTTCCCGGAGGATTCGCACCCACCGATCGTCTACCCGGTTGCCCAGACGACGGATTCGAAGGACAAGGATGCGCCGGCATTCCTGAAGTGCCTGCAGTCCGCCAAGGCTGGCGTGCTCTTCAAGGCGCAGGGTTTTACGGTTCTTACGCCGAGCAACTGAGGCACGACGCCGAGAGATGAATTGGTTGCTGGACCTCACTCCCGACGAATGGAATGCGGTCCGGCTGTCTATCAAGGTGGCGACGGTGGCGATGATCGCCAGCCTGCCGCCCGGCATATTGATCGCGCTTGTGCTTGCCCGTGGACAATTCTGGGGCAAGACGCTGCTTAACGGGCTGGTGCATCTGCCGCTGATCCTGCCGCCGGTGGTTACCGGCTATCTGCTGTTGCTGTCTTTCGGCCGGCGCGGCCCGGCCGGCGCCTTCTTCGCCGAGCATTTCGGCATTGTTTTCTCTTTTCGCTGGACGGGTGCCGCACTCGCCTGCGCCATCATGGGCTTTCCCTTAATGGTGCGGGCGATCCGGCTGTCGATCGAGGCGGTCGACCGCAAAATTGAGGCGGCGGCCGGAACACTCGGCGCCAATCCGCTGTGGGTGTTTGGGACCATCACGCTGCCGCTGATCCTGCCCGGGCTGATCGCCGGTGCGATCTTGTCGTTCGCCAAGGCGATGGGCGAATTCGGTGCGACGATCACCTTCGTTTCCAACATTCCCAACGAAACGCAGACGCTGCCGTCGGCGATCTATACGTTCACCCAGGTGCCGGGCGGTGATGCCGGTGCGCTCAGGCTGACGCTTATCTCGATCGTCATCTCGATGGCAGCTCTTGTCGCATCGGAGGTGTTGGCGCGGCGCGTCGGCAAGCGGATGGACGTCGAATGACTGTAATGGTCGACATCAGCCATCGGCTTGGTGATTTCGGGGTCGATGCCCGCTTTGAGAGCTCCGGGCGGTTGACCGCGCTGTTCGGGCCTTCGGGCTCCGGCAAGACGTCGCTGATCAATATGATTGCAGGTCTGATCCGGCCCGACAAAGGGCGGATCGAGGCTGATGGCCGTGTGCTGGTCGATACGGATGCGGGCCTGTTCGTGCCGAAGCACAAGCGCCGCATCGGCATGGTGTTCCAGGACGCGCGGCTGTTTCCGCATATGAACGTGGCCAGCAATCTGCGCTACGGCCGCTGGTTCACGCCGACGGCAGAACGCTATGCGGATATAGATTCGGTCGTCGACCTGCTCGGCATCGGTCCTTTGCTTGACCGGCGGCCGGCAAAGCTCTCCGGCGGCGAGAAACAGCGCGTGGCTATCGGCCGGGCGCTGCTCGCCAGCCCGAAAATGTTGCTGATGGACGAGCCGCTGGCTTCGCTCGACGAGGCCCGCAAGGCGGAGATCCTGCCCTATATCGAGCGGCTACGCGACGAGACGAAAATCCCGATCGTGTATGTCAGCCATTCGATCTCGGAGGTGGCGCGGCTGGCAAGCGAAGTGGTGGTGCTGGCGCAAGGTAAAGTCGCTGCTTGCGGCCCGACCGGCGCGATCATGCAGCGGCTCGACCTGTTGCCGGCGGAAGAGCGCGGCGAGGGCGGCGCGGTGCTGGACACCGCGGTGCTGCGCCACGACGAAGTCTTTGGCATGACCGTGCTTGGCTCGGCGGCGGGCGAGATCCGCGTGCCGCGTCTGGCAACTCCGGTTGGCGCGCCGGTACGCATCCGCATCCGTGCCCGTGACGTGATGATCGCCACCGAACAGCCCACTGGCCTCAGCGCGCTCAACATCTTGCCGGGCACGATCGTGGCGATAGAGCCGGGCGGGGGACCTACGGTCGAGATCGGCATCGACTGCAATGGCGCAACCGTGCTTGCCCGAATCACCGAGCAATCGCGACAGACGCTGAAACTTCGGCTCGGCCGAAAGGTCTACGCGGTGGTCAAGACGGTAAGCTTCGACCGGGCGAACACGAGCGCCGGCCTGCCTGTCGAGGCGGAGGGATGACCGGCTGATGACCGTCGCTATATCGATTTGGAATAGCGGTATTGCTGGAGAGGTTCTAGTATGGCTGCGGCGTGACTGCGGAGGAGTGGAATGCCGTCGCTGAGCTTGCGGATAAACCTCGATCCAGACGGACGCATCGGGCCGGGCAAAATCGAGCTTCTGGAGCAGATAGCCGCCTTCGGCTCGATCTCGGCAGCGGCGCGCGGTATGGAAATGTCCTACAAGCACGCCTGGGATCTGGTCGAGGACATGAACCGCGTGTTCGGCAAGCCGCTGGTCGCGGCGCAGACCGGCGGGAAAAAGGGCGGCGGCGCCCAGTTAACCTCGGTGGGGCTTGCGGTGGTCAGCCGCTTTCGCGCCATCGAACGGGCTGCCGCTTCGGCGGCGGAAACGCATATGGAGGCATTACAGGCGGAAATCGACGCGGGGTGAGGTTGGTGGAATTTGTACCGGCCGGGCCTTCTACTCTTCCGGCTCGCCGAGCTTGCGCAGCAGATACGTATCCATGATCCAGCCCTTTTTCCGGCGGGCTTCCTCGCGGGTCTTTGCGATTTCGTCGCCGACGTCGCCGAGGCGGCCGGAAATGAGGATCTCGTCGGGTGTGCCGAGATAGGCTCCCCAGTGGATGACGAGGTCCTTGTCGTCCAGCGTGTTGAAGGCGCATTTGCCGTCCAGCATGACGACGGTGCTGCCGGCATTTTCGGGCAAACCTTCCTCGGTGAGCCGGCGGCCGGTGGTGAGCAAGACGGAGTCGCCGATGCGGTTCAGCGCCATTTTGTGGCTGGCGGCGAGCGCCTGGACGGCGGTGATGCCGGGAATGACGTCCAAAGCGAATTCGACATTGCCCCTGAGGCGCACGCGCTCAAGGATGCGCAGCGCGCTGTCATAGAGCGAGGGATCGCCCCAGATCAGGAAGGCGCCGCAGCCATTTTGCGAAAGCTCGTCGCGGATCAGGCCCTCATAGATCGCGGCGATCGCCTCGTGCCAGTCATCGACGGTCGAGCGATAGGAGGGCGCCGGCTCGGCCCGCGCAGGCACGTCGAATTCGACGCGACGCGAGTTTGGATTGGTGACGAATCGGTCGCAGATCTGGCGGCGCAGGTCGGCGAGATCGTTCTTCTTCGCGCCCTTGTCGGGAATGAACAGCACCTCGGCGCGGTTCAAGCCGTCGATGGCCTGCACGGTCATATGGTCGGGATTGCCGGCGCCGATGCCGATGACGAGAAGCTTGCGCATGGGCGAACTCCTGCCCGATCCGAACGTCGGTGTCCAGATAAGTCATGGCTGTGCGCAAGCGCGGAAGGGCTTTGAAGCGCGACATCGAAACGGCTAGAGTCATGCCGGTATCTCGCCAAGGGAGCTTTCATGTTCCGTTATGTCCTGACCGCAGCGCTGGCGCTCCCGGCCACGCCCGCATTCGCCAATGATTCGATCGCCGAATTGGGAACGGGCGGCCTGATCCTGTCGCGCAGCGACGCCGTCGCCATGGAGAGCGAATATCTCTACATCTCGCCGGAAAAGGTGACGGTCGACTATGTCTTCCGCAACAACACCGACAAGGACGTCGAGGCGATCGTCGCCTTTCCGATGCCCGACATCGAAGGCGACCCCAACGAGATGCCGGCGATCCCCGACGGCCAGAGCGACAATTTCCTCGGCTTCGAGGTGACGATCGACAGTGTGGCGGCAAAACCGCAGCTCGAGCAGAAGGCGTTTGCGCTCGGCATCGACATCGGCGCCGATTTGAGGGCGCAAAACGTGCCGTTTTACCCGTTCGGCGACGCGGCCAAGGCGGCATTGGCAAAGCTGCCGCAAGCGGTTGCCGACGACTGGGTCGATCGCGGCCTCATCATCGAGGACACCGCCGACGACGGTTCCGGCATGAAGACCGTTTATGTGCCGTTCTGGCAATTGCGCTCGACCTATTGGTGGCGCTCGACCTTTCCAGCCAACAAGGCAGTCCGCGTCGCCCACCGCTACAAGCCGAGCGTCGGCGGCACGTCCTCGGTCAGCTTCTTCTATGACGGCCAGTTCCAGGGCCAATATGCCGCCTACAAGACCCGCTACTGCATGGACCAGACGTTCGAGAATGCGACCCGCAAGGCAGCGAAGGGCAATCCCGATGGCACTCCGAAATATTTCGAAAACCGCATCGCCTATATCCTGACCACTGGCGGCAACTGGGCGACGGGCACGATCGGCAAATTCAAGCTGACCGTCGACAAGGGCGATCCGAAGAACCTGGTCTCGTTCTGTGGCGAAAACGTCAGGAAAGTCGGGCCGACGCGTTTCGAGATGACGGCAGAAAATTTCTATCCCGAGCGCGACATCGACATTTTGCTGCTGGTGCCTACCGGCGGCGATGGCGGGAGCGGCGGCTGATGGATGTCGCGATCTATGTCGCCATCGCCGAAAACGGCGTGATCGGGCGCGATGGCGGGTTGCCGTGGCGGCTTTCCAGCGATCTCAAGCGGTTCAAGGCCGACACGATGGGCAAACCTATCGTCATGGGTCGCAAGACCTACGAAGGCATCGGCCGGCCTTTGCCCGGAAGGCTCAACATCGTGGTGACCCGCGACGAGGCCTGGCGCGCCGAGGGTGTCGAAGTCGTGCATTCGCTCGACGACGCGATCAGTCTGGCGAAGGTGCGCGGACGCTGCATGGCCGGCGCCGACGAAATCTGCGTTATCGGCGGCGGCGAGATTTATGCCCAGGCGCTGCCGCTGGCCGACCGCTTGCATGTCACCCATATCCTTGCCGAGGTCGACGGCGACGCGCATTTCCCGCCGATCGACCCGGATTCGTGGCGCATCGTCCGCTCGCAGGACGTTCCTGCCGGTGAAAAGGACAGCCATGCGACACGCTATTCGGTTTACGAGCGACGCGGCGACGTGCATTGAGGGACGATATAAGGGTCGCGACGGTCCAAAAGGACGGCGACGACGACCGATCGCGTTGAAAGCGTGCCCTCGCATCCCTATAGAAGAACAACACTGGATTTTGCGTCGTCAGGCCGGCGCGTGAGGGAGCGAAAGGACATTCATGCCCTGGAATGACAAAAGCGGCGGAGGCGGCGGCCCGTGGGGCGGCGGCAACAATCCAGGACCCTGGGGGCAGGGACCGAAGGGGCCCAGCGGTCCGCAGGGCTCGCCTCCCGATCTCGAAGACATCATCCGGCGCGGCCAGGACAGGTTGCGGCGTGCTTTGCCGGGAGGCGGTGGCGCCAGCCCAGCCGTGTTCGGGCTGATCGCGGCAGCGCTCGTCGTGCTGTGGGCGTTCAAAGCCGTCTATACCGTGCAGCCGGACGAGGTTGCGGTCGAACTCAGATTCGGCGTGCCAAAGGCGGAGCTCTCGCAGCCCGGTCTGCATTTCCATTGGTGGCCCATCGAAACGGTCGAGACAGCCGTCATCGCCGAACAACTCGTCGATATCGGCGGCGGCACGACCTCCGGCAACGGTTCAGGCCTGATGCTTTCTGGTGACCAGAACATCGTCAATGTCCAGTTCTCTGTCGCCTATCAGGTCTCCGATCCGAGAGCCTATCTGTTCGATGTGTCCGATCCCGACGGCATGCTGCGGCAGGTCGCCGAAAGCGCCATGCGCGAAGCCGTCGGCCGTCGGCCTGCGCAGGACATCTTCCGCGATGATCGCGAGGGCATTGCGGCTTCCGTGCGCGAAATCATCCAGACGACGCTGGACGGCTATAAGGCCGGCCTGAACGTCAATGCGATTTCGATCGAGGATGCCGCGCCGCCGCGCGAAGTGGCCGACGCCTTCGACGAAGTGCAGCGCGCCGAACAGGACGAGGACAAGTTCGTCGAGCAGGCCAACCAGTATTCCAACCAGAAACTCGGTCAGGCGCGCGGCGAGGCCGCACAGATCCGCGAGGACGCGGCCGGCTATAAGAACCGGGTCGTGCAGGAGGCCGAAGGCGAGGCGCAGCGCTTCATCTCGGTCTATGACGAATACGCAAAGGCGCCTGACGTGACGCGCCAGCGGCTTTATCTGGAAACGATGGAGAGGGTTCTGAAGGATTCCAACAAGGTCATCGTCGAGCAAGGCAACGGACAGGGGATCGTTCCCTATTTACCGCTGCCGGCATTGCAGCAAAAGGCGCCGGCGCCGGTCCTCGGAGGAAACCAGTGATGGCCAACCGTCTTCCCATCATTGCCGTCATCGCCGCGGTTCTCCTGTTCCTGCTCTATTCGTCGGTTTTCGTTGTCAATGCTCGCCAGCAGGCGCTGGTGCTTAGGTTTGGCGAGATCGTCGACGTCAAGAGCCAGCCGGGCATCTATTTCAAGGCGCCGTTCGCCTTCTTCGATGCCGATAGCGTGCAGTTGATCGAAAACAGGGTGCTGCGCTTCGACCTCGACAACATCCGCGTCCAGGTTTCGGGCGGCAAGTTCTATGAGGTGGACGCCTTCATCGCCTATCGGATCTCGGATCCGCGCGTGTTCCGCTCCGCGGTGTCCGGTCAGATCGAGCTGGCCGAGGCACGGTTGAGGACGCGTCTCGACGCCGCCTTGCGCCGTGTCTACGGTCTGCGCGACTTCGAGGCAGCGCTCTCGGAAGAGCGAGCCGTGATGATGCGTGAAGTGCGCGATCAGCTGAGGCCCGACGCTACATCGCTCGGCCTGCAGATCGAGGATGTCCGCATTCGCCGTACCGATTTGACGGCGGAAGTCTCGCAACAGACATACGACCGCATGAAGGCTGAGCGTCTGGCCGAAGCCGAGCGGCTGAGGGCGCGCGGCAACGAGGCGGCGCAGCGCATCAGGGCTCGCGCCGACCGCGAAGTGGTGGAGATCGTCGCCGAGGCACGGAGGGAGTCTGAAATCCTGCGTGGTGAAGGCGAAGCTCAACGCAGCGCCACCTTCGCGAACGCCTACCAGCGCGATCCGGCCTTCTTTGATTTTTACCGATCGATGAATGCCTACGGCACGGCGCTGAACAGCACCGGAACGACGATGGTGCTGTCGCCGAATTCGGAATTCTTCCGTTTCTTCCGCAATCCCGCCGGCGGGGATACGCCGCCCGCGGCACCTGCTGCACCGGCAGCGCAGCCAGGCACCGGCCAGTAACGGCCGGTGCAGGATTTTCTGGCAGCAATAGGCCTGGTCCTCGTCGTAGAGGGCCTGGTCTATGGCGGCTTTCCCAACCTTGCCAAGAAACTTGCCAGCGAAGTTCTGACAACGCCGGAGAATGCGCTGCGGATCGCCGGGCTGGTCGCAATCGCCGTTGGCGTCGGCCTCGTCTGGCTGGTGCGCGGCGGATAACGTGATCGGTCTATGATTTCGGGATAACGCAGGATTTATCCTATGCCGATAGCCATAGCCGCAAACGTGCCGTATTTCTTGCCAACATGGCTCGACGCTGCGTTTTCGGCGAGGCGCTTTTCTTTTCAGAGACACCGGGAGACTTCTCGATGACATCCAACAGCTTTTTGCGCGCGGCGAGGCGGACGTTCACTTCGGGTGCAGCAGCACTTCTTATCGGCGCCTTTACCGTGCCGTCGCTGGTGACGCCGACAGTCGCTGCGGACGGCCCGGCCTCCGTTGCCGATCTCGCGCAGGGCCTGCTGGGTGCCGTGGTCAACATATCGACTTCGCAGAGGGTAAAGGGCACTGAGGGGCCTGGTGCTGTGCCGATGCCGCAGCTTCCGGAGGGCTCGCCCTTTCAGGATTTCTTCGACGATTTCTTCAAGAACCGTCCTGGCGAACAGGGCGATCGTTCGCAAAAGGTGCAATCGCTGGGCTCCGGTTTCGTGGTCGATGCCGAGCAGGGCATTGTGGTGACGAATAACCACGTGATCGCCGATGCCGACGATATCGAGGTGAATTTCTCCGACGGCGTGACGCTGAAGGCGACGCTGGTCGGCACCGACACCAAGACCGACGTTGCGGTGCTGAAGGTCGACCCGAAAGGGCACAAACTGACCGCGGTGAAATTCGGCGATTCCAGCAAGATGCGTGTCGGTGACTGGGTGATGGCGATCGGCAATCCGTTCGGCCTCGGCGGCACCGTGACTGTGGGCATCGTGTCGGCCCGCAACCGTGATATCAATTCCGGTCCCTATGACGATTTCATCCAGACCGATGCCGCGATCAACCGCGGCAATTCCGGCGGACCGCTGTTCAACAGCGCCGGCGAGGTGATCGGTATCAACACGGCGATCATCTCGCCGTCCGGCGGCTCGATCGGCATCGGCTTTTCGATTCCCTCGCAGCTGGCGTTGGGCGTCGTCGACCAGCTCCGCCAGTTCGGCGAGACGCGGCGCGGCTGGCTCGGCGTGCGCATTCAACCGGTGACGGAAGATATTGCCGAAAGCCTCGGCATGGCGACCGCCAAGGGCGCGCTGGTCGCTGGCGTCATCAAGGGAGGGCCGGTCGACAACGGCACCATCCTGGCGGGCGACGTCATCATCAAGTTCGACGGCAGGGACGTCAATGAAATGCGCGACCTGCCGCGCGTCGTCGCGGAAAGCTCGGTCGGCAAGGCTGTCGACGTGGTCATCGTGCGCAAAGGTGTCGAGCAGACCGTGAAGGTGACGCTCGGCCGGCTCGAAGATGGCGAAAAGCTTGCCAGCGGCGAGGACGGCAACACCGATCAGGACAATGGCGACAAGGCGCCTGCCGTTGCGACGGCCGCCGTGCTCGGCATGACCATTGGCGAGCTCAATGACGAGACGCGGACGAAATTCGGCATCGCCGCCGAAGTCTCCGGCGTCGTCATCACCGAAGTCAGCAAGGATTCGGCCGCTGCCGAACGCGGCATCCAGGCCGGCGAGGTGATCACCGAGATCGCCCAGGAATCGGTCGCCACACCCAAGGATGTCATGGACCGGATTGCTGCATTGAAGGAGCAGGGTCGCAAGAACGCGCTGCTGATGCTGGCATCGAAGTCCGGCGAATTGCGGTTTGTGACGATCAGGATGGATTGAGTCCGGTAAAGCCTGCAATGCTTTGATTTTAAAACAAAAAGGGCGGCTATCGAGCCGCCCTTTTTCTTGACTGCCAATCCCCGCGCGCGAGCCTGTAGAACACATGCCGCTTCAGCCTGGCATGGCTTTCCGGAATACCGGGATGGTCGAAATCGCTGGCCGGGTCGGCGATCATGCCCAGGCGCTGCATGACGGCGGTGGAACGGCTGTTATCCATAACGGCGAAGGATACGATTTCATCGAGGCCTAGCGTTTCGAAACCATAGGCGAGCCAGGCTTCGGCCGCCTCGGTGACGTAGCCATGGCCCCAGAATTCGGGCGCCAGCCGCCAGCCGATCTCGACTGTGCCGGCCGGCAGGAAGGGCAAATGATCGGTGTCGAGGAGGCCGACGAAGCCGATGCATTGGCGCGTTTCAATTATCTCGGCGGCAGCGAAACCATAGCCATCCTCGGCGATCCAGGCGCGGAACTCGTCCATTTTGGCGTCGGCGGCAGCGCGGTCGCGGCGAAATGGAAAGAATTCCATAACGCGTTCGTCGGAATTGATTCGATGGAAGAGCTCGCGGTCGCGATCCTCCCAATTGCGCAGGATCAGGCGCTCGGTGCGGATCGGCGTCACGCTGCAAACTCCTCCTGCCGGTAGCCCTGCAGATAGAGAAGCGCGGTCAGGTCGCCGTGGTCGATGCGGAATTTTGCCTCCGCCGCCACGACCGGTTTGGCATGAAGCGCCACACCGGTGCCGGCAAGGCGGATCATGTCGAGATCGTTGGCGCCGTCGCCGACGGCAATGGCGTCCGCGGTCGTCAGCCCGAGGCGGGCCGAAATCTCGAGCAGCGCCTCGGCTTTCGCGGCGCGCCCCAGGATCGGCTCGGCCACCAGCCCTGTGAAGCGGCCATTCAGCTCGAGCAGGCTATTGGCGCGGTTCTCCTGAAAGCCGAGCACGGCGGCAATGCGTGAGGTGAAGACGTTGAAGCCGCCCGACACCAGTGCAGTCCATGCACCGTTAGCCCGCATTGTCTGGACAAGCGCGCGGCTACCGGAGGCCAGCGTCAGGCGGTTGGCGATGATGCGGTCGACCACGGCAGCGTCGAGGCCCTTCAGCAGCGCCACTCGCTCACGCAAGGCCGGCTCGAAAGCGATCTCGCCGTTCATCGATCGCGCCGTGATGGCGGCGACGCGATCCTTGATGCCGATCTCGTCGGCAAGCTCGTCGATGCACTCCTGGTCGATGACAGTCGAATCCATATCGGCGATGAGGATTTTCTTTCGCCGTCCCTCGGCCTGCTGAACGATCACATCGACCGGCTCGGCAGCGAGCACGGCGCGCAGGCTGGCGGTCGCTTCAGCGGCTTCGGTCCCATCGGGCAAAGCGAATTCGCAAGCGATGCCATCGGCCAGCCAGCGAACAGTGCTTGCGCCGACCGACCGTGACGCCATATTCGCAAGCGCCGGCGACAATGCGCGGCCGGCGGGATGGGACACAAGCGTGGCGATCAAAGGCGTGGCGATCAGCGGCATCGAAAATTCCGGCGGGCAGGCGGGCGAGGGCCGCGTTAAGAACGCGATCCTGATAGCCGGGCCAACTGCCAGCGGCAAGTCCGCCCTTGCGCTCGATCTCGCCGAGCGCAAGGGCGGCGTCATCGTCAACACCGATTCCATGCAAGGCTACTCCGTGCTCGACGTGCTGACGGCGCGGCCGACCGCTGCCGAGCTCGCCCGCGTCCCGCATTATCTTTATGGGCATGTCCATCCCTCCACCGCATATTCCACCGGCGCCTGGCTGCGCGACGTGACGAAGCTGATCGATGAGGGCACGTTCTTCGAACGGCCGGTGATTTTCGTCGGCGGCACCGGGCTTTATTTCCGGGCGCTTGTGGAAGGCATTTCGGAAATGCCCGACATTCCGCAGCAGGTCCGCGACCGCTGGCGCTACGAGCTCCAGGAGCAGGGCGCAGCCAAGCTGCACCGCGTCTTGATGCGCGAGGATTCCGCGGCCGGGATGATGCTGAAGCCGACCGACGGCCAGCGCATCGTGCGGGCGCTGGAGGTGCTCGACGCATCGGGCCGTTCTATCCTCAAATGGCAGGCGGCGAGAGGCCGATCGCTGATCGACAGGGACAGCGCACGCTTCTTGGTGATCGAACCGGACCGGGCGGCGCTGGTGGAGCGGATCGGGGCGCGGTTCGACCGCATGCTGGAGAAGGGTGCCCTCGATGAGGTCAAGCAACTCACCAGTCTTGGTCTCGATCCCGATTTGCCGGCGATGAAAGCGATCGGCGTTCGCGAGCTCCAGACCGCAATGGCCGGGGAGCTGAGCTTTCCCGAAGCGATCGAGCGCGCAAAGATCGCGACGCGACAATATGCCAAGCGCCAGGCGACCTGGTTCAGGCATCAATTGGGTCCGGAATGGCTGAGACAGCGCCCCGGTGATCGTGTGGAATCCACGATCTCGGATCCGTTTTCCGGTGCAACCTGAAAAGTTGATCTGGAGGGGAGACTTCCCGTCGAAGTTGTCCTAATTAACCCTCCGTAAGGTCGTCCGTGCCATAAGGTCTGTGGGAATTTTCCAACGGGGAGCAGATGCGTTTTCACAAGGCGGAATCAGCCTTTTTCGTCTTCATCTTCGTAATCCTGGCCGCCGGCCTGGTGACGCTTCACGCCTATGGGCTTCTGCAGGCCTTCGCGGCCGAGATCGAGACGCCTTCCGGGATTGAGAAGATCGTCTATCTCAACAAGCTGTTGTTTGTGACCGGCGTTCTATTGGCGACTGCGCTGTTCTTCGGCATTTTCTTTATCTATCCGCTGATCCGCAGGCAGGCTACGGAAGAAGGCAAGTTGCGCGCAATGACGGTTTCGCTCAGCGCCCGTTCGGAAACGCTGGAGCATGCGGCACTGACCGACAGCCTGACCGGCATGCAGAATCGGCGCTATTTCGACGATGCACTGAAGGAATATCTCGAGGAATTCGGCCGCATCGAAAAGCCGGTCGGGCTGATGATCCTTGATCTCGACCATTTCAAGCAGGTTAACGACACCCATGGTCATGATGTCGGCGACGAGGTCTTGCGGGCGGTCGCCAACTGTCTCAAGGACATGACGCGCTATCACGATGTGGTGGCTCGGCTGGGTGGCGAGGAATTCGCGGTGGTCACGCCCAATATGGACGCCGAACTTCTGGCCAAATTCGCCGAGCGCATTCGCAAGGCGATCGCCAACATGTCGATATTGTCAGGCAATGTCCGCCTGAAGATCACGACCAGCGTGGGCCTTGCCGTCTGGGACCGCAAGGAAACCGCCGAAGAGTTCTATCGTCGCGCCGACCGCCAACTCTATGAGGCGAAGAGGCAAGGACGCAATCGCGTCTGCGCCTGAAATCCCGTCATTAAATTCGTGATGCTGGCCGTCTGGCGTCGTTTTCTGCGCTTCCGGTGCTCACGGACTAATGTCCGCTCCGCTCCGGTTCTCGAAAACGGCGCCATCCGACTCAGCCTGACGAATTTTCTGACGGGATTTGCCCTGGCTTCACAGGCTGACAAGTCTGCAACGGAAGCTTGATGGGCTGGAGGGCGCCGGCTCAATCGTTCTGCGGGCGCAGGCCGAAGGTTGCCGGTTTCAGGCCATAGCGCATGTCGAAATCGTCGTCCGGCTGGACGCGTGCGACAGTCGGGGCAGGTGGCTTGCGATAGTTGGGATCGCCGGCCTGCCGGCTGGGTTCCACGACTTCGGCGAAAGCCATCGCCTGCTGCGGTTTCGGCACGTTTCGCAGCCTTTCGACGATCGCCACCAGGTCGACATCGTTCTCGATGTTGGACAGCACGGCTTCCTCGCGTTTGGCCGTGCCGGGGATCAGATCCTCGGACAGCTTTTCGAATTTCAGCCGCATGGTCGTCGCCACCCCTTCGCCGAAGGCGATGGCTTCGCGCTGGCCCATGGAGGACAGGAACGCCAGCGTGGAGGCCGAGGAATCGGCGATCGCCGAGCGGATGATCGCCTGGTCCTGCTCGTTGGCAAGCCGCATGGCAAAAAAGGTCGAGCACTGCGACAGGATGGTGGGATCGAGCTCGCCCGGGCGCTGGGTGACGACGCCGAGATAGCAGCCATATTTGCGGCCTTCCTTGGCGATGCGCGACAGCGCGTGCCGGGTCGGCGCGAAACCAAGGCGCGGATCGGCCGGCATGTAGCGGTGGGCTTCCTCGCACAAGAACAATAGCCGCAGCCGGCCTTCGCTCCACAGCGCAAGGTCGAAGGCCAGGCGCGCCAGCACCGAGCAGACCGAATTGACCACTTCCGACGGCATGCCGGCCATCTCGAAGCAGGTCACCGGGCGGCCGTGATGCGGCACGCGAAAAATGTTGCCGATCGTCTCGTGGATGGTGTCCTCGATCAGGCGCGAACCGAACATGAAGCGGTAGCGCGGATCCGCAGCCGCCGATTCGATGCGCGTCCTCAGCGATCTGAGAGTGGGACGGTCGTTCCGGCTTTCCAGCAACCCCATGCGCTCGTCGATCTGCTTGAGGAGGTCGGCAATGCGGTAGGGCACCGGCGTGTCCGCGGTCATCGCGTCGGCGCCACGCCTGAGCGAGGTGCCCGAGTTGGGGTTGCGGTACAGGCTTTTGGCGGCGGGGATGAGATCGCGCAAGGCATCGACTTCCTCCGGCACGGTCTCACGCCCGCGAAACAGCACTTCGGCGAATTCTTCGAGCTTGAACATCCAGAAGGGCAGATCCAGCGTCGTCGAATCGACCTTGACGCAGTGTTCGGGCAAGGAGGCAGCGAACTCGTTATGCGGATCGAGGATGAGGACGCGCAGGTCGGGCCGGGCGGCGATCGACTTGCGCAAAAGCAGCGAGACGGCGGTGGACTTGCCGACGCCGGTGGTGCCGACAATGGCGAAGTGGCGCGCCAGCGTGTCGTCGATGGCGATGTTGGCGTCGATCGTCTCGTCCTGCGACAGCGTGCCGATGGTGATCGAGTGGCGCCCGGCAAGGTCGTAGACCGCCTGCAGGTCGCGGCTGCGGATGCGATGGGCAATGGCGCCGATATGTGGATAGCAGGTGATGCCGCGGTCGAAAACCGGCTTGGCGCCGGGCCCGACGCCGTCGCGCACCTCGCCGATAAGCTCGATACTGACCTCGATCGGGTTCTGGCCCTCATTGCTCCAGGCGCGATCCGACTTGCCGATCCCGTAGACCAAGCCGACGGTTCGCGTGGTGCCGAGGTTGATGGAGATCATCTTGCCGACGGTCCATTGGCCGGTGACCGTGCCTTCGGCATCCTCGGCATAGGCGCTGATGGTGGCGCGCGCACCGTCGCACTGGACGACATTGCCCAGAATGCGCTTGTCGTTCTGCTCCGCCTTGCGGCGCTCCTGCAATGTCAGCTCTCCGACGGAGGTCTCGCGCTCGACAAGCATGGACAGGCTGTTTCCCATTTCCCCAGGAGATCGACGTTACATCGGTGAGGTTAAGGCGGGGTGAGGTTGAATGGTGTAGCGGGTGTTAAGCCATTCGCGAAAATTGAACCGATCGGCCCCTTGCTCCAAACAAATATTTCGATATACCGGACGAATGACTGATGTTGCGAACGATATCTCCTCAAGCATCGGCAGGAGAATACGCTCCGAAAGAGCATTGAGGGACTGGTCGCTGGCGGAACTCGCGGACCGCTCCGGCGTATCGAAAGCCATGCTCAGCACGATAGAGCGCGGCAAGACGAGCCCGACCGCCACACTTCTGGTGCGCATCGCGGCGGCCTTCGGCATGACGCTTTCCACCCTCATCGCGCGGGCGGAGCTGCAAGGCGGCGGGCTGCTTCGCGAAGGCGGTCAGCCGGTCTGGCGCGATCCCGCCACCGGCTATATCAGGCGGCATCTTTCGCCGGTCTCGGACATGCCGCTCGAACTGATCCGGGTCCAATTGCCGGCGGGGGCCAAGGTAAGCTTTCCGGCGGCGTCCTATGCCTTCATCAGACAACAGATATGGCTGATTTCCGGACGACTGGAATTCACCGAGGGCGATATCGTCCATAGTCTCGAACCGGGGGACTGCTTGGCGCTTGGCGCGCCGTCGGATTGCACATTTCGCGCTCTTGGACCGGATGCCGCCGACTATCTGGTCGCGCTGGCAAGAGGCTGAACGCATGGCACGCCGTCCCAAACGCTCCGACAATGGGGGGCCGCCTCTCGACGAGTATGATGGCCCGCCGTGGGGCAAGGGCGACCCTTACATCTTCCTTGCCTGGCAGGCTGCGTATGCCAAGGCGTGGAAGGCGCCGAGCCGCGACGTGATGCTGATGCGGATGGAAAAGGCCGAGCGGCTGGGCCTGACCTATGAGGAATATACGCTCGAAATTCTGGAACGCGGGCTGCATCTGCAGCCAAAGGACACCGATCGCATTGCCGCGATCAAGGCAGTACGAAAGCGACGCCGAATCAGTGGTCTTGATTGACGGCTGGAACACGCCGATCGCTCCATCGCAGTCAAAGGGCATCGCACGCATGAGCTCCATCGAAATCAAGGCTCTGACCCAGGCTGCAGGAGCCCAAGCAATGCTGGGCGATATGCTGATCGAGACGGTTGCCGCCGGCGGATCGGTCAGTTTCATGCACCCGCTGGCGCCGGAAGCGGCAGGCGCCTTCTGGACCAAATCGCTTATGGCGGCGGCAAGAGGCGAACGAGCGGTGCTGGGCGCCTGGGACGGTGAGGTTCTGGTCGGCACCGTCACCTTGCTGCTCGACTGTCCCCCCAACCAGCCGCACCGGGCCGAGATCGCCAAGCTGATGACCCGCGTCGCTCGTCGCGGCCAAGGGGTGGCGACTCGCCTGATGCAAGCGGCCGAAAGCCTCGCTGTCGAGAAGGGCCGCACGCTGCTGGTGCTGGACACGGCGGCCGAGGACGGCGCTTCCGGCCTCTATGAGAGACTGGGATTCACGCTGGCCGGCGAGATACCGGACTATGCATTGAAGCCGCATGGGGGACTGACCGGTACGCTTATCTACTGGAAGCGCATCGGCCAGACCCGGTGACGCTCGGCTGTCGCAAGGCTCCGTTTGATTTTTCTACAGATAATCGCACGGGTAAGTATCTCGAATAGCATGGCCGGGCAGATAGACAGTTAAGTACTGCTTCGAGTATCTTTCGGCCTTGCGCGGTGCCGCCCTACGGCCGTCCGAAGATGCGCCGTGCGCGCATCGCCGGTTGAGCGACGCGAAGCACAAACAATACCTGTCACTAAGATTTCGTAGGATGCAACAAAACCGCCGAGCATTTGCAAGCCAGCAAGGAGCTATTCCATGTCCGATTTGATCGCCATCGTCTATTCGACCGAAGCCAAGGCGGAAAAGGTGCGCAAGCGGCTGTTCGAATTGCAGAAGGAATACCTGATCGAACTCAGCGATGCGGTGATCGCGGTGAAGCAGGAGAGCGGCGACGTCAAGCTCAATCAACTCTTCAACCCAACCACCGCTGGAGCGGTCTCCGGCAGCTTCTGGGGGCTCCTCGTCGGAATGATCTTCCTAATGCCGGTCGTAGGAGCGGCGGTTGGCGCGGCCTCGGGCGCTCTTGGCGGCGCGCTGAGCGATTTCGGCATCAACGACAAGTTCATGAAGGAACTCGGGTCAAGCCTGCAGCCCGGCAACGCGGCACTGTTCGTGCTGGTCCGCAAGATGACAGCCGACAAGGTGCTCGAGGATCTGAAAGGATCGGGCGGCACCGTGCTGAAAACCTCACTCGACCACACCAAGGAGCAGGCCCTGCGCGACGCGCTGGCAGCCACGCAGAACCAGCCGGTATCCGCACCCGACGCTCCTGCCGCCTGATTACAGAGGAGGGGGGGAATTCGCCGCGCCACCCCCTCTATGTCTTGTCCCGCCTGCTATCCCTTGTGATGGACTTGCTGCAGCCCGTAAACCGGCGTTTCGATGCCTTCGTGCCGTGCCTTCAACTGCAGGGACAGGAATTGCGAATAGTGGCGCGACTGGTGCAAATTGCCGCCATGGAACCACAGCGCCTCCTGTTGCGTCGGCTTCCACATATTGCGCAATTCGCCCTCCCAGGGGCCGGGATCCTTGGTAGTGTTGGAGCCGAGGCCCCAGCATTTTCCGACCTTATCGGCAACGTCCCTGGATATCAGGTCGGCCGCCCAGCCGTTCATCGAGCCATAGCCGGTGGCGTAGACGATGAGGTCGGCCGGCAGGTCCGATCCGTCACTAAGCAGGACCGAATGCTCCCGGACCTCCTTAACCTCGACGCCGCTTTTCAGCTTGATCGAGCCGTCGATGATGAGGTCGGAAGCGCCGACGTCGATGTAGTAGCCTGAGCCGCGCCTGAGATATTTCATGAACAGGCCGGAATCGTCATCGCCCCAGTCGAGCATGAATCCTGCCTTTTCCAGCCCCTCGTAGAATTTGGCGTCTCGCTTCTTCATCTCGGCGTAGGCCGGGATCTGGAATTCATGCAGGATCTTGTAGGGCAGGGACGCAAAGACGAGGTCGGCCTTGGCCGTGGTCATCCCGCCTTGCACGGCTTTCTCCGAGTAGAGCGAACCCAGTCCGATTTCCATCAGCGTGTCGGATCTGGAGATATGGGTGGTCGAGCGCTGCACCATGGTGACATCGGCGCCGGCCTCCCAAAGGGCTGCGGCGATGTCATGGGCTGAGTTGTTCGAGCCGATGACGACGGCGCGCTTGCCCGCATAGGCATCGGGGCCGGGGTGCTTGGAAGAATGGTGCTGATCACCCTTGAAGTTGTCCATGCCCTTGAATTTCGGCATGTTGGCCTTGCCTGACTGTCCCGTCGCCAGCACCAGATGCTTCGGCTTCAACGTGATATCCTTGCCGTCGCGATGGACGACGACCGTCCATTCCTTCTTCTCGTCGTCATAGGTGGCGCTCTTTGCCTCCGTGGAGGACCAATAGTTCAGCTCCATGACCTTGGTGTACATTTCCAGCCAGTCGCCGATCTTGTCCTTGGGCGAGAAGACCGGCCAGTTCCGGGGGAAGTCGATATAGGGCAGATGGTCGTACCAGACCGGGTCGTGCAGGCAGAGCGACTTGTAGCGCTTGCGCCATGAATCGCCGGCGCGCTCGTTCTTCTCGACGATGATGGTCGGCACGCCGAGCTGCCTCAGCCGAGCGCCTAACGCGATGCCACCCTGGCCACCGCCGATGATCAGCGTGTGGGGCTGCGTCTTGAAGCCGAGCTCGGCCGCCTCCTTCTCGCGCTCTTCCTTCCACGTCGGACGGTTCTTGCCATGGCCATGCTTGGCGCCCATCGGCCGGGCGAAGCCGGCGGGTTCCTCATGGCCCTTCAACTCGACCATGGTGGTGAGCAGCGTCCAGATCTTTCCATCCTTCAGTCTGATATGGCCGAAGCCACGTGCCACTTCCGTCTCGAAGCTGATCCAGCCCTCCAGCCCGTCGCTTTCGCTCGCGTCCTCACCCTTGGCGATCGCCCAGTTCGAGGGTTTTGTCTTGGCCAACTGGCTGATCAGCATGTCGCGCACCTGGTCGCGACCTTCCATGGTCTTGATGTTCCAGGTGAAGGTCACCAGGTCGCGCCAGTAGCAGTCTTCCTGAAAGCACCCGACCGCCTTGTCGATATCACCGGCGGCAAGCGCTGCGCCGAATTGGTCGAGCAGGTCGGACAGTTTCTTGGCTGGGGCCTTGTCGAGCATCAATTTCCTCCCGTGAAGTCCTGGTCGTCATCGTGGTTTTGCCGGACCCTCCCAGCCCGGCTGACCGGAGTATCGCGGCAAACTATGCGCCGCGTCACGTCGTCAAATAGTTTCGCGTGGTTTCAATGGTTTATCGGGACGATCATGGACTCTGGTCCTGCCGGCGGTCGTACCGGAACGGTGTCTTGTGGCGGAAACAGCTGGCTCAATGCGATGGTGGTCGACCGGCCGTCGGATACGGCCAACGGATTCAAACCCTTTGGTCTCGTGCACATTGGCCGTTGACAGCGGCGCAAAACCAATTCTATTGTCCGCCACCATGAAAAAGGCACTCATTCTCGTAGGAAAGCGCGTGGGCAAGGCGGTGTAACCGCCGGGCGAAAACCTCCCATGCGCAGACACAGGCTCCCTCGGGGGCCTTTTTTATTGCCCGAAACACGACTAAACGACCAGCAATCGCCCGATGGCGGACAGTACGGGATCAGACCGATGAGCAGTGGACATAACGAGCGGCGCGAAATGACCGGTGCCGAAATGGTGGTGCAGGCGCTGAAGGACAATGGCGTCGAGCATGTTTTCGGCTATCCGGGCGGCGCGGTTCTCCCGATCTATGACGAAATCTTTCAACAGGACGATGTCGAGCACATCCTCGTCCGTCACGAGCAAGGCGCGGGTCATGCGGCGGAGGGCTATGCGCGCTCGACCGGCAAGGCCGGGGTCATGCTGGTGACCTCCGGGCCGGGCGCCACCAATGCAGTGACGCCGCTGCAGGATGCGCTGATGGATTCGATCCCGCTGGTCTGCCTGACCGGTCAGGTGCCGACCTCGCTGATCGGCTCGGATGCCTTCCAGGAGTGCGACACGATCGGCATTACGCGGCCCTGCACCAAGCACAATTGGCTGGTGAAGGACGTCAACGAGCTCGCAGCAATCATCCACGAGGCGTTTCATGTCGCGACGACAGGACGTCCCGGTCCGGTCGTCGTCGACATCCCGAAGGATGTGCAGTTCGCCAAGGGCATCTATGTGCCACCGCAGACGGCGCCGCGCACGAGCTATCAACCTAAGGTCCAGGGCGACCTGGAAAAGATCAAGGCGGCGGTCGGACTGATGGCGGCCGCCAAAAGGCCGATCCTCTATACCGGCGGCGGTGTCATCAATTCCGGCCCGGAAGCCAGTCATCTGCTGCGCGAATTGGTCGACCTCACCGGCTTTCCGATCACCTCGACGCTGATGGGTCTTGGCGCCTATCCGGCGTCGGGCAAGAACTGGCTGGGCATGCTCGGCATGCATGGCACCTATGAAGCCAATATGGCGATGCATGATTGCGACGTCATGGTCTGCATCGGCGCGCGCTTCGACGACCGCATCACCGGCCGGCTCACCGCGTTCTCGCCGAACTCGAAGAAGATCCATATCGACATCGATCCGTCGTCGATCAACAAGAACGTCCACACCGACGTGCCCATCATCGGCGATGTCGGCCGGGTGCTGGAGGATCTCGTGCGGCTGTGGCGGGCGACCGCCAAGGCCGACAAGAAGGCGCTTCACCCGTGGTGGGAGCAGATCGCGAAATGGCGGGCGCGGGATTCGCTCGCCTACAGGATGAACCACGACGTGATCATGCCGCAATACGCCGTCCAGCGGCTTTACGCGCTGACCAAGGACATGGACACCTACATCACCACCGAGGTCGGCCAGCACCAGATGTGGGCGGCGCAGCACTATCATTTCGAGAAGCCGAACCGCTGGATGACATCGGGTGGGCTCGGCACGATGGGCTACGGCCTGCCGGCGGCGCTCGGCGTGCAGATCGCGCATCCGGATGCGCTGGTTATCGACATTGCCGGCGATGCCTCGGTGCAGATGACGATGCAGGAGATGAGCGCGGCGGTGCAGCACGACGCACCGATCAAGATCTTCATCCTCAACAACCAGTACATGGGCATGGTGCGGCAGTGGCAGCAGCTTTTGCACGGCAACCGGCTGTCGCATTCCTACACGGAAGCGATGCCGGATTTCGTCAAGCTTGCCGAAGCCTATGGCGGCCACGGCATTCGCTGCGAGAAGCCGGACGAGCTGGACGACGCGATCAAGGAGATGATTTCGGTGAAGAAGCCGGTGATCTTCGACTGCCGCGTGGCCACACTTGCCAACTGCTTCCCGATGATCCCGTCAGGCAAGGCGCACAACGAGATGCTCTTGCCGGACGAGGCGACCGACGAAGCGGTGGCCAATGCCATCGACGCCAAAGGCAGGGAACTGGTGTAGCGCGCAAGCCGAGGCAGGGCTTGTCTAGAGAAGCCGTGCGGAAACAGATAATTAGCTCAAAAGTTTGAAATCGAGATTCATGTCATGAACGCACAGCTTCAACCAACCGGTTCCGCTTACTTCATCGCCAAGGAAACTGAAAAGCCGGAGACCCACACGCTCTCCGTGCTGGTCGACAATGAGCCCGGCGTGCTTGCCCGGGTCATCGGACTGTTTTCCGGACGCGGCTACAACATCGAGAGCCTGACGGTTTCCGAAACCGAACATGAGAAGCACCTGTCGCGCATCACCATCGTGACGCGCGGCACGCCGCATGTGTTGGAGCAGATCAAGCACCAGCTCGAGCGCATCGTGCCGGTGCACCGTGTCGTCGATCTCACTGTGCGCTCGCACGAGCTCGGCCAGGACCGGCCGCTTGAACGCGAACTCGCGCTGGTGAAAGTGGCCGGCACCGGCGAAGCCCGCGTCGAGGCGCTGAGGCTGGCCGATGCCTTCCGCGCCAGCGTCATCGACGCCAACACCGAGCATTTCATCTTCGAGATCACCGGCAAGGGCTCCAAGATCGACCAGTTCATCGCCATCATGAAGCCGCTTGGCCTAGTCGAAATCTGCCGCACCGGCGTGGCGGCGTTGAACCGCGGCCCGCAAGGAATGTGATCGTCCGGCGCTTGAGTCCAGTGCTTCGGCGCCGCCTGTATTTATTCTGTCGCCTTGATCCTGATCTTCTGGCCCGGCTGCCGCCGTGAGGTGGCCTTTGTGCGTCTGAGGTAAAAGGACAATATTGCTGACCCGCCTGGAAGGAAGCCATGACCCTCGACGCATTCCTCGCCCTGCTGGTCTATGCCTTCGTGACCTCGATCACGCCGGGTCCGAACAACTTCATGCTTTTGGCTTCCGGCGTGAATTTCGGTTTCGCCAAAACCATTCCCCACATGCTGGGCATCAGCATCGGCTTTCTCGTGTTGTTGCTGGCCGTCGGCTTCGGTCTGGGCGCGGTGCTAACTGCGTTTCCGGTTCTGCACACCGGGTTGAAGATCGCGGGCGGCGCGTATTTGCTTTACCTCGCCTGGAAGATCGCCATGTCGCGTTCGCTCAGCGGCAAGGGCGAGGCCAAGGCGCGACCGATGCGTTTCATCGATGCGGCAGCGTTCCAATGGGTCAATCCCAAGGCTTGGGTCATGGCGATCACTGCCATGGCCGTCTACGCCAATCCGGAGCACCCGTTCTTGTCGGTAGCGTTGATTTCGATAGCCTTCACCATCGTCAACCTGCCGAGCGTTTCGGTGTGGGCAGATTTCGGCACGGCGCTGCGCGGCTTTCTCTCGGATCCGGTGCGGCTGAAATGGTTCAACATCGCCATGGGCGTGCTGCTCGCAGCGACGCTGTGGCCGATGCTGCGATAGCTTTCGAATTATTGTGCACTGCACATTAAATCTTCGTAATGCCGGCTTTTGGCACTTTTTCGCCTTCGGCGCCTTCTATCTATCTGGTGCACCCGCGGCACGAGGCTGCGAGTTACGCCAAGATATGACCACCGAACCACGGCGTGTCGGACAGAAGGCTTTTGACGATGCGTGGAAAGATCGTGCTTGCGATCGCCTGCCTTGTCGCGGCTGGGCTCTATCTTTCGCCCGCTGCAACGGACAAGCTTCGGCAGGTGCTGTCAGCACGGCAGGCGACGCCTGACAAACCGGCGGCCGCCGCAAATGCAGCGCGTTCGACCTCGGTGGTTGCCGCCACCGCTTCGACGGCCGACTTCCCGATCCGGCGCTATGCCATCGGCTTTGTATCCTCCCCCGCCGTGGTCAGCGTGAACGCGCGGATCTCGAGCCAGATCACATCGATCGCCGTCGAGGACGGCCAGATGGTTAGGGCTGGCGACCTTCTGTTTTCGCTGGACGATCGCGCGCTTAAGGCGCAACTGGCCCGCGACCAGGCGACGCTCGCCAAGGACCTAGCATTGCTGGCCAGTGCCACGGCCGATCTTGAACGCGCCAAGAATCTCGTCGCCAGGCAGGCCGGCACGCAGCAGACCTATGACCAGGCGATCGCCGCGCAGAAGTCCGCTGCCGCCACGGTCGATGCCGACAAGGCGACAATCGATGCGGACGAGGTCCAACTTGGCTTTGCCACGATCACGGCGCCGATTGCCGGCAGGCTTGGCGCGGTCAGCGTCGCCATCGGCGATCTCGTCACAACCAGCAACGGCAACAGCACATCGACCCCGCTGGTGACCATCACCCAGGTGGACCCGCTGCAGGTGAACTTCAGTCTTCCGGAAAGCGATCTTGCCCTTTTGCACAAGGCACTGGCGACGCCAAGGGAAGGCGCTGTCACGCTGACCCGGGACGGCAACCCGACGCCGGTTGGCAAGGGAACCCTCGATTTCGTCGATTCCAGCGTCGACACCGCCTCCGGCACGATCGCAACGAGGGCCAGCGTGCCCAATGCCGATCTTTCGCTGTGGCCGGGCCAATATGTGAATGTCGTGCTCGATGCCGGCATCATGCCGCAGATGACGTCGATTCCGACGGTCGCGGTGCAGCCCAGCCAGAAGGGACCGTTCGTCTACGTCGTCAAGTCGGACAGCACGGTGGAGATGCGGCCCGTGCAGGTGGCGCTGACCGAAGGCGAGAACAGCGCTATCGGCGAGGGGCTAAAGAGCGGCGAACGTGTCGTCGTCGAGGGCCAGACAAAGCTGAAGAACGGCTCGCCGGTCCACGAAGCCGAAGCTTCGGCCGGGCCTAGTGATCAAGCGTCTCCCAAGGTTGCCGAGACTGACGGGCCGCCCCTATGATCTCCGAGTTCTGCATCCGCAGGCCCGTCGCCACCCTGCTCATGTCCTTTGCGCTCGTGTTGGGCGGGCTGTTCGCTTACAAGTTCCTGCCAGTGGCCGCTCTGCCGAGCGCTGAGTTTCCGGTGGTCAACGTCTCGGCCTCGCTGCCCGGCGCCTCGCCGGAAACCATGGCGACCTCGGTGGCAACGCCGTTGATCAAGCAGTTCGCCACCATCGCCGGCATCGATTCGATCTCGACGACCAACTCGCTCGGCCAGACCTCGATCGCCATCCAGTTCGTGCTCGACCGCGACATCGATGCAGCCGCCGCCGACGTGCAGGCGGCGATCGCGAGAACGCAGCGGCAATTGCCGCCCGAGATGACCAGTCCGCCGAGCTACCGCAAGGTCAATCCGGCCGATGCGCCGATCCTGCTGATGTCGCTGGTCAGCGACACGGTTCCGCTGACCGACCTCGATGCCTTCGCCGAGAATGTGATCTCGCCGTCGCTGTCGACGATCGAGGGCGTTGCGCAGGTCTCGATCTTCGGCCAGCAGAAATACGCCGTACGTGTCCAGATCGATCCGACGGCGCTCGCCGCACGCGGCATTTCAATCGACCAGCTGCAGACGGCGATCGCCTCGGCCAACAGCAACACGCCGCTCGGCGTGCTGCAGAACGACAAGCAGCAGCTGACGATCACCGCCAATACTCAGCTGACCAACGCGGCGGGATTTTCCAGCATCATCATAGCCACCAGGAACGGCCATCCGGTGCGGCTCGGCGAGGTGACCCGCGTCATCGATTCGGTCGAGACCACGACGACGGCCAGCTGGTACGACGGCACCCGCGCGATCATCATGGCCGTGCAGCGCCAGCCCGATGCCAACACCGTCGACGTCGTCGATCGCGTCAAGGCGATGCTGCCGTCCTTCCAGGATCAAATGCCGGCAGCGGCCAGCATCCAGTTGCTCAACGACCGCTCGACTTCGATCCGCGAGGCGGTCGACGACGTCCAGTTCACGCTGCTGCTCACCATCGCGCTGGTGGTGATGGTGATCTTCCTGTTCCTGCGTCGGGTAACGGCGACAATCATCCCGGCGGTGGCGGTGCCGATCTCGCTCATAGCCACGCTCGGCGCCATGTTCCTGTTCGGCTTTTCGATCGACAACATCTCGCTGATGGGCCTGACGCTGGCGGTTGGCCTCGTCGTCGACGATGCGATCGTCATGCTGGAGAACATTTTTCGCCACATGGAGGAGGACGGGCTCTCGGCCTTCGACGCGGCGCTCAAGGGTGCGCGCGAAATCGGCTTCACCATCATTTCGATTTCGATCTCGCTGGTGGCTGTGTTCATACCCGTGCTTTTGATGGGCGGAGTGATCGGGCGCATCTTCAACGAATTCGCGGTGGTGGTGACGGTCGCCATCCTGGCGTCGATGTTCGTGTCGCTGACGCTGACGCCGATGCTGTGCTCGCGGCTTCTGTCTGTGAAGGCCGAGCGCAAGGCAGTGCAGGGCGAAGGTCACAGGCACAATGTCTTCATGCGGGGCTATGACTGGCTGCTTACCTTCTGCCTGCGGCACAGTTTCCTGGTTTTTCTCGTCTTCGTCGGGACGGCCGCACTGTCGGTCTGGCTGATCCAGACCTCGCCGAAGGGCTTCTTCCCGCAGGAGGATATCGGCCAGATTTCGGTGACGACCACCGCGCGCCAGGACATTTCGTTCGACGCCATGGTGAAGCTGCAGGGACAAGTGGCTGATGTCTTCACCCATTCACCTTACGTCTCGCATGTAGGGTGGTCGGTAGGCGGCGGAGACAATGCGCTCAACCAGGGCCGGCTCTATGTGCAATTGAAGGACAAGGACCAGCGCCCCGCCATCGACAAGGTGCTCTCGGATCTGCGGCGGCAACTGGCCAATGTTCCCGGCATTGAAACCTTCATGCAGCCGGTACAGAATCTACGGCTCGGCGCGCGCGCTTCGGCCAGCGCCTATCAGCTCGTCGTGCAGGGTCTCGACATCGGCGCGGCGGACGTTTGGGCGCAGAAGCTCACCGACGCGATGGCCGCTGACCATAGCGCCTTTACCGACGTCACCAATGATTTGCAGAACAACGCCTTGCAGGCGTCGCTGGTGGTCGACCGCGACAAGGCGGCGACGCTCGGCGTCGACACCGATACGTTGCGCTCCAGCCTCTATGGCGGTTTCGGCACCGAGCAGGTGTCGACCATCTTCGGTTCGGCCGATAGCTATGACGTGATCATGGAGCTCGACCCGAGAATCGAGTGGTCGCCAGAAAGAATGCTGGCGATCAAGGTGAGAACGGCCAGCGGCAGCCTGGTGCCGCTCGGCGCTTTCGCTCGTGTCGATCGGACAGCCGGCGCCTTGACCGTCAATCAGCTCGGCCAGCTTCCGGCGGTGACCATCTCCTACAATCTGCCGCAGGGCGTCGCGCTCGGCGACAGCGTGGCCCGCATCAACGCGCTGAAGGAAGAGATCGGCATGCCGGCGACGATCTCGACCACCTTTTCTGGCACGGCGAAAACGTTCCAGGATTCGCTTGCCAACCAGGGCCTGCTGATCGGCGGCGCGATCCTGACCATCTACATCGTCCTCGGCATCCTCTACGAGAGCTTTATCCACCCCCTCACCATCCTGACCGGACTGCCGTCGGCGGTGCTCGGCGCGCTTGTTGCGCTGCGGCTTGCGGGCATGGACCTTTCGGTGATCGCGGTTATCGGCATCCTGATGCTGATCGGCATCGTCAAGAAGAACGGCATCATGGTGATCGACGTCGCGCTCGAATTCAGGCGCGAAGGGATGTCGCCGCTCGAGTCCATCCACAAGGCCTGCCTGATGCGCTTCCGGCCGATCATGATGACGACGCTGGCGGCGCTGATGGGCACGATCCCGATCGCGCTCGGCACCGGCGCCAGCGCCGAATTGCGCCAGCCGCTCGGCGTGGCAGTGGTCGGCGGACTGGTCGCTTCGCAAGCGCTGACGCTGTTCGTCACGCCGGTCATCTATGTCTACATGGAGCATTTTTCCGGCTGGCTTGTCGGGCTGTGGCCGAAGCGTCGGGACGAGCAGCTACCGGTCGAAGCCGTCGACCAGCCGTCGCTGTTCGACGGCGGAGAAGCATTGAAGGGCGAGCCGCAGAAGGCGGCAGCGGAATAGAAGCCGATAGGCTGGCCCAAGCCGCGGCGCTTGCGGTGGGATGCTTGCAGTCGTAATTTGCGGCATGTCTCACAATCACGACCACGATAACGAGCTTGATCCCTTTGCCGCCCGGGTGCGCGCGCTGGAGACGATCCTTACCCAGAAAGGGCTGATCGATCCGGCCGCGATCGACGTGATCGTCGACACCTACGAGACAAAGATCGGTCCGCGCAACGGCGCCAAGGTGGTGGCGAAGGCGTGGGTCGATCCTGACTTTGCCGCTTTGCTGAAAGGCGACGCGACGGCTGCGATCGGTTCGCTCGGCTACACCGGCCGGCAAGGCGAGCACATGCAGGCCGTCTTCAACACGGCAAACACGCACAACCTCGTCGTCTGCACGCTGTGCTCGTGTTATCCGTGGTCGGTGCTCGGCCTGCCGCCGGTGTGGTACAAGGCGCCGCCCTATCGTTCGCGCGCGGTGATCGATCCGCGCGGCGTGCTCGATGAATTCGGACTGACGCTGCCGGCGACGACAAAAATCCGGGTGTGGGATTCCACCGCCGAGCTTCGCTATCTGGTCGTGCCGATGCGGCCGAAGGGCACCGACGGCTGGAGCGAGGAGCGGCTGGCGGATCTGGTGACGCGCGACGCTATGATCGGCACCGGACTGGCGCAGGAGCCGGCATGAACGGACCGCATGATCTCGGTGGGCAGATGGGGTTCGGGCCTGTCGCACCCGAAAAGGACGAGCCTTATTTCCATGCCGCCTGGGAAAGGCGGGCACTTGGCGTGACGCTCTGCGCCGGCGCCATGGGGGCGTGGAATATCGACGAGAGCCGGCATGCACGCGAATCGTTGCACCCTGCGGACTATTATGCCTCGAGCTATTATGAGATCTGGATCAAGGCGCTGGAAACCTTGCTAAAGCGGCATGGTTTCGTCAGCGATCGCGATCTGGCCGCGGGCAAGGTGGTCGACCCAGCTGCGACGCCGAAGCGGGTGCTAAAAGCCGAAAACGTGCCTGATGTGTTGGCCAAGGGCGGCCCATGCGACCGACCGATCGCTACGCCGGCGCGGTTCAAGGCAGGCGATCTGGTGCGCACGAAGAATTTCCATCCGACCGGCCACACACGGCTGCCGCGCTACGCACGCGGCAAGCAAGGCGCCGTCGAGGCGGTACGCGATGGTTTTGTCTTCCCAGACACCAATGCGCACGGCCAGGGCGAGAACCCGCAATGGGTCTATACGGTGGTTTTTGACGGCGCGGAGATCTGGGGCGAGGGCGCCGACCCGACGCTGACCGTGTCGATCGACGCCTGGGAGAGCTATCTTGAGCCGGCGTGAAGAACTGCCGGCGGGTTTCAACGAGCCGGTGTTCGCCGAGCCGTGGCAGGCGGAAGCCTTCGCCATAACGGTTGCGCTGCACGACAAGGGCCTGTTTTCCTGGAGCGAATGGGCTGACGCCTTGTCTGCTGAGGTCAAGAAGCCCGGCGCCGCAGGCGACGGCCACGATTATTACGAGCACTGGCTCGCGGCGCTGGAAAATTTGCTGTCGACCAAAGGGGTTGCCGGCAAGGGCGACGTCGATGCGCTCGCCGCTGCCTGGGAACGCGCCGCGCATGCAACGCCGCATGGCAAGCCGATTCTGCTCGAGAACGATCCCAGGTCGACCGAAGGTCGTGGCTGCCCGACCGGCTAGGTCATTGCTGACCGACGGTTTGTTCTCTTTACGTTCCGGCCTCTGCCTGATAGCTTGCATTGATGTCGGTGCGGCCCGCCGCCGATGATCTGGTGGCGGTGGCCGTCGGCCTTGTCTTTCCCTCGCGAATCCGGTCTCTCGCGCTGATGGAATTCTCTCCTCAACAGGACGATGCGCTGAAGGCGGTAGCCAACTGGCTCAAGACCGGAAAGCCGCAGCTCTTCCGGCTGTTCGGCTATGCCGGCACCGGCAAGACGACGCTGGCACGTTATTTCGCCGAGCATGTCGACGGCCAGGTGCAGTTCGCAGCCTTCACCGGCAAGGCGGCGCAGGTGCTGCGTTCCAAGGGCGCGGTCAATGCCCGCACCATCCATTCGCTGATCTACCGGCCGAAGGGCGAGGAATCGGTGGCGGACGAGGTGACCGGCAAGACCTCGATGTCGCCAACCTTTTCGCTCAACCGGCAAAGCCCGATCTCGCGGGCCAAGCTCGTCGTCATCGACGAATGCTCGATGGTCGATGAACAGCTTGGCCGCGACCTGATGAGTTTCGGCACGCCGATCCTTGTTCTTGGCGATCCCGGCCAGTTGCCGCCGATCTCGGGCGGCGGTTTCTTCACCGACCATGAACCGGACATTCTGCTCACAGAAATCCACCGCCAGGCGCGCGACAATCCGATCATCCGGCTGGCGCTCGACGTGCGCGAGGGGCGCGAATTCATGCGCGGCGACTATGGCACGGCGCAGGTGATCGGCAAGGAAGACGTCACTCAGGAGCTGGTGCTGAAGGCGGACCAGGTGCTGGTCGGCACCAACAGAACGCGGCGTCGCTATAATCAGCGGCTGCGCGAGCTGAAGGGGTTCAATGCCGATTATCCGCAGGCCGGCGACAAGCTCGTCTGCCTGCGCAACGACCCGGCCAAGGGGTTGCTCAACGGCTCGCTGTGGAAGGTGATGACCTCGTCGCGCGAGACGGTGAAGCCCGGCATCAATTTGCTGGTCTCACCGGAGGAGGACGATCCGGACCGCGGCGTTGCCAAGATCAAGCTGCTCAAAGCGGCGTTCGAGGAACCAGACGCCGATATTCCCTGGCAGCAGAAAAAGCGCTTCGACGATTTCGACTATGGCTATGCGCTGACCGTGCATAAGGCGCAGGGATCGCAATGGAACGAGATCGTGCTTTTCGACGAAAGCTGGGCGTTCAAGGAAACCCGCCAGCGCTGGCTTTATACCGCGATCACGCGTGCGGCCGAGCGGCTGACGATTGTCAGATAGGTGGAGCCGCCCGGGGACTGGAGCTGCATCACCGTGGGGCAAGCGGTTTGGCGCCGAGCCATTCCCAGGCGGATGCTTCGTCTTCTGCCTCGAAATGCCTGAGCTCGACCGGAGAGGAAGCAGACAGCAAGCTCTGCGCGTCGGGTATCCAGTTCGGCTCGCCAACCGCAGCGCAGCGGCCGACATGCTCCACGGCATGGGTCGTGCCCTGTTCAAGCGTTTCGTCCGACACATCGCCCCAATCGACGCCATCATGATCGATCAGGCGCACCAGCACGTCGATTTTCGGGTGCAACGCGTATGCCGCCTCCAGCAAACCGAACAGGTTTTCCGCGTCGGCTCCCGTTACATGGCCGACGACATCGATGGCGAACAGGTCGTCGCGGTCGGTGTCTATGCGGCGAACCGCAGGCACGGCTTCAAGGTAATTCACGGGGTCTTCCTCTTGCTGGACATCATCCGTCCCTCTGGAACACCGGAAACCCCCTGTCTGTTCCCGCCAAAGGCGGTATAGATGGCCGCTAATACATCGGACCAGAGAAGCCATGCCTGCAAAACTCTCCGTCAACCTCAATGCCATCGCCATGCTTCGCAACCGGCGAGACCTGCCATGGCCGAGCGTCACCGGGCTCGGACGCATCGCACTTGCCGCGGGTGCGCATGGACTGACGGTGCATCCGCGACCCGACGAGCGGCACACAAGGCATTCCGACCTGCCGGAGATCAGGGCGCTGATCGACGACGAATTCCCCAAGGCAGAGTTCAATATTGAGGGCTATCCGAATGAGGATTTTCTGGCGCTTGTGGAAAAGCACCAGCCGGAGCAGGTGACGCTGGTGCCGGACGACCCTGCCCAGGCTACCTCCGATCATGGTTGGAACTTCGGTGCCGACGCGGCGTTCCTGACACCGATCGTCAAGCGCCTGAAAAAGGGAGGCTTTCGCGTATCGTTGTTTTCCGATTCGGATCCGGCAGGCGTGAGGGCCGCGCGCGACACCGGCGCAGACCGGATCGAGCTCTATACGGGCCCGTATGGCAGCTATCATTCCGATTCTGCAAAAGCGGCGGAGGAGCTGGAAAGATTGGGGAAAACCGCGGATGCCGCACTTGCCGCCGGGCTTCAGGTCAATGCCGGGCACGATCTGGTGGTGAGCAACCTGCCGGCATTGGCAAAGCGCATTCCGGCATTGGCCGAAGTGTCGATCGGACATGGGTTGACAGCCGATGCGTTGGAGTATGGCATGGCCGGCACGGTCAAAAGATTTCTGAAGGCCTGTGGGTGGTAGAGATGGAAGCCTCGCTTTGCGGACATGGCAGCCATCACGTTGGGGCACTTGATATTGCATCGCAGCAAGCGTAGAGCACCGCGCGCTTATCGGAGTGTTGTCCATGGCCCTTACCAATAGTGGTAGTGAGGCAGAACCCGTCGAACAATCAAGCCATTCTGAGGTTGGACAGCACAGCACCAAGGTACTGATGCTGGGCGCACTCGGCGTGGTCTATGGCGACATCGGTACCAGCCCGATCTACGCGCTTCGCGAGGCACTGCATGCTTCGTCCGGCACCGATCCGCGCAGTGCCGTTCTGGGCATTCTGTCGCTGATCGTCTGGGCACTGACGATTATCGTGACAGTAAAATATGTCGCTTTCGTGCTTCGGGCGGACAATAACGGCGAGGGCGGCACCCTGTCGCTCATGGCGCTGGCCCGGAAAGCCTATCCGGCCGGTTCCAGCATCATTCTTGCCATTGGTCTCTGCGGAGCCGCATTGTTTTTCGGCGACGCGATCATAACGCCGGCCATCTCGGTGCTTTCAGCGGTGGAAGGCCTGAGCGTCGTGACCCCGGCGTTCGATCCGTACGTGGTTCCCATTACATTGGTGATTCTTGCCGTCTTGTTTGCCGTGCAGCGCTTCGGGACCGGTAGAGTGGCCTCCGTTTTCGGGCCGGTGACGGGGCTCTGGTTTCTGGCGATCGGCATTGCCGGATTGCTGCATATTTGGGACGATCCCTCGGTGCTTTTGGCGATCAATCCCTATTATGCAGTCGTCTACCTTGCCGAAGCCAAGGCGGGGGCATTTCTCACAGTCGGCGCGGTTTTTCTGGCGGTCACCGGTGCTGAAGCACTGTACGTCGATCTCGGCCACTTCGGTCGCCGTCCAATCGTGCTGGCCTGGTTCTGGATCGTCTTCCCCTGCCTGCTGCTTAGCTATTTTGGGCAAGGCGCATTCGTTCTTGCTCACGGGGGGCTGCCCGATAACCCGTTTTTCCAAATGCTGCCAGATTGGGCGCTGATACCGATGGTCGGGCTCGCAACAGCAGCGACGGTCATTGCAAGTCAAGCCGTTATCTCCGGGGCGTTTTCGCTGACCCGGCAGGCGGTACAGCTCAATCTTCTGCCCAGAATCGAAGTTCAGCATACTTCCGAGATGCAACTCGGCCAAATTTACATGCCGCGCGTGAATCTCATTCTCGCGCTCGGCGTAATGCTGCTGGTCGTCGGCTTTGGCAGTTCGAGTTCGCTCGCTTCCGCCTATGGAATTTCGGTGACAGGCGAAATGCTGATGACGACTATTTTGCTATTCGTGGTGATGCGCTGGCAATGGAAATGGCAGACCGCGCTCGCTGCGGCGCTCGCGCTGCTCTTTGGCACGATAGACACCGGCTTCTTCCTGGCAAATATTGTGAAATTCGTGGAAGGCGGATGGGTTTCGATCGCTGTTGCCTGCATCATGGGGCTGATCATGGGGACCTGGATACGCGGCAGTCGCTATCTATTCGACAAGACGCGCAGGAACGAGATCCCGCTCGATTTCCTTGCCGGCAATCTGTTGAAGAAGAAACCGCAGCTGGTGTCCGGTACGGCCGTGTTCCTGACCAGCGATCCCGTCAGCGCGCCGACCGCGCTGATGCACAGCCTGAAGCATTATAAGGTGCTGCACGAACAGAACGTCATCCTCTCGGTGGTGACGGCGCAGCAGCCCGTCGTGCCCGACAGTGACCGGGTCAAGATGGAAACGATCAACGAGCTGTTCATGCGGGTGACGCTGACCTTCGGCTACATGGAGCAGCCCAACATTCCGCGTGCACTGGCGATCTGCCGCAAGCAGGGCTGGAAGTTCGACATCATGACGACGTCGTTCTTCCTGTCGCGGCGCTCGCTCAAGGCATCACCCAATTCCGGCATGCCGGTGTGGCAGGACAAGCTGTTCATCGGGCTGGCGCGCACGGCAGCGGATGCGACCGAGTATTTTCAGATCCCGACCGGGCGTGTGGTTGAGATCGGAACGCAGGTGGCAATCTAGAAAAAGGCCGTGCCCTGTCGAAAGGCACGGCCTTTTTCGGAACTCCGCGGCTTTCAGCCAGCCAGAGCTGCCTTGTTCGACTCGAGGAAATTTTTCAGCAATTGCGGCTTTTTACCTGAAAGCGTCTCGATCGCATCGGTCACCATGCCGATTCGTCCCGAGCGCGTGTTGGTGTCGAAGGAAACGATGACGGGGGCGAAGCCTTCGGGAACGCCTGCCGCCTTCAGCCCTTCGGCCAGCGCCTCGTCCGAAAGTTGGATGACCTCGATGGGTTTGCCGGTGACGTCGGTCACCAGGGCTGCGATCTCGGCGACCGTGTGCGCCTGCGGACCCGTCAGCGTGTATGTCGTGCTTTCGGTCGCGCCCGAGGCAAGGCCCGCGGCGATCGCCGCGGCCATGTCGTCGCGAGCGCCATGGGCGATGCGGCCGTCCGCGGCCGATGTGTACCACTGGCCCGAGGCAATGGCGTGCGGCAGCGACATGAACAGGTTCTCCTGATACCAGCCATTGCGGAAAATCGTGTAGGGGATGCCGCTCGCCTTGATCGCCTCCTCGGTGCCGTAGTGATCGCCTGCAAACAGCACCGGCGATCCCGGCTCAGGATTGGGCATCGAGGTATAGAGCAGATGCGAAACGCCGGCCTGCTTGGCGGCTGCGACAGCGGTCTGGTGCTGCTTCAGGCGTTTGCCCTGGAGTGCGAGCTCGTCGGTTGAGATGATCAGGACCCTGTCAGCGCCCGTGAATGCCTCGACGAGCGACTCGGTATCGTCGAAATCGGCCCGCCTGATGGCGATGCCGCGCGCCGCCAGGTCGACGAGATTTGCCGGATTGCGTGTGGTGGCGATGATGCGTGCGGGCGAGACCTTGAGCGTATCCAAGAGGTGATGGATGACGCCGCGGCCGAGCTGGCCGGAAGCGCCGGTGACGAGAAGGGTTTCGGTCATGGGAGGTCCTGTCGTTGCGCCGGAGCGGCGGGTGCTTATATTGGTCTCAAAAAGAGACCAGCACTAAAATAGGAATTGACCGACCCTCGTAAAGAAGGCAGTTTTGCGGGAGGTAGGCAGGCGTAGGGAACCAGCGATGGACAGCAAGATCGTCAGTCTGAGATCGAAGCTCGAGATCTATAAATCGGGCAGCGGCGGGGGGAACATTGCGGACTGTCCGGTCCGCGACGTGATCCAGGGCATCAGCAACAAATGGAGTTCGCTGCTGATGATGGCGCTGGCCGAAAAGCCGTACCGCTTTGGCGAATTGCGGCGGCTGGTGCCTGACATTTCACAGCGCATGCTCACCCAGACGCTCCACGATTTGCAGCGCGACGGCTATGTCCATCGCGAGGTATTCCCGACCAAGCCGCCGAGCGTCGAATACAGTCTGACCGATCTCGGACGCTCGATGTTCGGGCCCCTGCAGCAGCTGCTCCAGTGGGCCGAGCTCAATCATGGCGCTGTGCGCGCCGCGCGCGCCACCTTTGACGCTGTCTAGACCTAACCCCATCGATACCAGAAGCGGCGGCTTGATTTGGCGATACTGCTGAAGGACTGTCCGGCCCGGGCGGGAAGATTCGGCGGGCAATGGGCATTTCTTTGGACATCGCGATTGCCGGGGCAGGCCCGGCTGGACTGGCCACGGCACTCTATCTGAGGCGCGCCGGGCATCGGGTCACCATCTTCGAGCGCTTCGACGAGCCAAAGCCGGTCGGATCCGGGCTGATCCTGCAGCCGACCGGGCTGACGGTGCTTGCCGATCTTGGTCTGCTCGACGACATCCTCGCGTTGGGCAGCCGCATCGACCGCCTGCATGGCGCTGATGCGAAAACCGGCCGCACCGTGCTGGACGTCCGCTATGATGCACAGCGCCGCAGTCGTTTCGGGCTGGCGGTGCACCGGGCGGCCTTGTTCGGCGTGCTTTTCCGCGCCGTCCAGCGCGAGGCGATCGTCATCGAAACCGGCGTCGAGCTCGAGACACTGGAAACCGGCGAGCGCGCAATGCTGGTCTGCGGCAACGGGCGAAGGACAGGGCCATTCGACCTGATCGTCGATGCTAGCGGGTCGCGCTCCAAATTGCGGCAGTGCGTGCAGAATCCGGGTGAACCGCGGCCGCTCGCCTATGGCGCGTTCTGGGCGTCGCTCGGCTGGCGCGGCGACGGTTTCGATGCGCACGCCCTGCTGCAGCGTACGACAGAGCGAGCGTAATGATCGGCGTGCTTCCGATCGGCCGGCCGGAGCCGGACGCCGAGGAGATGGCGGCGTTCTTTTGGAGCCTGAAGCCGGCGGACGCCGGGCAGGTGAGGGCGGCAGGCCTTGACGCGTGGAAGGCGAGGGTTGTTCGGCTTTGGCCCGAATGCGAGGCGTTCACGAGCCAGATCGACAGTTTCGAGCAGCTTTCGCTGGCGCGCTACGGCCATCACACGCTCAAGGTGCCGGCCGCAAGGCGATTGGCTGTGATCGGCGATGCGGCGCATTCGACCAGCCCGCAGCTCGGGCAAGGGGCGAACATGGCGCTGCTCGACGCGGCGGCGCTCAACTACGCGCTGCTGCAGACTGACGGCGTCGACGCGGCGCTGGAGACTTATGTCAAGGCGCGGCGGTGGCACGTCCGGGTCTTTCAGGCGCTGTCGCTGATGCTGACGCCGTTCTATCAGTCGGATTCGACCGTGATGCCGTTTGTCCGCGACAGACTGGTGGCGTCGGTGGCAAAAATTCCACCGGCGCCAAACATCCTTGCCTCGATGGTGGCTGGAACACTGGTCGATCCGTTCAGGCGGATCGGGATTGAGGAAGCGCAGTGGCTGCCTCGGTGCGGCGGATGAGTTTCGAAAGATGCGAACCCCTCGCTAGCAGGAATGCATGGAGGCGCTGTGGATAATCCGGAGTGACAGCGCCCTTCACCGACTTGCGTTCGTGCAATCCTTTGCGCCAGGCGTCGACAAGCGGCTTTCCGCTCAGGATGCCGAAATCGCCGATCCGATCGAAAGCGTCGAAATAGCGGAAGATTGGTCCATAGACAGCATCGACCAATGAAAAGCGCTCGCCGGCGAACCATGGTCCAGCCCGGCCAGCCGCCAGTTCCGCTTCGAGACGATCAAACATCGCCGACAGACCTTCGCTTTCGACAAGGAAGGCGGCCTCGGTCGGT
The DNA here is from genome assembly GCF_040319125.1 of Mesorhizobium sp. M0938. Classification (NCBI taxonomy): domain Bacteria; kingdom Pseudomonadati; phylum Pseudomonadota; class Alphaproteobacteria; order Hyphomicrobiales; family Phyllobacteriaceae; genus Mesorhizobium; species Mesorhizobium sp. M0938. The sequence goes on along the minus strand of NZ_JAMYNS010000006.1, from coordinate 353,169 downwards.
GCGGAATAGAGTCGACCGATGGCGTTGAGGATGGCCGAGCCGTACTCGATCCAGGCGCGATCGCGGGCGCGGGCCAGCGGGTCGGCAGGGTGGAGTGGGTTGATCTGCGTTTCTTCAAGGAATTCGAGGATGACTACCGATTCGAAGATCGCAGTTTCCTCGCCATCCCGCTGCACGCGCAGCAGCGGCACCTTGCCGAGCGGCGATATCGCCTTGAACCAGGCCGGCTTGTTGGCGAGATCGATGGTGATCCGTTCGAACGGTACGTCCTTTTCGGCGAGCGAGATCGCCGCGCGCTGCACATAGGGGCAAAGGTGATGGCTGACGAGAACGAGCTTGTCGGTCGCCAGGCTGCCCGTCTCCGGGATATCGGCGATTTTGCAGATTTCATGTTTCATCGTAGTGCCTCCGGTGTCAATGCAGTTGCATCTATATAGATGCGTTTGCATGCACTGGCAAGCTTGATGCAATTGCATCTATCACCTATGCTGCAACCATGACGGAGAAAACCAATCCTTCGCCCGCGGCTATCAAGGCCTGGGCGCGCCTGATGCGCGTTTCGCGCCAGCTGGTGGAAAGAGCCGAAGACGCGCTGAAGGACAGCAGCTTACCGCCGCTTGCCTGGTACGACGTGCTGCATGAGCTTGCCGAAGCGGGCGAGGGTGGGTTGCGGCCATTCCAGCTGATTGAGCGCACATTGTTTGCGCAATACAACATCTCCCGGCTGCTGGCGCGGCTCGAAGCCGACGGGCTGGTCGAGAAACTCAGGGTTGCCGATGACGGGCGAGGACAAACTATCCGCATTACGGGCAAGGGGCGCGAGACGCGCCGCCGCATGTGGGCCGTCTACGGACGATCGATCGCGGAGCTGGTCGGCGCCAGGCTTTCCAACGACGACCTCGAAATCTTGTCGGCTCTGCTTGGGCGGCTGCGCCACCCAGCCGCCCTGGAGTGATGTAGCCATTGGCGCTGAAGGTCGATTGCAGCCGTCAGGCACTGCCCCACAGAAATGCCAATGCCGCCAGAACGCCAAGCGCGACGCGGATCAGATGCAGATTGCCCCATTTGATGATCAATGCCCGGGACTGCGGATTGACGGCGGCCGCGTCCATCGCCTCCAGCACTCGGTTTGTCGGCATCATTGCGATCAGCGTCCATGGCCAGGGCAGGATGATAAACACCGCCCCGACCAGATAGGCGAGACTGCCGGTCTGCCACCAGGCAACGACACCAAGAACACAGGCGACAACGGCGATCGACGCCTGCATAGCGGCGCCGCGCTTGTAGGAAGGCTGCCATTGCTGCAGCAACGCCCGGTCATCGAGACGAAGCCGCGCCGGCTGCTCGGCGACGCTGACATAGATGGCGGCGCCGGCGAAGGCGGCGGTAACGGTCAAGGCGAGCAGGCCGATGAGCATCTTCCCTCCGTGATACGCCGTTCCCGTAAGGGCCGTCCTATTGGAAAGCGTCAAAATGGAGATAGGGGCTTGCACCGGTTTGGACAATACGTCATAGAGTCAGAACCGTAACGTACGGTACGGTCTTCTGAATGCCGCCGTCTTCGAGCAGGAAAAGAGTTTGTTGCAGGCAAGCACCGACATCGAGACCAGCGAGGCGCTGACGGAGCGGCAGAAAGCTGTGCTCGACGCGGCCCTTCGCCTGCTGGTCGAGGAGGGTGATCAGTTGACCATGACCGCCGTGGCCCGGCGAGCGAGCTGTTCCAAGGAAACGCTCTACAAATGGTTCGGCGATCGCGATGGGCTTTTGACGGCAACGGTGCAATGGCAGGCGTCCAAGGTGCGAGTGGTGCCGGTCGACCGCAAGGGGCTCGACCTTGCCTCGTTGACGGCCAGCCTTGAGCGCTTCGCTTCGGATTGGCTCAAGGTGATTTCGAGCGACACCTCGATCGCGCTCAACCGCGTCGCGGTCAGCCACGCCGGATCCGGCAAGGACGATCTCGGCGCCATCGTGCTGGAGAATGGCCGCTTCGCGCTGGCCAGGCGCCTGAAGCCGGTGCTGGACGCAGGCCAGCAGGCCGGGCTTCTCGAGTTCTCGGATGCCGAAGCGGCATTCCGCACCTTTTTCGGGCTGGTCGCCCGCGACGTGCAGATTCGCCTTCTGCTCGGCGACCGGCTGGAAATGACTGATGCGGCGATCGGCGGCGATGCCGTCCGGGCGACGCAGCAGTTTCTCGCTCTTTACGGAGCAAAAACCGGGCCGCAAGGCCCTAGAGCCGGATGATTCAGGTCAAGTCGACCTGAAATCGGAATCCGGCTCTGAATCAAAGAGATAGAGCATGATGTCGTCCGAAAACCGCTTCACACTTTTCGGCATCATGCTCTGAAATTCACAACGGGAAGGAAGAAAAATGCGTGTCTATTACGATCGCGACGCCGATCTCAACCTGATCAAGGGCAAAAAGGTCGCCATCATCGGCTATGGCAGCCAGGGCAGGGCGCATGCGCTCAACCTCAAGGATTCCGGCGCCAAGGACATCGCCATCGGCCTCAAGGCCGGCTCGGCGACCGCCAAGAAAGTAGAAGCCGACGGGCTCAAGGTGATGAGCGTGGCGGACGCTGCCAAATGGGCCGACCTGATGATGATGGCGACGCCGGACGAATTGCAGGCCGATATTTACAAGAACGAGATCGCGCCGAACATCCGCGACGGCGCAGCGATCGCTTTTGCCCACGGCCTCAACGTGCATTTCGGCCTGATCGAGCCGAAGGCCTCGGTCGACGTCGTCATGATCGCGCCGAAGGGTCCCGGCCACACCGTGCGTGGCGAATACCAGAAGGGCGGCGGCGTGCCTTGCCTGGTTGCCATCAACCAGGACGCTTCGGGCAACGCGCTCGATCTGGCTTTGTCCTATGCCTGCGGCGTCGGCGGCGGCCGTTCGGGCATCATCGAGACCAATTTCCGCGAGGAATGCGAGACCGACCTGTTCGGCGAACAGGTTGTGTTGTGCGGCGGCTTGGTCGAGCTGATCCGCGCCGGTTTTGAGACGTTGGTGGAAGCCGGCTACGCGCCTGAGATGGCCTATTTCGAGTGCCTGCACGAGGTCAAGCTGATCGTCGACCTGATCTATGAGGGCGGCATCGCCAATATGAACTACTCGATCTCGAACACCGCCGAATGGGGCGAATATGTTTCGGGTCCGCGCATCATCACCGCCGAGACCAAGGCCGAGATGAAGCGCGTGCTGAAGGACATCCAGACGGGCAAGTTCACCTCGGAATGGATGCAGGAATACCGCGCCGGCATGTCGCGCTTCAAAGGCATCCGCCGCAACAACGACAGCCATCAGATCGAGGAAGTCGGCGCCAAGCTGCGTGCGATGATGCCGTGGATTTCGAAGAACAAGCTGGTCGACAAGGCCAAGAACTGATCGAAATCCATTCGTTCCTTGGGCGCTCTCGCGCTTCGGCCCGCGGGCGACTTCGAAGAACAAGCTCGTCGACGAGAATTAATTCGCAATTCATCATTGCACAGGAAAGCCGGCGGTACGATCCGCCGACTTTTTTGTCCTGGTTCTGTTGTTCCGGATGCGAATTTCGCTCTAGCGTTCAGCCGTAGTGCCAGTGGGGCTTTGGCTCGGTGCCGGTGAACATGACGCCGATGCGATCCTCGCGGCGCCAGCGGACCTCCGCCTTGTAGGCGACGCCGTCGGTCGGCACATAGAGCAGGAACTCGTCGGGAACGCGTGCGTCGATCGAGACCTTCAGTTCGGCGCCGCCGGCATGCATGTTGCGCAACGTGCAGGTGACCTCGGATTTTGTCATGCCAGTCAGGATCGTCGCGCCCTTGAAGACGCGTTGCCGGCGTTGATCCCTGTGTTCGTCTTCAGCCATCGCGCCCAATCCCCGGCGAGTCGTCGCATTTCATGTGGTGCGATCGGCAAGATAATTAGGCCCGCCTGATAAACATAGCGTTATCGTCGGCGGCGAAAACCATCTCGCGATGCCCCGGCCGGACAGGGAATAGTTCAGGAGAAATGGGGCAAGAAGAAACGGCGCCGCGAAGGGGGCGGCGCCGTCCGGAATGCATCAGTCGATCAGCTGTAGGGCGACCAGCACTGCTGGCGTGGACCGCCATAGGGCTGGAATGTGTTGTCCCAGGCGCGATACGAGCGATAGCGATTATAGCACCAGCGGACGTGAGCGCTCGACCCTGCACGATAATAGCGGCGCGGTGGCGGCGCATCGTAGTAATTGTAGTTGTTGTACATGCTGCCAAGGCCGAGCCCGAGGCCCAGGCCGAGAATCGCCGCACCCGCGCCATCATCATAGTAGCGGCCGCGGTAATGGCGGCGATGATGACGCCAACGCCAGTCGTCCCCGCGATTCCAGTGTCTGCGGTTCCAGTTTCGGCGGTTCCAGTCACCGCGGTCCCAATTACCCGACCTTGAGAAACGGCGGCCGTCGTGGCGACGCCATTGCCAGTTGTCGAAGCGCCGGTCGTTGCCGCCAGCCCAGCTATCGCGGACAGGTGTGATTGTCGGTGCAACGGTGCTGGCAGGCACCGAGATTTCGGGTTGCATGATCGGGCCGGCGGCGGACGGCGCCGTGATGCCGGAGATGAGACCCAGGGCTATCAGCCCGGATTTCACCGTCGAAGAAAAGAGCGAGTTCATTGCACTCTCCAAGAGCTTTCAGGCCCCACGCCCAGAATACCCCGGGGAAGAATATCATTCATGGAACCTCCCGCCTGAACGGAGGATGAACGAAAAGGTTCCGTCAACCATAACGGGCAAGGCAGGCTCTTGTTTTCGGGCGCGCTTGTGGGCAAAGGTCACCGCCATGTCGCTGCGCCTCGCCACCTTCAACGTCGAAAACCTGATGAACAGGTTTGATTTTTCCGGATACCGCAACCAGCTCAACGAAGATCGCACGCTGGCGCTCTTCGATATCCAGAGCGAGGCCGAATACAGGATGCTGGAGCAGGCGCGGGCGATCGCGCAATCCGACGATACGCGCCAGCTGACGGCGCTGGCCATTGCTGCCACCCGCGCCGACATCATCTGCATGCAGGAAGTCGACAACATCGAGGCACTGAAGGCATTCGAGTACGGTTATCTGTTCAAGATGGTCGGGCACGGCTATCGGCAGAAATACACCACCGCCGGCAATGATTCGCGCGGCATCGACGTCGCCGTGATGATGCGCAACGAGACCGCGCAGGGCCAGCCGATCGAATTCGTGCGTATGACAAGCCACGCCTATGTCACGTTCGAGCAGTTCGGCCTGCACACGCCTGAACTGGCGGCGCTTGGGCACCAGGCCAATCAGCGCATCTTCCGGCGCGACTGCCTTGAAATCGACCTGAAGGTAGGCGGCGTGCCGCTGACGCTTTATCTCGTGCACTTCAAGTCGATGGGCTCGCCCCGCAACGGTCTTGACGGGCGCGAGGCGACGATGCCGCTGCGCATTGCCGAGGCGCAAGCGGTGCGCCGGATCATCGAGGAGCGTTTCGGTGGGGATCACGCAGCCGACAAGCGCTGGGCGATCTGCGGCGACATGAACGACTATCGGCAGCGCGTAAAGGTCTCCGGCGACGCCTTTGACGGCTACCGCTTCGAGGTGATCAACGAGAGCCAGTCCTGCCTCAACGTGCTCACCGCCGGCGGCTTTTGCGAGAATGCGGTCGAGCGGCGGCCGGAGATGGACCGTTGGACTTTCTATCATACGCGCGGGCCGGAAGAGCGGCATTTATGCCAGCTCGATTACATTCTGTTGTCGAAGGCGCTGGCCAGCACGAATGCGACGGCCGTTCCCGACATCATCCGCAACGGCCAGCCATGGCGCACGATTTTTCCGGCGGGCCAGGAGGTGGACCGCTTTCCGCGTGCCGGCTGGGACCGGCCGAAGGCGTCGGACCATTGTCCGGTGGCGATCACCCTGGACATGGCATAGAGCGAAATGAGGTCGAATTGGAACTTCTCCCGGGCTGGTTTGGGCCAAATCCATCGGCCTTTGTCTTGTCCGTACTTCCGGTATGGCCTGCGACAAAGCCCTCGACCCTGACCCAAACCATCACCGGCAGAATGCTCCAATTGGACCTCATCTCGCTCCGAGGATCGCTCCGTTGAGTTTCGACCTGCCGCGCAACGTCATTCTGCCGGTCGACGCCGTCGACGTCAGGCTCGACCCCGGCCCGCACCCGTTCGAACGCGATAATGCGCAGGCGATCGCCGAGAACTGGGGCCGTGAGATCGCGGCCAACCCGGCGCTGTTCGATGGCACCGTGGTGCTGCTTTCGGCGCTGAGCTATCGCGATAACAGCCTTGTCGGCCGCTGCCATGCGGTGCGCTATTCGACCTTCATGCTTTGGCGCGGCAATCGGCAGGTGGCTGGCGCCGAGCACGCCTATGCCCATGCCATGCTGGTCGCCGGCGACAATGCGCTGGTGGCGATCCGCATGGCGCCGCACACGGTCAATGCCGGCCGCGTCTATTTCGCCGCCGGCTCATTCGAGCCGACCGATTTCCGCGACGGGCTCGTCGATGTCGACTTCAACATGATCCGCGAGGTGCGGGAAGAAACCGGCCTCGACCTTGCCGGCGTGACACGCGGCAAGCGCTACTATGCGTTGTCGACGGCCAGCGGCACGGTGATCTTTCGCCGCTATCGCGCGCCGGCATCCGCCGATGAGATCGCGCAGCGCATCAGCGCCTTTGTTGCCGCAGAGGCCGATTCAGGGGCAGAGCCGGAAATCGAAGGGCCTGTCATCATCCGCACTGCCAAAGACCTGCCGGACGGGCTGATGCCGCACATGAAGCCGCTGATCGAGTGGCATTTTGCCGGCGGGGATTAACGCATCGGCCCGAAAGTCGGAATCGATTTTCGGAAAGAGCAGATTCAAAGTGTTAGAGCGCGTTTTGTGCGTCCAACTGGACGCACGTCGCTCTAGCGACGCGTTTTGCCTGCGGTGGCTTTGCGGTCGTTGCGGGCGGCAACGAAAAACAGGACGATGCCAAGACCCAGCAAGCCCCCCATCGCAATTCCCATCGTCTGGCCGATGACTTGCTGGAAATCGGCGGTGACGCGATCGGGATTGGCCATGCCATAGCTGGCCAGATACCACCAGAGGCCTGCCAAGGCGGCCTCGACGATCACCATCGCCAGAATCAGGCGTTCTTTCTTGCTCATACTTCCCACCCCCTGAGGGTCATATTAGCCCTGACGACTATACTAGCACCGCTGGTTGAGTGACGACAGGGAGGAGGCGAAAGACCGCCAAAAGAAATTTAAACAGCCGAAACGTCGCGTGACGCACTCTATTCATGCCTCAACGCGTCGATCGGATCGAGCCTTGCTCCACGCAGAGCCGGGAAGAAGCCGAATACCATGCCGATAAGTGCGGAAAAACCGACCGCGAGCAGGATGACCGCCGGGCTTGGCGCGAACGGGATAGCCAGCGTCAACGAGGCAAGACCGGCCAGCGCCAGGCCGATCAGGATGCCGATGATGCCGCCGAAGAGCGATAGCACGGTTGCCTCGACCAGGAACTGGATGAGAATGTGCTTTTCATGCGCGCCGATGGCCAGCCTTATGCCGATCTCGCGAGTGCGTTCGGTGACCGACACCAGCATGATGTTCATGATGCCGATGCCGCCGACGAGGAGGCTGACGCCGGCGACCGCGCCTAGCATGCCGGTCATCGTCGTGGTGGCGCTCGCCATGGCGTCGGCGATCTGGGTCATGTCGCGGATGGAGAAATCGTCCTCCCTGTCCGGCGTGATGCGGCGCGTGTCGCGCAAAATGTCCTCAACGCGCGGCAGCAGCTCGGTGGCCGGCGTCCTGTCGTCGGCGGCGACGTAGATCGATTCGATATCGCGGTTGCCGGAGATGCGGCGCTGATAGGCGGCGAGCGGCATCAGCACGACATTGTCCTGGTCCTGGCCGAAGCCGGTATAGCCCTTCGGCTCGAGCAGGCCGATGATCTTGCAGGAGGTGCGATTGACGCGGATGATCTCGCCTTCGGGGTCGCCTGCGCCGAAGAACTGCTGGCGCACCGTTTCGCCGATCAGGCAGACGCCGGTGCCCGAGCGGGTCTCCGAATCGCTGAAGGGGCGGCCCGAAACCAGCTTCCAGTCGCGCGCATCGAGATAGGCGCTATCGGTGCCGGTGACACCCGACGTCAGGCTTTCCGTGCCGAAGATGACGCGGACCTGCTTTTGCGATGCCGGCGAGATGGCGCGGGCGCCGCTCAGATGGGCGACGAGCGCGGCAAGGTCCTTTTCGGCAAGCGGACGGACCACCTGGTCGAGTCCTCCCGGTCCGCCGGGCCCGGCGGGACGGCCGGAACGGACGACGAGCAGATTGCTGCCGAGCTTGGAGATATCGGCCTTTACCTTTTCGGTGGTGCCCGAGCCGATGGTGAGCATGGCGATGACGGCGGCGACGCCGATCACGATGCCGAGCAGCGTCAGAAACGAGCGCAGCACGTTGCGGCGGACCGAAAGCAGCGAGAGGCGGACGGTTTCCCAGATCATAGCGAGGCCATCTCGAGATTCACGGTGTCGGAGGCGACGTGGCCGTCGAGGAAGCGAATTGTGCGCTCGGCATAGGCCGCAACGTCGGCCTCGTGCGTGACCATTGCGATGGTGAGGCCAAGCTCGGTGTTCAGCCTGGTCAGGAGTTCCATGATCTCGTGGGTGCGGGCGGTGTCGAGGTTGCCGGTCGGCTCGTCGGCGACGAGCAGGGTCGGCCTGGTGACGATGGCGCGTGCGATCGCTACGCGCTGCTGCTGGCCGCCGGAAAGTTCGGCCGGCGTATGGTGCTCGCGGCCGATGAGACCGACTTCGGCTAGCGCTTTCATGGCGAGGTCATGGCGTTCGCGAGCGGCGACGCCGCGATAGATCAACGGCAGTTCGACATTTTCCACCGCCGTGGTGCGCGGCAGGAGATTGTAGCCCTGAAAGACGAAGCCGACATAGAGATTGCGCAGCATGGCGCGGCGGTTGCGGTCGAGACGGCCAGCATCGATGCCCATGAAGCTGTAGGTTCCGGCCGTCGGCGTGTCGAGACAGCCAATGATGTTCATCGCCGTCGACTTGCCCGAGCCCGACGGTCCCATGATGGCGACGAATTCACTGCTGCGGATCGCAAGGTCGACACCAGCCAGCGCATGGACCGTGGCCTCGCCCTGGCCATAGCTCTTCCAGACCTTGTCGAAGGTGATGAGGGTCGCGCCCGCCGCCACGGTCTTAGTTCCGCTGCTGCGCGGTAATGACTTGCGCACCCTCTTCGAGGCCGGAGGTGATCTCGGTCAGTTCGCCGTCGGTGGAGCCAGTCTTGACGTTGACCGGCCGAGGCCGGCCATTATCGAGCACGTAGAGCGTGCGTGAGCCGTCGGTAGGGGTCGTCGTCGCCTGGCGCTGGCGGTTGCCGCCCGGACGGCCCATGCGGCCCGTGAACAGGTCGCTCAGGCTCCACCCGCGGGCGGCCGTTTGCGCCGGCCGGTAACGGAAAGCCGTCGACGGCACGGTGAGCACGCCCTTGGCCTCTCTGGTGACGACGGAAACGGTGGCAGTCATGCCGGGCCGCAACAGAAGCTCGTTATTGTCGACATCGAACCGCGCGTCGTAGGTGACGACACCGTCAGTGGTGACCGAAGCATAGGAGATGTCGCGGATCTCGGCATCGAACGGCCGTTCCGGAAAGGCGTCGACGGTGAAGCGCGCATGCTGGCCGGGCTTGACCGCGCCGATGTCGGCCTCGTCGACCGCTGCCTTCAATTCCATGTTCCTGAGGTCGGCGGCGATGACGAACAGCACCGGCGCCTGCAGCGAGGAGGCGACCGTCTGGCCGGGATCGACCGAGCGCGTCAGGACGATGCCGTCGATGGGGGCATAGATGGTGCTCTTGGCAAGGTCGGTCTGCTGCGCCTTGAGGTCGGCATTGGCGATGGCAAGATTGGCTTTGGCGCTGTCGAGCGCTGCCTTGGAGCGGTCGCGCGTGGCAGTCGCCGCTTCAAGCGACTGGTCCGTCGCCATGCCGCGCTTGGTGAGTGCCGCGGCGCGCACAAGCGCTCTTTCACTTTCGGTGAGGGTTACGGTGGCGTCCTCGACATTGGCGGCCGCCGCCTTGGCGGAAGCCTCGGCGCGTTCGATCTGCACCTCCAGCTTGGCCGTGTCGAGCGCCGCCAGGACATCGCCCTTCTTCACCTGCTGGTTTTCGTTGACCGCGACCGAGCGGACGACGCCGGACAGTTCGCTCGAAATGTCGACCTGAGTGAGCGGCTGCAGCGTGCCGGTCGCCGATACCTCGACCGTGAGGTCGGCGACAGTGGCCGGCGCCGTGGTATAGTCGATCTTGGCGGGAGACCGAGCATACCATTGGTAGCCGGCGATGCCAGCCGCGACGACGATCAGAGCAAGCAGGCCATAGAGCCAGAAGCGACGCCGTTTCTTCTTTAGGCCCTGGTGGTCAAGCCCGAGCGCCGTCTCGATGGTGGAAACGGATTCCACTTTTGGCAGATTGACAATCTGGTCCACGCCGGACCCCTATAATATCAGTGATGTCCCAATCAGTGCACAGATCAGGCCTAATGGTTCAAATATCAAATTAAATTTCGCCCATGTTGGGATTGAGGCAGAAGGCTTACTACGATGCTGACCCGGAATTACTTACTTTACGACGTGTTCACGACCGAGCGGTTGGCCGGCAATCCGCTGGCCGTCGTGCTGGATAGCAAGGGCCTGGACACGGCCGCGATGCAGGCCATCGCACGCGAGTTCAACCTGTCGGAAACGGTCTTTGTGCTGCCGGCAGACAATCCCAAGCACCGCGCCCGCATCCGCATCTTCACGCCCGATTACGAAATGCCGTTCGCCGGCCACCCGACCGTCGGCTCAGCGATCGCGCTTGCCGAAATGACTGGCGATGGCGACACCGCCGGCATCTTTGTCCTGGAAGAAAACATCGGCCCTGTGCGCTGCGCCGTCAGCAAGCATGATGGCGCAGCCTTTGCCGAGTTCGACCTGGCCAAACTGCCGGAGCAGCTGGAATTGTCCGCCGACCCGGAGGCGATCGGGGCAGCGCTTGGCCTGGGGCCGCACGAAATCGGCTTCGAGAATCACCGCGTCTCGTTCTGGTCGGCCGGCGTGCCCTATGTGACCATCCCGGTCGCCGATCTGGAGGCGGCGGCGCGGATAAGACTGGACAACCAGGCGTGGTCGGAATTGGCACCCCGCAAGAGCGAATGGGCCTTCGCCAGCCCGTATGTCTACTGCCGCGAGACGGTGAACCACGACAGCGCGTTCCATGGCCGCATGATCGTGCCGGGCAATCCTTCCTATGAAGACCCGGCGACCGGTTCGGCGGCGGCGGCTTTTGCCGGCGCGATCATGCATTTCGACGGCCCGAGAGAGGGTGTTTCCCGGCGTTGGATCGAACAAGGGCTGGAGATGGGGCGGCCTTCGCGCATCCGCCTCGAACTGACGGTCGAAGGCGGCAAACTCGCCGCCGCCCGCATCGGCGGCCATGCCGTCAAGGTGGCGGAAGGCCGGTTGTTTGTCTGATCGCGATCGGCTCGAGGCGATTTGTCGGGAAATGAATCCGGCAGGGCTGGACATGGCGGATGGCGGCGGCTATATGCCCGCCGACGCTGGTTTTACCGGCGAGTGGGTGCGTAGCTCAGTTGGTAGAGCAGCTGACTCTTAATCAGCGGGTCACAGGTTCGATCCCTGTCGCACCCACCATTTAATTCGTTGATTTCCCGCTTTTTCGCTGCTTGGAAAGAGTGTTGCGAACATAGCGGTTTCCAATCCTGACGGTTGGCTTTCAATTCGCGTTCGGCTCCAGCTGCGGCGCGGGCTCGGCCCAGCGGGACTGCAAAAGCGCCATTCCTCCCACGGCCGGGATGTTCACACGGACCTTGCGCCAACGAACCGTTCTTCCAGCCCGGTCGGCTTCTCGGCAATACCGAGGGCTCTATCGTCCAGACGACACGAGAGGTCCGGCGGAGGATCGCGACAGTAAGAGAAGGCGACTGTTCAAAATTTGCCCGAAAGCGTACAAGACTAAAATCGTCAGCCATGCAATGGGCGCTGATGCTTAGGAGAGACCACCGCACTCCTGCCCAAATGCGAGGCATTCGTGTGATGGCAGAAGTACCCAAGCCCGGCCTGACCGACGACCATGTACGCGCGCTTGCGCAAGAGTCAGGTGCTAGCGAGCAGCAAATACGTGACATCGCATCGCTGATCGGTTTCGATCGTGCTTCGATCCTTAGAGAAGCGCGTCTGTTGAGCCGTGATCTAAGACCGAAGCTTTAGGACTTAGTTCCTGCCTGATCTGCACACCGAGTCAGCCGTATCGATCTCGCGAATGGGCGTTCTGCCTTGGCACGCGGGGCGTTTTCCTCAGTCTTTGGGCCGCTTGGGCACGTCTTGTTTCGACATGGGCTTTTCTTGTCCGGTGTTCTCGCCAATACCGGACTTGGCGGCAAAACTGTAGAGAAGGCCTGCCACGACAAGCACCAATAGCGTGCCGAGCGCCGCCACTTGCCACAGACCGAGCCCGCACGCCACGCCAATTGCCCCAGACAGCCACATGCCAGCACCGGTCGTCAGCCCGTGGATCTCGCCTTTCGAAAACAAAATCGATCCGGCAGCAAGGAACGCGACGCCAGCGGTAACCGCTTCGACAACACGAATCGGATCGACCCTCACGGAATCCTGCAGAAACATCGGCGCGTGAATGATTTCAATCGTCAGAATACCGAAAGTAGCGGCTGCCACGCAGACCAGTATATGGGTGCGAAGCCCGGCAGGACGATTTCGCCATTCGCGTTCGAACCCGATCGCCGCACCGAAGATCGACGCCAGTAGAAGCCTCGCCGCAATAACGGGAAACGGGACGTATGTCGGATGGCCGAACTCTTGGAAAAGCTGTTGCATGCGTGACCCCGGGGCTGACCGGCCACAACGTGCTCGGGCCTGCCAGGTTCCCCAATGCCGCCGTGATCCATCGAGGACTCGATCGAGACTTGATTCAGTTGAGGAGATTACTTCTCTGAAACACCAGCCTCGGCAAAGCTTGCCATGCGGGCATGGCATTCGAGCGCGGAGCGGACGATGTTGACGGCAAGGCAGGCGCCGGAGCCTTCGCCGAGCCGCATGCCGAGGTCGAGCAGCGGCGGCAGGCCGAGCGCCTCGAGCAGGCGGCGATGGCCCGATTCGGCCGAGACATGGGCGGCAAGCGTGTGGGCGAGGCCGGCGGGGTGCAATCTTGCCAGGGGTGCGGCGGCGGCGGTGCAGACGAAGCCGTCGAGCAGCACCGGTACGCCGTGATGTCGTGCGGCTAGGGTCGCACCGAAAATGGCGGCGAGTTCGCGCCCGCCGAGGGCTGCCGCGACCAACAGCGGGTCGGCAGGGGCCTCGGCGTGGCGCTTGAGGCCGGTCTCGATGACGGTGATCTTGCGCACTAGACCGGCATCGTCGACGCCGGTGCCGCGCCCGGTCCATTTTTCCGCGCCGCCGCCGAACAGGGCGGCCGAAATGGCAGCCGCCGGCGTGGTGTTGCCGATGCCCATTTCACCGAAACAGACGAGATCGAGGTCTTTCGTCACCGCGCCGTAGCCGGCCGAGACGGCGGCGAGGAAGGCTTCGTCGTTCATCGCCGGCACTTGCGTGAAATCGCCGGTCGGGTGATCGAGGTCGAGCGGAATGACGTCGAGCTCGGCGCCGGCGATGCGGGCAAGCTGGTTGATGGCGGCACCGCCGCCGGCGAAATTCGCCACCATCTGCACGGTGACGTCCGACGGGTAGGCCGACACGCCCTGTGCGGTGACGCCGTGGTTGCCGGCAAAGACGAAGACTTTGACGCGGTCGAGCTTCGGCATGTCGCGGCCCTGCCAGCGCGCCAGCCACGCCGCGATGCCTTCTAGCCGGCCAAGGCTCCCTTGCGGCTTGGTCAACGTGTCCTGACGGCGGGCAACGGCACTGGCCGCGGCGTCGCTGCCCGCAGGCAGATCGAGGCAGGCCGCGCGCAGTTCATCAAGCGATTTGAATGGCATGGGGGCAAAGTCTCCGAAACAGAGTCAGGAAAGGCAAACGGAAGCGACGAGCAGGACTGCGATTTCGCCAAGCTGCTGCAGAGCGCCGACCGTATCGCCGGTCTGGCCGCCGATCTGGCTGAGGCACAGCACACGGAAGGCGGCAAACACCAGACCGAGCAGGATGAGTGCAGCGACCGCGCCACCGAGCCCGAGCGTCAGCAGTGCCACGGCACCGAGCAGGGCGCCAGCAATGGCGGTTTCGGCCGATACGATGCCTGCATCGGCCGAGAGACCGTCGCTGCGAGCCGGCGGCAACAGATGCATGAAAGCACCGAACAGGCCGCGCGAAGCGGCATGCGCGGCGATGAGAGCGACGAGAACTTGCACCGGGCCGGCGACTTCCGAAAGCGCGCTCCAGCGGATCAGCAGCGAGAGGCCAAGTGCGCAGGCGCCATAGGCGCCGATGCGGCTGTCGCGCATGATCTCCAGCTTTTTCTCGCGCGTCTTGCCGCCGCCAAAGCCGTCGGCGACATCCGAAAGCCCGTCTTCATGCAGGCAGCCGGTGACGAGCAAGGTTGCGGCAAGCGTCAGTGCCGCTGCCGGACCGGCGGCAAGGCCGAGCCTTGTCCCGATGGCGTAGACCACGGCGCCAATCAGCGCGACGGCGAGACCGGCGATGGGCGCTGCCCAGATCGCACTGGCCAGTCTGCGATCGCGAAAGTCGAAAACCGGCAGCGGCAGCCGGGTGAAGAAGACAAGGCAGAGCGCGATGTCGTCGACGGCTTGCCGGGGCGAGGGGACTGCGGTCATTCGCCTCTCGCAATGGCATGGAAGAACGTGCCGCTGACATGGCCGCGCCGGTAGCCGGAAGCGCCAAGCGGATTGCCTTGGCCGTCAGCAAGGTCGGCCAGTGGTTCGTCATTGCCGGTCGCAATCATCTGCGCATAGTGGAATTCGTGGCCGCGGATCAGCGTGGCCGGGGGTCCCAGTGGGCAAGCGGCCCGCAGCCGCGCCTCGCGGTAGCCGAGATTCATCTTGCGTTTGGCGAAGCTGGTCGAGTGGCCGAGCAGACCGAGCATCTTGTGTGTCTCGCCCTCGGCGTCTTCCAGTGCTTCACCCAGAACCATGAAGCCGCCGCACTCGCCATGCACCGGTTTCGTTGCCGAAAAGGCCACGATGCCTGCCCTGAAATTCGCGGCGCCGGCGAGGCGGCCAGCATGAAGCTCGGGATAGCCGCCGGGCAGCCAGCAGACGTCGCAATCGTCGCTGGGCGCTTGGTCAGCGAGCGGCGAGAAGGGAATGATTTCCGCCCCGGCCTTGCGCCAATGTGCGCCGACATGCGGATAGAGGAAAGTGAAGACGGCATCCTCGGCCAATGCGATGCGCTGGCCGGGCGGCGGCAGTGCGTCGCTGAAGCTGCCCGATGCAGGCGTCAATGGCGCCGCCAGCGCCATGATGGCGTCGAGGTCGAGCGACCTTTCGACCATGTCGGCCAGTCGGTCGAGATGCGCCATTAAATTCTCATATTCGCCGGCCTGAACGAGGCCGAGATGGCGCTCGGGGAGAGTGAGCGAGGGGTCACGCAATATGGCGCCGACGACAGGCAGGCCGATCGCCTCGATGGCATCGCTGCAAAGCCGCCGGTGACGCTCGCTGCCCAGCCGGTTGAGCACGACGCCGGCCATGCGCACGTCGGGGTCATAGGTAGCAAAACCCTTGGCAACGGCCGCCGCCGTGGTCGACTGCCCGGAAACGTCCAGCACCAGCAGCACCGGCAGGCCATAGAGCCGGGCAAGATCTGCGGCCGAGCCGGTGCGACCCGGAGCAGCGGGAATGCCGTCGAACAGGCCCATCGCGCTTTCCAGGAAAACGAAATCGGCATCTTCAGTAGCGGCACCGGCCAGCGCGTTGAGCAACGCAGGCGGCATCGCCCAGCTGTCGAGATTGACGCCGGAAAGTCCGGTCGCGGCGGTGTGGAAGCCGGGATCGATATAGTCGGGACCGGATTTGGCGCCGCGCACTTTCAGGCCGCGCCGGGCGAGCGCGCGCAGGATACCGATGGTGACGCTGGTCTTGCCCGAGCCCGAACGCGGCGCGCCGATGATAATCGCGCGGGTCATGGCTCGCCCGCCAATGCTGCACGCATCGCGACGATGCCGCCGACGACGATCAGCGCCGGTGAGGTCAAGCCGGCGGCGGCCGCCTCGTCGGCGATGGTGGCGAGCGTGGCGACGACGATGCGCTCCTGCGGCGTCGAAGCGGCGACGATCACCGCCGCCGGCGTCGACGGCGCCAGTCCACCCTCGAGCAGTGCGCCTGATATCAGCGGCAGATTGGCCATGCCCATATAGACGACGACCGGCTGGCCGGTGCGGGCGATTGCCGCCCAGTCGAGGTCGTCATCGGTGCCGGCGGCGTGGCCGGTTGCCAGGATTACCGCCTTGTTGATGCCGCGCATGGTGGCCGGGATGCCGGCGCCGGCAAGCGCGCTGAGGCCCGAAGTCAGGCCGGACAGAACGCGGAACGGAATGTTTTCACGGGCAAGTGCCAGCGCCTCTTCGCCGCCGCGCCCGAAAATATAGGGGTCGCCGCCTTTCAGCCTGACGACGCGCCGGCCTTCGTGCGCCAGCCTGACCAGCAAGGCGGTGATGTCGTCCTGCTTCATCGACGGCTGACCGCCGCGCTTGCCGGCATAGAACAGCTCGGCACTGGCCGCCACTGCCACAACATCGGGAGACACCAGCGCGTCGTAAACGAGGGCATCGCACTGCCCAAGTGCCGCCAGCACTTCCAGCGTCAAGCAGCCGGGATCACCGGGCCCGGCGCCGGCCAGCCAGACATGACCCGGCTCCAGCTGGCGCGGCTTGAAGTTCAGCCGGGCCAAAGCCTGTTCGACTGAAGCGTTTCCATTTCTGTTTCCGGTACCGTCGTTCACAATCCGTCCCGTCCGCGAAAACGCCGCTGGTAGTGGGCGTCGTAAAGTGAACTCTCGCTAAAGCCTTCCGCTGCCAGCGAACGGCCGACGAAGATGATCGCCGTGCGTTCCATCGGATCGGCGGCCAATTGCGCCTCGATCGTCGCCAGCGTGCCGGTCAGCACGCGCTCGTCCGGCCAGGAGGCGCGGAAGACGACCGCCACCGGGCAGTCGGCGCCATAGAATGGCGTCAGCTCGGCGACGACACGGTCGATGGCGTGGATGGCAAGGTGTATGGCCAGCGTCGCGCCGGTGCGGCCGAAGCCGGCCAGCGTCTCGCCGGGCGGCATTTTCGAGGCGCGGCCAGAGATGCGGGTCAGCACCAGGCTCTGCGCGACTTCGGGAATCGTCAGTTCGCGGCGCAGCGCTGCCGCGGCAGCGGCGAAGGAGGGCACGCCCGGTGTCAGTGTATAACGGATGCCGTGCTTCTCCAGCCGGCGGATCTGCTCGGCGACGGCGCTCCACACTGAGAGATCACCGGAATGCAGGCGGGCGACATCGTGGCCGGCCTGGTGAGCCGCCACATATTCCGCTTCGATCTCGTCGAGCGACATCGGCGCGGTATCGATCAATTTCGTGCCAGGTGCGCAGTGTTGCAATAGCTCGGGCGCGACGATCGAGCCGGCATAGAGGCAGATCGGGCAGCTTGCCAGCAGTCGGCTGCCGCGCAAGGTGATGAGGTCGGCTGCGCCCGGTCCGGCGCCGATGAAGTGGACGGTCATGCCGTGTCTCCGCTGATGGCGATGGCGCAGGTGACCGGGCCGAGCACGGTGCGCGGCCCAAGCAGTTTCGCGCCTTTTCCGGCAGCGGCAAGCGCGGAGGTTTCGGAAACCGACGGTGTGCCGGCACGCTCCTGTGACAGGCTCGAGCGGCTGATTGCGTGCGGCGCCGCGGCCTCGAGTGCATCGTCCTCGACAACGATCACTGGCAGGGCGAGTTCGCGGCCCGCAGAGAAGATTGCCTGCTCGCCCTGCTTCAGAGAAGCGGTGGCGAGCGCCGAAAGCGCCGTCATCGCCAGCCCACGCGCTTCCAGCGCGGTTTCTATCGCGGCAAGCACATCCCTTGCGCTGACGCCTTTGCGGCTGCCGATGCCTGCGACCATCATGGCTTGACCCAGCTCCATTGGGTGACCGGCATAGCTGGCCGCCAGGCTTGCATCGAACCAACCGGTGACACGCGCGATAGGGCGATGCGGGTGAGATCGCCACCGAGCGCAGCGTGACGAGCGAGAAGCAGCGCCTCCATTTCCAGCGTCACCGCATTGGCAACCAGGCGGCCGCCAACGCGCAGCGCCTTGATGGCCGCGGCCAGCACGCCGGTATCGCTACCGCCGCCACCGATGAAGATGGCGTCGGGCGTGCCTAGCTTGGCAAGCGCCTTTGGTGCCGAGCCTTCGATCACGACGAGGCCGGGCACGCCACAGTGTGAAGCGTTGCGGTGGATGCGGGCGGCGCGGGTCGGGTCGGCCTCGACGGCAATGGCGCGCATCGAGGGATGGGCCAGCATCCATTCGATTCCTATCGAACCCGAGCCGGCGCCGATATCCCACAGCAACTCGCCGCGCCTGGGGGCGAGGGCAGACAGGGTAATGGCGCGGATCTCGCGCTTGGTGATCTGGCCGTCATGCTCGAACAAATGGTCGGCAAGGCCTGAAGCCAGCGGCAGGATGCGTCCTTCGGAAGTTGAGTCAACCTCGATTGCCAGCACGTTGAGCGGGTTGATCTTTTCGAGATCGAAGGCGTCCGCTCGCGCCGACCGCAGCCTTTCGTTTGGGCCGCCCATTGCCTCCAGGGTTGTCAGCCGCGAGGCGCCGAAGTCGAGTTCGGTCAGCAGCCCCGCAATCGCCGCCGGTGCATCGCCGTCCGAGGTCAGCGCTAAGACGCGGCTGCCGGGGTGCAGCAGTGGCCGGATCAGGTCGAGCGAGCGGCCGTGCAGCGAAATGGTCTCGATATCCTGCAGCGCCCAGCCGAGGCGGGCGGCGGCCAGCGACAAGGCCGAAGGTGCGGGGATCACCTGCGTCTCTTGGGCAGGAACCTTGCGAGCAAGGGTGACGCCGACACCGTGGAAGAACGGATCGCCCGAGGCCAGTACGCAGACGCGTCTGCCGGAAAGCGCCAGCACGTCGCGCATCTCGGGATCGAAAGGGGCCGGCCACGCACGTGCTTCGCCTTTGGCGAGTGACGCGACAAGGGCAAGGTGACGCGTGCCGCCGAAGACGAATTCAGCCGCGGCTATCAACTGCTTGGCCTCGTCGCCGAGACCCGCTACACCGTCCTCGCCGATGCCGACGATTGTGAGCCATCTTGAGTTGAGCTTGGCGCCGTGCGGACCCTCAGCAGGCATGATGACCCACCGCATTCTGATCCTCGGCGGAACAACCGAAGCCCGGCAATTGGCGGGAAAGCTGGCCGCGCGCACCGATGTGTCGCTCACGCTGTCGCTGGCCGGCCGCACCGAAAACCCTGTCGCGCAGGACGTGCCTACCCGTACGGGTGGTTTCGGCGGCGCCGATGGGCTGGCGGCGTATCTCCGCGAGACCCAAATTGACCTGCTGATCGACGCCACGCACCCCTATGCGGCGCAAATCTCCGCCAACGCGGCGAAAGCGGCGGGCAACACCGGCGTGCCGATCGTTGCGCTGAGGCGCCCCGGCTGGGAGCCTGTCGAAGGCGACCGATGGACGCTGGTCGACAGTGTTGCCGGCGCGGTGACGGCGTTGGGATCGGCTCCACGCCGCGTTTTCCTGGCGCTCGGACGGCAGGAGGTGGCCGCTTTCGAGGCCGCACCCCAGCATCACTATCTCATCCGCAGTGTCGATGCGGTCGAGCCAAGGCTTGCTGTGTCCGATGCGACTTATCTCTTGGCGCGTGGGCCGTTCCGGGAGCCGGACGAACGCGCGCTTCTCGAAAGCAGTGGCATCGATGTCGTCGTGTCCAAAAACAGCGGAGGCGAGGCGACCTACGGCAAGATCGCCGCAGCGCGGGCGCTCGGCATCGAGGTGGTCATGATCCGCAGGCCGGCGCTGCCGGATGTCCCGTCGGCGGAAACGGTCGAAGCCCTTGCTGCGATGGTCAGTCATTTTCTTGGGCCCGCTGCCGAACGCGGCGTGTAGACCAGCGCCGGTTTTTCACCGCGCTTGATGATCCTGGTTTCCGGCGAGCCGATGATGATGCAGGTCGCCATATCGGCCTTTTCCGCATCGGCGTCCGCCAGCAGAAACACCTCGATGCGCTCGTCGGGACGGCCGGCAGCGCGGCCGAAGATAACAGGCGTGGTGCCGGGCAGGATCGCGGTGAGGCATTCGAAGGCGCGGCCAAGCTGCCAGGGGCGCGCCTTGCTGATCGGGTTGTAGAGCGCGATGACGAAACCGGCGCCCGCCGCCGCCAGCAGCCGTAGCTCGATCAGGTCCCATGGCTTTAGATTGTCGGACAGCGAAATGGCGCAGAAATCATGGCCGAGCGGTGCGCCGATGCGGGCAGCGACCGCGAGCATTGCGGTGATGCCGGGCAGCATCGCGACGTCGACGGCGCGCCATTCGGCCGGGCCGGCCTCGATCGCCTCGCAGACGGCCGCCGCCATCGCAAAGACGCCGGGATCACCGCCTGAGACGACGGCGACATCGTGGCCCTGCGCAGCCTTTGCCAGAGCGTCCTTGGCGCGCGATAGCTCTTCTCGATTGTCCGAGGCGACGCGGGTCTGGTCGGAGCGGAGATCGAGCCGGTCGAGATACGGTTTATAGCCGTAGAAGAATTTTGCCTCGGCGACGGCGCGGTTTGCCTCCGGCGTCACCTGGTCGGCATTGCCGGGTCCGAGGCCGATGACGGTCAGGCGGCCGCTCATGCTCCGGCCTCCATCAATGCTTCGGGACGGCCGGACCAGCCGGCGACCAGCACGATGGCGAAGTAGGGCGCCTTGTCGTCCTGCTTGTCGGCCAGCCGCATCGAGACGCCGCCCGGCATAGTGCCGCGCTCGACATAGACAGCACGCGCCAGCTTGCCGGTCGCTTCCAGCGCGCGCCTGATCTTGGTCAGGTTGCGGCCGACCTTCATGATGACGGCGGCATCGGTATCGGCGAGGCGGCGGGTCAGCTCGAATTCGCTCATCGTGCCCGGCAACACGGTCAGCACGTCGTCGCCCTGGACGATCGGCGATCCGGTCGCCGACCAGCAGCCGGACATGGCAGTGACGCCGGGAATGACTTCGGTCGGGAAGCGATGCGCCAGCCTGACATGCAGATGCATGTAGGAGCCGTAGAAAAGCGGGTCGCCTTCCGAAAGCACCGCGACCGTCCTACCGGCGCTGAGGTGCTCGGCAACCTTCTCGGCCGACTCCTCGTAGAAATCGGTTATCTGCGACCGGTAGTCGCTGTGATCCTTGTCGATTTCGGTGGTCACGGGATAGAGCAGCGGCAACTCTATCAAATCGGGACGAAAATGTGCGCCGACGATGGCGCGCGCATTGCTGTTGTTGCCGCGCTTGGCGAAATGCGCAACCACGTCGGCCTCGGCCAGCGCGCGCACCGCCTTGAGCGTCAGCAGTTCGGGGTCGCCGGGACCGGTGCCGACGCCGACAAGCCTGCCTTTTGCAATCGCGTTCACAGGCCCGGCCTCGCCAATGCGTTGAGTGCCGCGGCAGTCATGGCGCTGCCGCCCAGCCTGCCGCGCACGATGGCGTAGGGCACGCCATAGGAATTTTCGGCCAGTGCGTCCTTCGATTCGGCGGCGCCGACGAAACCGACCGGCATGCCGATGATGACAGCCGGCTTCGGCGCGCCGTCGCGCAACCTTTCCAGCAGGTAGAAAAGTGCTGTCGGCGCATTGCCGATGGCGACGACCGAACCGGCCATCCGCTCGCCCCACAGGTCGATGGCCGCGGCCGAGCGGGTGTTGCCGATCTTTTTGGCGATATCAGGGGTTTGCGGATCGCGCAGCGTGCAGATCACCTCGTTGCCGGCCGGCAGCCGGGCGCGGGTCACGCCGCGCGAGACCATCTCGGCGTCGCAGAAGATCGGCGCGCCACCCGCCAAAGCCGTGCGTGCTGCGGTGACAAAACCCTCGGAAAAAACAAAGTGCTGCGCGGCCTCGACCTGGCCGCAGGCATGGATCATGCGGATGGCGACATCGGCCTCGGCATCGGAAAACCGCGACAGGTCGGCCTCGGCGCGGATGATGGCGAAGGAGCGCTCATAGATCGCCGTGCCGTCATGGATATAGTCGTAGGCGGTCATGTTCATTCCTGTCGGTAGAGTTCGGTGACACCGGCCGCGCCAAGCCTTGCCAGGCAGGCGGCGGTGGTCTCGCCGCGAAGTCGTGCGCGGCTGACCGCTGCTGCAATACGGCCGATGCCGCGCGCGGCCTCATAGCCCGGCCTGTATCCGGCAGGAAGGGCCTTTGCCGTCCCGTCCACGACAAGTCCGGCTCCGTTTTCGCCGCCGACCAGTGTCAGCGCCGCCGGCCCGGGATGCGCGCAGCCCTTGGCGCAGCCGGAAATGTGAAGCTTGAAGGAGGAATCGAGGATGTCACCGTCTTCCGCTGCGATAGTCTCGGCGATATCGCGCGTCGCGATCCGGCCGGAGGCGCAGGCGGGAGCCCCGGGGCAAGCGGCGATCCTGGTGCGCGGATCGGTGGGGTTGGTGACGAAGCCGAGGGTGGCGGCGGCTTGCTGGAGTGAGTGGCAGGCGGTCGGGGAGAGGCCCATGAAAAGCAGGGCGCGGCTTGGCGCCAGCCGGATTTCGACGGCGCCAAGGGCCAGGGCGTTCTGCGCAAGATCGATGATCTTGTCTGCCGGCATGCTGCCGAAGGGCAAGCCGATGCCGAGGGCGGTGCCAGCAGAGGCCAGGGCGAAAGTTCCAATAGGTCGGCGTTCCTTCGCGCCCCCCTCTGTCCTGCCGGACATCTCCCCCACAGGGAGGGAGATTGGCAGCTTCACCGGCGGCTCTCCCTCAGCACCTTTGGCGATTGGCGAAAGCGGAGACGAGGGCGCAATCTCCCCCCTAGTGGGGGAGATGTCCGGCAGGACAGAGGGGGGCGCGAAGGAATGCCAACTTGCGAGAGATCTCAGTTGTCTCTCCGTCAAATCCCGTGCATGGGCTTCGCGGCCTTTTTCGGCGACCATCCTGAGCATCGCGACTGCAATATCGCGCGCCGCATCCTCCTCGACTATGACGAGGGATTTCGCATGTTGTCCGTCTCCGGCAACGGACATCTTCCACTGAATTGCCGCGTCCATCCGCACCGCAGCCAGCCTGACGTCCGCCGTCACGGCGTCCATAGCCAACTGCCCACCGCCATCGACAATCACCGAAACCTTCGGGCCAAGGCGTTGCGTAAGCCCGGCATCCTCGATGGCTTTGCGAATCCGCTCCGCCAGCGGGCGCGGGTCAGCAACTTCTTCCGCATCCAGCCCCGCCAGCGGGCCGGTCTCGACTGGTACGCCGGTGCGCACGGCGATGCCGAGTGCGTCGACCTCCCTTGCCAGCAGCCGTGCGCTTGCCGGCGTCAGGCCGCGGATCTGCAGGCTGCCGCGGGCGGTCACTTCCATGATGCCGTTGCCATGGCGCACGGCGGATTCACCTAGCCCGATCAAGGATTTCGGCAAGAGTCCTCCGGCGACCGGGTTGAGTCGCACCAAAAGGCCGTCGCCGGTCTGCATCGGCGCGGACAAAGCAGGGCAGGCGCCACGTCGGGAGAAGGCGTTCATGCCGCCACCCCCAGCGCCTGGGCCTCGGCGATCAGAGCGGCGAGATCGTCATCGATGGAATTGCGCAGCGGATGCCAGAGACCGCGCCGCCGTGCCGATAATAAGCGCTCGGCGATGACCTTCGCGGCGGAAGGGTTCTCGCGCAGGATGAAGGCGCGAACCACGGGGTCGCCTAGATAGGCATCGTGCACGGCCTCGATCAGCGCGCCCGGTATGGCGTGGGTGGTCTCGGCGAAACCGACGAGACGGTCGACCGTCTCGGCGAACTCCGAGGCACCGCGCGGTCCGTGCCGCATCTGGCCTGATATGAAGCGCGGGTTGACCGCGCGGGCGCGGACTACCCGCGACACTGCCTCGCCAACCGAGCGCGGCTTTGGCTTTTGCGGGTCCGTGGTGTCGAGCACGATGACGTCGGCGTTCTTGCCGAGTGCCGCAAGCGCCGCTGAAAAGCCGCCGATGAAGGCGACGTCGGCGGAGCCTTCGAGGATGTCGCGGCCGGGGTCGTCGCCGGTGTGGACGAGAAGGTCGGCCTCAGCGATACGATCCTCGAAGGCGCCGGGCACTGAGACACCTTCGCCCTCGGCGCCGCCATAGGCGTGCGAGGTGGCATCGAGATAGGCGCGGCCGATCTCCTCGCGCGCGCCCCAGTCGCCGCTCGACAATAAATCCTCGACGCCGGCGCCGTAGGTGCCAGGCGAGGTGCCGAAAATGCGCGGGCTGATCTTCCCGTCCGCGCGGGTCCTTGCCGCGAGCGGGTTTTCCGAAGCGTCCTCGTCACGGGCTGCGACGGCGTTGGCGGCGGCATCGATCAGGGCGATCTGGGTCGGGAACATGTCGCGGAACAGGCCTGATATGCGCCAGGTGACGTCGACCCGCGGGCGGCCAAGGGCGGCCGGCGGCAGCACTTCGATGCCGGTGACGCGGCCGGTGGCGGAATCCCATTGCGGCCGGCAACCCATCAGCGCCAGGCCTTGCGCGATCTCCTCGCCGCCGGTGCGCAGCGAGGCCGAGCCCCAGAGGTCGATGACCAGCGAGCGCGGCCAGTCGCCATGCGATTGCATGTAGCTGCGGACCACCTCTTCAGCCGCGGCCTTGCCGAGATCAAAGGCGGTCGGCGTCGGCATGGTGCGCGGATCTGATGTGAATAGATTGCGGCCGGTCGGCAGCACATCGCGCCGGCCCCGCGCCGGCGCACCGGCAGGTCCGGCGGCGACATGGCAGCCGTCGAGGGCCGCAAGGAGCGCTGCCTTCTCGGCTGCGGCACTTTGTTTGCGCAACGGATCGGCCTCGCCTTCCGGCGACCGGCCGTAGATGTGCAGGCCGTCCTTGATGGCGAAGTCCTTGAGGTCGCAGAGCCAGGCGTCGATGCGGCGCAGCGCTTCGTCGGGCGCGTCGGTTTTGGCAACGCCAGCTTCGGAAGCGAGACCGGTCTTCTGCGCGGTTTCGACGATCAGCTTCGCCAGGCGGTCGCGGCGGCGGCGGTCGAGCCCGTCGGCCTGGGCATATTCGTCGACCAGCCGTTCAAGCTGCTGCTGGTTCTCGTCAAGCCCGGCGCCGGTCAGCGGCGGCGGTAAATGGCCGAGGGTGATGGCGGCGATGCGCCGCTTGGCCTGTGCGGCCTCGCCGGGGTTGGAGACGATGAAGGGATAGATGACGGGCAACGGACCGGTGACGATCTCGGGAAAACAGGTTTCGCTGAGTGCAACGGTTTTTCCGGGCAGCCATTCCAGCGTGCCATGAGCGCCGACATGGATGAGGGCATGGACGCCGAGCGACTTTCGCAGCCAGAGACCGAAGGCGATCAGCGCATGCCGCGGCGGTAATGTCGGGTCATGGTAGTCGGCGCGGCGATCGGCCGAGCGCCCGCGGTCAGGGGCGAGGGCTACGGTGATGTTGCCGAAGGTGGCGGCGCGGAAGGGGAAATGCCTGTTGTTTGCTGGACTCGAAGGTTGGCGTTCTGTCGCGCCCCCCTCTGTCCTGCCGGACATCTCCCCCACTTGGGGGGAGATCGGCAGTTTTGCTGTCCCGTCTCTTTCTGCAACGTTCGTCGTGGGCGAGACTGTCGGCGAAGGGGCAATCTCCCCCCAAGTGGGGGAGATGTCCGGCAGGACAGAGGGGGGCAACGTAGAGGGTTGACGTTGAGATTCGGCCGTTACCGGATCGGTTGCCGGTTGACCCCAAGCTGCCTCTACGGTCTTTCGTGCTTCTGCAGGCAATCCCGCCAAGAAGTCGAGATAGTCCTCCAACCTCATCCCCTCGTCACCGCGCTCCAGCCTGCCCAGCAATGCACGCGGCGTTTGCGGAATCCCTTCAACGGCATAGCCCTGTTCGCTCAGATCGTGCAGCATCGCCAGCACGCTCGACGGCACGTCGAGGCCGACGGCATAGCCGGTGCGGCCGGGGGCGCTTGGATAGTCGGGGATCAGGATGGCGAGCTTGCGCTGTCCGCGCGGCGTCCGCTGCAGGCGGATGAAGACTTCGATACGGTTCGCCACTTGCGCGACGCGGTCCGGCTCCCGCCGGTTGGCGAAAGCGCGGAAGGCCAAAGCGGGATCGGTTTCGACCTCGCCCTTGAAGGAGATCGCGCCGGCAAGGATGCGGCCGTCGAGCTCGGGCAGGACGACGTGCATGGCAAGGTCGGCAGGCGCGAGGCCGCGCTGATTATTCTGCCAGATGTCACGACGGGTTGTCGCGACGATGACCTGGAACACCGGCACGCCGGCGCGGTCGAAGAGGGTTTCGACGCCGGGCTCGGCACCGGAGGCGAAGGCCGTGGCGGTGATGATCGCGGCAGGCTTCAGCGTTGACAGCGCGGTTTCGACAAAGGCGAGCGAGGCCGGGTCCTTCAAGCTGGAGACGAAGATGGGGACGGGGACCATGCCGCGCTGTCCGAGCGCCTCGAACAATGCATCGATGGGCGCGGCATCTGCGGCAAGAAGCATCGAACGGTAGAAGAGGATCGGGATGATGGGCGCGGCGTCTCCCTCCCCCTCGAGGGGAGGGTGGCCCGCAGGGCCGGGTGGGGTCGTTGCGGCAGTGCTCGACGTTTTTTTCTGTTGGCGCGCGTCAGAGGCGACCCCGCCCCCGGCCTGCGGCCGGACCCTCCCCTCGAGGGGGAGGGGGACGCCGCGCAGTCCCGGTTGATAGTAGCCGGCTTTTGGCACGCTGACAGGTTCAGCGACCGCTACACCCGATCCGGCAAGACTTGCCAGTCTTCGCATCAGCGCCGTCATATTCTCCGGGCCGCCCTCGCGAAAATAGCCGAGCAGGCCGTCCAACTCCTCGCGGGGCAGCGTCGAGCCTTCGATCAGCCGCAAATCCTCGTCGTGACTTTCGCCCGGTAGGAGCGCCAGCTTGATACCGCGATCTCGTGCGACAACGGCAAGCTGGTCGCAACCATAGCGCCACCAGTCGTAACCGCCGAGGATACGAACCAAAATAACCTTGGCGTGCCGGGCGACACTGTCGATCCAGAGGTCGACGGACATGGGATGGCGCAGGTCGCGTAGAGCCGCCAGCCGCATCGACGGCAGGCGTGCCGCATCCGCCTTCCATGCCGCCGCCAGGCCGGCCAGATCGCTGTCGGTGAAGGACAGCGCCACGACATCCGCAGGCGTCTGCCTGAGATCGACAGGCTCGGCGAGATCATCGAGCGAGGCGGATGTTGTGGTGAGGATGTGCATCGCGGCTCGTGCCTGGGGTCAGCCGGCGAGGATACGCTCGATTGCCGGGCGGTTCAGCCCTTTCAGGCCGATGACGACGAGGCGCGAGCGGCGGTCGTCTTCAGCGGTCCAGGCGCGGTCGTAATAATGATTGACGCGCGGACCGACGGCCTGCAGCAGGAGCCGCATCGGCTTGCCGCCGACCTCGACGAAACCTTTGACGCGCAGCACGTTTTGTTCCTCCGCCGCCGTGGCGACGCGCAAAGCCAGTTCATCGGGATTGGCGATCGACGGAATGTCGATGACGAAGGAATCGAAGTCGTCATGCTCATGGTCGAGCTCGTCGTCGTGGTGGGTCTTGCGGTTCTCGATGTCGTCCTCGACGGCAAGGCCTAGGCCGAGCAGCACAGACGGATCGACCTTCCCTTGCGAGGTCGGCACGATCTTGACGGCGCGCGCGGCGTGCTCGCCGATGATGGCCTTGGCACGGGCCGAGCCAGCGGCGTCCATCAGGTCGCTCTTCGACAATATGATCAGGTCGGCGCAGGCGAGCTGGTCCTCGAACACTTCCTCGACCGGATCGTCGTGGTCGAGCGTCTGGTCCTTCACGCGCTGTGCCTGCAGGGCATCCATGTCGTTGGCGACGCGGCCTTCGGCCAGCGCCGGTCCATCGACCACGGCGATGACGCCATCGACCGTCACCCGGCTCTTCACCGTCGGCCACTGGAAGGCCTGGACCAGCGGCTTGGGCAGAGCGAGCCCGGAGGTTTCGATCAGGATATGGTCGACCTTCGGCGTCAAAGACAGGATCTGGTCCAGCGCCGGGACAAAGTCGTCTGCGACGGTGCAGCAGATGCAGCCGTTTGCCAGCTCGACGATGTTTTCCTCGGGGCAGGTGTCGATGCCGCAGCCTTTCAGGATCTCGCCGTCGATGCCGATGTCGCCGAACTCGTTGACGATGATGGCCAGCCGCTTGCCGCCGGCGTTTTCGAGCAGATGGCGGATCAGCGTCGTCTTGCCGGCGCCGAGGAAGCCGGTGACGACGGTGCAGGGCACGCGGGAGACGGAAGTGGTCATATCGGATCCTTCAGAAGGTCGAGGGGAGGGATGCGGGCGACGAGGCCGCGCTTCAGGCAATCGGGGCGGCCGCGCCACGGAATGAGGCCATCGGTCGATGTGGCGAAGAGCTTTGCGCCGGCGACGAGATCGGCGCCGCTGGTCGCGGTCAGATCGCCGAAGACATAGCTCCAGCAGCCGTCGCGCAGGATCGCGGCGCTCAGCCGACGTTTGCAGTTGCCGAGGCATTCGACGGTGCGGATACGGATATTTTCGCCTGATGCAGCGCGGCGCGTGTCTTCGGCCAACAATTCGCCGGCGCGGGGATGGCCGTCGGAGCCGGTCTCGTCGCGGCAGGAGGCGCAGACGATCACGGTGACGCCGGCCAAGGCATCACTATCGCCGGACAAAACGTCCGCTGTCTCAGCCGGAAAACTGCTGTCGCGTTCCAAATCAGGCTCCTTGCCCGGAAAACCCGCCAGGCGATCGGATTCTTATGTCCTAGACGGCAGGTCTCCTGGCTCGCGGGTCATCGCCTTGGTGCCGCCTTCCCGGGACCGTCCCAGTGGTTTTCGGCCTTGGCTCGTCGCTTACAGTTGCGGGGACAGCCGCGGATTTGAAATCGAGATTTCGCACCGCATTCCCTCTTGGCTCCTCCCTTTGCCGAGAGGAGACCGTCTGAACCGGATTTAGGCTTGTGCAGGCAGTCGTGTCAACGCGTGTCTACGACGCGATGATGTCGGCCAACGCCGGACCCAGATCGCCTGCGGGCGTGACTTCAATCCGTTCCAGGCCGAGCCAGCCCTGCATCTGCTTCAATTCCTCGACCAGCGCGGCCGCTGTTTCGGCCGGCGCGGCAGGCTCGGCATAGGCGGCATGGATACGCAGCACGCCGGCGGGGCGGTCAGCCTTGAGGTCGACGCGCGCCACTATCCTGTCGCCAAGCAGGAACGGCAGGACATAATAGCCGTATTGGCGCTTTTCGGCGGGGGTGTAGATTTCGATGCGATAGCGGAAGTCGAACAGCCTTTCCGTTCGGGTGCGCTCGAAGACAACGGGATCAAACGGAGCGAGCAACGCGCGCGCCTGGATCTTGCGCGGAAAACGGGCGTCCTTGTGAAGATAGGCAGGCTTGTCCCAGCCTTCGACGCGCACCGGCAAAAGGTCGCCCACCTCGACCAGTTCCTCGATCCGGCCCTTGATGTCAGCGGGAGAGAGGCGGAAATAGTCGCGCAGGTCGCCCGCTGTCGCGACGCCGTGGGCGCGGGCGGAAATGCGCAGCAATTCGCGATGTGCATCCTCAGGAGAGGGCACCGGCAGGTCGAGCACGGCCGGCGGCAGCACCCGTTCGGGCAGATCGTAAAGCCGCTCGAAGCCACGACGCGACGCCGTGGTGATGCGACCGGCCCAGAACAGCCATTCGAAAGCGTGCTTGGCATCGCTCCAGCCCCACCAGCCGCCCGAGCCTTTCTGACCCTCGAGGGCGGATGCGGCGATCGGGCCGCGTTCGACGACCTCGCGATAAATGTCTTCAATATAGGCGGCGCGTTCGCGGCCCCACTTGGCCAGCCCATTGTACATTTCCTCGCCACGCTCGGCCCGCTGCATGCGCCAGCGCATCAGCGGATAGGTTTCGACCGGCAGAAAGGAGGCTTCATGCGCCCAATATTCGAAGACCGTGCGCTTGCGCGTCACGGCGGCGTTGTCGAGCAGCGCCAGCGGGTAGGGGCCAAGCCTGGAATAGAGCGGCATGTAGTGAGCGCGCACCACCGCGCTGACGGAATCGATCTGCAACAGGCCGGTGCGGGCAAGCACCCGGGTCAGATGGCGGCGATCCGGCGTGCCGTTCGGCCGGGGGTCGGTGAAACCCTGGGCGGCGAGCGCGATGCGCCGGGCTGCGGCGAGCGATATTTTTTCCTTCATGCAGGCGAGGCCCTGAGGGTGTTTCGAACGAGGAGCGATCAATGATTCCGCGCCATGCTAGCAGGGTTTTGGCGGGATATATGTCAGGAGAGAAAAGTGGAGTAAAAAGTGAAGGAAATCAAACCGGAGCGGATCGGACCAGTTTATCCGGATATGCCGTCCAGCACCGTGTTTTGAACAAGGTTTGACTTGCTTCGCCGAAAGCCCTGCGCTAACCCTCGCCGCGTTGCAGCATAGAGCCCCCTAAAACGGTTCAGTGGTTAAACTGTCACGCTTCCGCAAGTGGGTCCGGTGCTGTAATCAGAGTGGATTGGCCGCCAACGGAAAGCTGCAGCATGAACGCATTGTTGAGTTCGTACCTGCCCATCGTCCTGTTCATCGGCGTGGCGCTGGTTGTCGGCCTGGCGCTGCTTGCCGCACCCTTCCTGGTGGCCTACCGCAACCCAGATCCGGAAAAGCTTTCCGCCTATGAGTGCGGTTTCAACTCGTTCGACGACGCCCGCATGAAGTTCGACATTCGCTTCTACCTGGTGTCGATCCTGTTCATCATCTTCGATCTGGAAGTGGCCTTTCTGTTTCCGTGGGCCGTGTCTTTCAGCCAGATCGGCATGCTCGGTTTCTGGTCGATGATGGTGTTTCTGGCGGTGCTGACCATCGGCTTTGCCTATGAATGGAAGAAAGGAGCGCTGGAATGGGATTGAGCGACAATTCCGGCACGCTCGTCGCGCCGAAGCCAAAGGGCATTCTCGACCCCAGCACCGGAAAGCCGGTGGGGGCGAATGACCCTTTCTTTCTCGAGATCAACAACGAGTTGGCCGACAAGGGCTTTCTCGTCACCTCGACCGAGGCGCTGATCACCTGGGCGCGCAGCGGCTCGCTGATGTTCATGACGTTTGGCCTCGCCTGCTGCGCGGTCGAGATGATCCATACCTCGATGCCGCGCTATGACAGCGAGCGCTTCGGCGTCGCACCGCGCGCGTCGCCGCGCCAGTCCGACATCATGATCGTCGCCGGCACGCTGACCAACAAGATGGCGCCGGCGCTGCGCAAGGTCTACGACCAGATGCCGGAGCCGCGCTACGTCATCTCGATGGGCTCCTGCGCCAATGGCGGCGGCTACTACCACTATTCCTATTCGGTGGTGCGCGGCTGCGATCGCGTCGTGCCGGTCGACATCTATGTGCCCGGCTGTCCGCCGAGCGCCGAAGCGCTGCTTTACGGCATCCTTCTGTTACAAAAGAAGATCCGCCGCACCGGCACGATCGAGCGGTGAGCGGGATGATGAGCCTGTCGTTGAATGAACTCTCGACCTATCTCGGCGAGAAGCTGAGCGGCCGGATAAGCGATGCGGTGTTTGCCTATGGCGAACTCACCATCTCGCTCGAGCCGCACGATCTGATCGAGGTGGTAACCTTCCTGCGCGACGATAAAAACTGCCAGTTCATCTCGATCATCGACGTGTGCGGCGCCGATTACCCGTCGCGGGCCAAGCGCTTCGACGTCGTCTATCATTTGCTGTCGCCGAAGCAGAATATTCGCATCCGCATCAAGGTCCAGGCCGACGAGGAGACCGTGGTGCCGTCGATCACCGGCGTTTATCCCGGCGCCGACTGGTTCGAGCGCGAAACCTACGATCTCTATGGCGTGCTGTTCTCGGGCCATCCCGATCTCAGGCGGATTCTGACCGATTACGGCTTCGAGGGCCATCCGCTGCGCAAGGATTTCCCACTGACCGGCTTTGTCGAGGTGCGTTATGACGACGAAGCCAAGCGGGTCATCTACGAGCCGGTGGAATTGAAGCAGGAATTCCGCAATTTCGATTTTCTCTCGCCATGGGAAGGGACGGATTACGTCCTGCCAGGCGACGAGAAGGCAAAACAATGAGGGCGTGTTGATGGGCAGCTTCTCCGTTTTTCATTGGCTGATTATCATGATCATTTTTGCGTCTTTGATCGTGCCGTACTGGCGGATCTTTCCGAGAGCCGGTTGGCCCTCCGCATTGAGCATCTTGATGGTTGTCCCGCTTCTGAATCTCGTTCTTTTGTGGGTTGTGGCGTTCAAGAAATGGCCTGGAGACGCATAAGCCGTGGCTGAGACTTCCGTCCGCAATTTCAACATCAATTTCGGCCCGCAACATCCTGCGGCGCATGGCGTTTTGCGCCTCGTGCTGGAGCTCGATGGCGAAGTCGTCGATCGCGTCGATCCGCATATCGGACTGTTGCATCGCGGCACTGAGAAGCTGATCGAAGCCAAAACCTATCTGCAGGCGGTGCCTTATCTCGACCGGCTCGACTATTGCGCGCCGATGAACCAGGAGCATGCCTTTGCGCTTGCCGCAGAGCGGCTGCTCGGCATCGAGGTGCCGAAGCGCGGCCAGCTGATCCGCGTGCTCTATTGCGAGATCGGCCGCATCATGTCGCACATCCTCAATGTGACGACGCAGGCGATGGATGTCGGCGCGCTGACGCCGCCGCTGTGGGGCTTCGTTGAGCGCGAAAAACTCATGGTGTTCTATGAGCGGGCCAGCGGCTCGCGCATGCATGCGGCCTATTTCCGGCCCGGCGGCGTCCACCAGGACCTGCCCGAGAGGCTGGTCGAGGATATCGGCAACTGGATCGATCCGTTCCTGAAATCGCTCGACGATCTCGACGCACTGCTGACCGGCAACCGCATCTTCAAGCAGCGCAATGTCGACATCGGCATCGTCTCGCTGGCCGATGCCTGGGCCTGGGGTTTTTCGGGCGTCATGGTGCGCGGATCCGGCGTCGCCTGGGATCTGCGCAAGTCGCAGCCCTATGAATGCTATGCCGAGATGGATTTCGACATTCCGATCGGCAAGAACGGCGATTGCTACGACCGCTATCTCGTGCGCATGGAAGAGATGCGCCAGTCGGCGAAAATCATGCGCCAGTGCGTCGACCTGCTGCTCGGCAAGGAAGGCACGGGGCCAGTGTCGAATCTCGACGGCAAGGTGGTGCCGCCGAAGCGCGCGGCGATGAAGCGCTCGATGGAAGCGCTGATCCACCACTTCAAGCTCTACACCGAGGGCTACCGTGTGCCGGCGGGCGAGGTCTATGCGGCGGTCGAAGCGCCGAAAGGCGAGTTCGGCGTCTATCTCGTGTCCGACGGCACCAACAAGCCCTACCGCTGCAAGCTGCGCGCGCCAGGCTTCGCCCATCTCCAGGCCATGGATTTCCTCTGCCGCGGCCACATGCTGGCCGACGTCACCGCCGTGCTTGGCTCCCTCGACATCGTGTTTGGTGAGGTCGATCGCTAAATGTCAGTCCGCCGTCTCGCAGAAGCCCGCCTCCAGCCAGTCTCCTTCGCCTTCAACCGGGCGAATGCGGCGGCGGCGAAGCAATGGATCAAGAAGTATCCGAAGGGCCGCGAGCAATCCGCGATCATCCCGTTGCTGATGCTGGCGCAGGAGCAGGAGGGCTGGGTGACCAAGGCGGCGATCGAGACGATCTCCGATATGCTCGATATGCCTTATATCAGAGGGCTCGAAGTCGCGACCTTCTACACGCAATACCAGCTCAATCCGGTCGGCACCCGCGCGCATATCCAGGTCTGCGGCACCACGCCCTGCATGCTGCGCGGCTCGGAAGCGCTGATGGACGTGTGCCGGTCCAAGATCCACCACGACCAGTTCCACACCAACGACGAGGGCACGCTGTCCTGGGAAGAGGTCGAATGCCTTGGCGCTTGCGTCAACGCGCCGATGGTGATGATTTTCAAGGACACGTTCGAGGACCTGACGCCGGAGCGGCTTGCCGAGATCATCGACCTCTATGATGCCGGCAAGGGCGCCTCGGTGACGCCGGGGCCCCAGAACGGCCGCATCACCTCCGAGCCGCTTACTGGCCTGACGACGCTGAAGAGCGAAAAGGCAATCCTCAAGACGACCCGCGACAAGGAAGCCAAGGCGGCAGCCAAGGCCGCGCAAGGTGCAGCGTCGACTGTCGCCGCCGCGCCGGCAGCCCCGGTCGCGCCGGCATCGGCTGCCCCCGTTGCGCCGTCGAAAGCCAGCAAGCCGAAGACCGATGCGCCCGAAACCAGCCCGGCGCTGGAGTCGCCTTCGGCCACAAAGGTCGCACCAGAGACCGAAAAGGCGGCAAGCGTCGCCGCACCGCGGCATTCGGCTGCCAACGCCAACAAGGCCGCGCCGGAGGTCGAAAAGGTTTCGAAACAGCGTAGCGGCCCCAAGAGCAAGGCTGAGCCAGCGGCTGCTTTCAAGGCGCCGGAGTTGAAGGAGGCGCCGTTCGGCGCTGCCGGCAAAAAAAACGGCGCCAAGACGACCAATGCCAAACCTTCACTTGAGGACAAGAATCGCCCGGCCGGCATCGCAAGGCCGGCACTGGTCGACGATCTCAAGCTGATCTCAGGCGTCGGCCCGAAGATCGAAGGCATCCTGCATTCGCTTGGCATCTTCACTTATGCGCAAGTCGCGTCCTGGAAGAAGGCCGAGCGCGAGTGGGTCGACGGCTATCTCAGCTTCCACGGCCGCATCGACCGCGAAGACTGGGTCAAGCAGGCCAAGGCGCTCGCCAAGGGCGGGGTCGCCGAATATATCCGCGTCTTCGGCAAGAAGCCGGTCTGAGGAACGAACAATGCTTCAGGACAGAGACCGCATCTTCAACAACATCTACGGCCTTTTCGACAAGTCGCTGGCCGGCGCGATGGCGCGCGGCGCCTGGGACGGCACGCCCGGCATCATCGCCAAGGGGCGCGATTGGATCGTCAACGAGATGAAGGCCTCGGGCCTGCGCGGGCGCGGCGGCGCCGGCTTTCCGACCGGGCTGAAATGGTCGTTCATGCCCAAGCAGAGCGACGGCCGGCCGAGCTATCTCGTCGTCAATGCCGACGAATCCGAACCCGGCACCTGCAAGGACCGCGATATATTGCGCCACGACCCGCACACGCTGGTCGAGGGCTGCCTGATTGCCGGCTTCGCCATGGGCGCGGTTGCCGCCTACATCTACGTGCGCGGCGAGTTCATCCGCGAGCGCGAGGCGCTGCAGCGCGCCATCGACGAGGCCTATGAGGCCAAGCTGATCGGCAAGAACAACATTTCCGGCTACGATTTCGACATCTACATGCATCATGGCGCCGGCGCCTATATCTGCGGCGAGGAGACGGCGCTGCTCGAAAGCCTCGAAGGCAAGAAGGGCCAGCCACGGCTGAAACCGCCATTCCCGGCCAATGTCGGCCTCTACGGCTGCCCGACGACGGTCAACAATGTCGAATCCATCGCAGTGGCGCCGACCATCCTGCGTCGTGGCGCTGCCTGGTTCTCGTCCTTCGGGCGGCCCAACAATGTCGGCACCAAGCTGTTCTGCATCTCCGGCCACGTCAACAACCCGTGCACCGTCGAAGAGGCGATGTCGATTCCGTTCCGCGAGCTGATCGAGACGCATTGCGGCGGCATTCGCGGCGGCTGGGACAATCTGCTGGCGGTCATTCCAGGCGGCGCTTCGGTGCCGCTGGTGCCGGCCGAACAGATCATCGACGCGCCGATGGATTTCGATGCGCTGCGCGACCTGAAATCGGGTCTCGGCACGGCAGCTGTCATCGTCATGGACAAATCGACCGATATCGTGAAGGCGATCGCGCGGCTTTCCTACTTCTACAAGCACGAGAGCTGCGGCCAGTGCACACCGTGCCGCGAAGGCACCGGCTGGATGTGGCGGGTAATGGAACGGCTGGTGCGCGGCGAGGCGCAAAAGCGTGAGATCGACATGCTGCTCGACGTGACCAAGCAGGTCGAGGGCCACACGATCTGCGCGCTGGGCGATGCGGCGGCATGGCCGATCCAGGGCCTGATGCGGCATTTCCGCGGCGAGGTGGAGCGGCGTATCGACGAGTTTTCGCGCAATGCGCACCGGGCAGAGCCGGTGATGGTGGCGGCGGAATAGACAAGAATTCGAAGCGGGCAAACGCCCGATTTGGAATACGGGCAAAAGCCCGATTTGGAATACGGGCAAACGCCCGATTTGAGGAAGCAGGCTCGGGGCAACGGAAGAAACGACTAGGAGACCACCAATGTCGCTGCATTCGAGACCCGATCATTTGATGCCAGATTTGGACCCGTTCGAGAAGATGAACCAGGACCTGACCAGGATGATGCCGAAGGAGATGGCGAACGCCGTCAATCTCCTGGCGCACCCTGTCGCGGGTGCGGCAGCGATGTCGGCGCTCGGCATCGGGCTTGCCAATCATGCCTTCGGCGTTTGGATGGGCGCGCTCTCGGGCGCCGCCGAGGCCTCGCAGCGCCTCTTTCAGCCGATCGTCGACGATTTCGAGGCCAGGGTCGAACGCTTTTCCGAGACAGGAACGAGTTCCTCGACCAAGGCGCGCGCGGCGACGAAAACCTTGATTGCCGAGGCGCAGTCCTTCGCCAGGGACGTGAATGACATAGCGGCAAACAGCATGGATGATGCACGGAGCGTGGTGGATACGGCTGCCGAGCCGACCAGGTTGATGCCGGAGGATTTCAAGCAGCCCAAAGCCATGGAAAGGCCGGCAAATCCGGCCGATCTCAAGGCGATATCCGGCATCGGGCCGAAGCTGGAAAAGGTGCTGAACGGCTTGGGCATCTGGACGTATGGCCAGATCGCGGCATGGACGCCGGAAGAGA
Organism: Mesorhizobium sp. M0938; assembly: GCF_040319125.1. Classification (NCBI taxonomy): domain Bacteria; kingdom Pseudomonadati; phylum Pseudomonadota; class Alphaproteobacteria; order Hyphomicrobiales; family Phyllobacteriaceae; genus Mesorhizobium; species Mesorhizobium sp. M0938. The sequence goes on along the minus strand of NZ_JAMYNS010000006.1, from coordinate 316,214 downwards.
TCGCCTGGGTCGACGATTATCTGTCGTTCAACGGCCGCATCAACCGCGACGACTGGCTTGGTCAGGCGGCGGCGTTGGCCGAGGCCAAACATTGAATTGAATACGTGGCGCGGCTTCGGCTGTGGCCCGGAAAGAAAGATTGCGGAACGTCCGCAGGGGTTTGAGACGACATGGCAAAGCTCAAGGTCGACGGGAAAGAGATTACTGTACCCGACCACTACACGCTGCTGCAGGCGGCCGAGGACGCCGGCGCGGAAGTGCCGCGCTTCTGCTTCCATGAGCGGCTGTCGATCGCCGGCAATTGCCGCATGTGCCTGATCGAGGTGAAGGGCGGGCCGCCCAAGCCGCAGGCGTCCTGTGCCATGGGCGTGCGCGATCTGCGTCCCGGCCCGAATGGCGAAACGCCGGAAATCTTCACCAACACGCCGATGGTCAAGAAGGCCAGGGAAGGCGTGATGGAATTCCTGCTGATCAACCATCCGCTCGATTGCCCGATCTGCGACCAGGGTGGCGAATGCGACCTGCAGGACCAGGCGATGGCGTTCGGCGTCGATTCCTCGCGCTATCACGAGAACAAGCGGGCGGTCGAAGACAAATATATTGGGCCGCTGGTCAAGACGATCATGAACCGCTGCATCCATTGCACGCGCTGCGTCCGCTTCACCACCGAAATTGCCGGCATTTCCGAGCTCGGCCTGATCGGCCGCGGCGAGGACGCCGAGATCACCACCTATCTCGAAAGCGCGATGACCTCGGAACTGCAAGGCAACGTCATCGACCTTTGCCCGGTCGGTGCGCTGACCTCCAAACCCTACGCCTTCCAGGCGCGGCCGTGGGAGCTGACCAAGACCGAATCCATCGACGTGATGGATGCCGTCGGTTCGGCGATCCGCGTCGATTCGAGAGGCCGCGAGGTGATGCGCATCCTGCCGCGCACCAACGAGGCGGTGAACGAGGAGTGGATTTCCGACAAGACCCGCTTCATCTGGGACGGCTTGCGCACCCAGCGCCTCGACCGGCCATACGTACGCAAGGACGGCAAGCTGGCCCCGGCAAGCTGGGCCGAGGCTTTCTCCGCGATCAAGAACGCGGTGTCGAACGCAGCGCCGGACAAGATCGGCGCCATTGCAGGCGATCTCGCCGCCGTCGAGGAAATCTATGCGCTGAAGCTGCTGATGGCCTCGCTCGGCTCGAAGAACACCGACTGCCGTCAGGATGGTGCCGCGCTCGATCCGTCGCTCGGCCGGGCAAGCTATATCTTCAACCCGACCATCGAGGGCATCGAGCAGGCCGATGCGGTGCTGATCATCGGCGCCAATCCGCGCTTCGAGGCGTCCTTGCTCAACGCCCGCATCCGCAAGCGCTGGCGGGTCGGCAACCTGCCGGTCGGTGTGATCGGCGATGTCGGCGACACGCGCTACGACTATGAGCAGCTCGGCGCCGGACCGGAATCGCTGAAGGATCTGGCCGACGGCAACGGCAAGTTCTTCGAGGTGCTGAAGAAAGCGACGCATCCGCTTATCATCGTCGGCCAGGGCGCACTGGCACGGGCCGATGGCGCGGCCGTGCTTGGCCAGGCGGCGAAGCTTAGCCTGGCCGTCAACGCCGAGAGGGCCGACTGGAACGGCTTTGCCGTGCTGCACACTGCGGCGGGGCGTGTCGGCGGTCTCGATGTCGGCTTCGTGCCGGGCGAGGGCGGCAAGGACGTCGCCGGCATGCTGGGCGATACGGACGTGCTGTTCCTGCTCGGCGCCGACGAGATCGACATGGCCAAGACCGGCGGCGCCTTCGTCGTCTATATCGGCACGCATGGTGATCAGGGCGCGCACCGCGCCAACGTCATCCTGCCGGCTGCCGCTTACACTGAAAAGTCGGGCACCTACGTCAACACCGAGGGCCGCGTGCAGCAGACCAACCGCGCCGGCTTTGCGCCGGGCGATGCGCGCGAGGACTGGGCGATCCTGCGGGCGCTGTCGGATGTGCTTGATAAGAAACTGCCGTTCGATTCGCTGCCGCAGCTTCGCGCAAAGCTCTACTCGGAATACCCGCATCTCGCCCGCATCGACCAGGTCGCGGCCGGCAATGCTGACGATATCGCCAACGTGGCGAAGCTCGGCGGGCGGCTGAACAAGGGCGCCTTCACCTCGCCGGTCAAGGATTTCTACCTGACCAACCCGATCGCGCGGGCTTCCGCCGTGATGGCGGAATGCTCGGCGCTGGCGAAAAACGGCTTCAGGCAGGCGGCGGAATAAGCATGGACACCTTCTTCTCCTTCTACGTGCTGCCGGCGCTGATCATCCTGTTGAAGTCGGTCGTGCTGATCGTCGTGTTGTTGATCTTCGTCGCCTACATCCTGTACGCGGACCGCAAGATCTGGGCGGCGGTGCAGTTGCGCCGTGGCCCGAACGTCGTCGGCCCATGGGGCACGCTGCAGGCTTTCGCCGACCTGCTGAAGTTCGTGTTCAAGGAACCGGTGATCCCGTCCGGCGCCAACAAGGGCGTTTTTCTGCTGGCGCCGCTGGTGTCGGCGGTGCTGGCGATCTCGGCCTGGGCGGTTATTCCGGTCAATGAGGGCTGGGCGATCGCCAACGTCAATGTCGGCATCCTCTATGTCTTCGCCATCTCCTCGCTCGAGGTCTATGGCGTGATCATGGGCGGCTGGGCGTCCAACTCGAAATATCCGTTCCTCGGCGCGCTGCGCTCGGCGGCGCAAATGGTATCCTACGAAGTCTCGATCGGTTTCGTCATCGTCACCGTGCTGCTTTGCGTCGGCTCGCTCAACCTGTCCGACATCGTGCTGTCGCAGCAGGATGGGCTGGGTACGCGGGTTGGCCTGCCCAACACCTTCCTCGACTGGCATTGGCTGTCGCTGTTCCCGATGTTCGTCATCTTCTTCATCTCGGCGCTGGCCGAGACGAACCGGCCGCCTTTCGACCTTGTGGAAGCAGAATCGGAACTCGTCGCCGGCCACATGGTCGAATATTCGTCGACGCCGTTCCTGCTGTTCTTCCTCGGCGAGTATGTCGCCATCGTCTTGATGTGCGCGCTGGCCACCATCCTGTTCCTCGGCGGCTGGCTGCCTCCTTTCGATTTCGCTCCCTTCACCTGGGTGCCGGGCCTGATCTGGTTCGTGCTCAAGGTCTGCCTGGTGTTCTTCATGATCTCCATGGTGAAGGCCTTCGTGCCGCGCTATCGCTACGACCAGCTGATGCGGCTCGGCTGGAAGGTCTTCCTGCCGATCTCGCTGGCGATGGTGGTGATCGTCGCCGCGTTCCTCAAGATCACGGGGTTTGCGTGATGTCCGCTCTATCCCAAGCCGCAAAGTCACTGCTCTTGCAGGACTTCGTCAGCGCCTTCTTCCTGTCGATGCGCCAGTTCTTCGCGCCGAAGGAGACGATCAACTATCCGCACGAGAAGGGGCCGGTGAGCCCGCGCTTCCGCGGCGAGCATGCGCTACGCCGCTATCCGAACGGCGAGGAACGCTGCATCGCCTGCAAATTGTGCGAGGCGATCTGCCCGGCGCAAGCTATCACCATCGAGGCCGGCCCGCGCCGCAACGACGGCACGCGCCGCACCGTGCGCTACGACATCGATATGGTGAAGTGCATCTATTGCGGCTTCTGCCAGGAGGCCTGCCCGGTCGACGCCATCGTCGAGGGGCCGAATTTCGAATTCGCGACCGAGACGCGCGAGGAACTTTATTACGACAAGGACAAGCTGCTGGCCAATGGCGACCGCTGGGAGCGCGAACTGGCGCGCAACCTCTCGCTGGATGCGCCGTACCGCTGACATTTGACGCATGGACGGGGCGAGGGCCTCGTTCAGAGGATGATCCCGAAAAGGTGCAGACTTTTCGGACAAGATCATCCTCCGGAATTGAAAAGTGTCGCATGTTTTTCTTTCGATCGGGTCTTCCAACCCGATCGAAACATGCGATAGGACAACGCAACTTGCCGGCCGGAGGCGGTGGCAAACATCGAACAGGACGAACGTCCTGTTTGGACAGGAACCGGGGGAACCCATGCTGAACGGACTAGAGGCGGCCTTTTTCTACCTCTTCGCCTTTATCGCGGTGGCGTCGGCGTTCATGGTCATTTCGGCGCGCAATCCGGTGCATTCGGTCCTGTTCCTGATCCTGACCTTCTTCAACGCCGCGGGCCTGTTCATGCTGACCGGCGCCGAGTTCCTGGCGATGATCCTGCTCGTCGTCTATGTCGGCGCGGTCATGGTGCTGTTCCTGTTCGTCGTCATGATGCTCGACGTCGACTTCGCCGAAATGAAGGAAGGCGCCCTGCAATACGCCCCGATCGGCGCGCTGGTCGGGCTGATCCTGGCGGCTGAGCTGATCGTCGTGCTCGGCGGCTATACGTTCGCGCCGCAACTGGCCGCGACGGTCTCAAAGCCCATTCCGGACCTTGCCGCGCGCTCGAACACGGCAGCGCTCGGCGACATCCTCTATACCGACTACCTCTACTACTTCCAGGTTGCGGGCCTCATACTGCTGGTCGCCATGATCGGCGCCATCGTGCTGACGCTGCGCCATAAGCCGGGCGTCAAGCGGCAGTCGATCGCTGCCCAGGTCGGCCGCACGCCGGCAACGGGAATGGAAATCCGCAAGGTCAAGACGGGCGAAGGAATCTGAGATGACCGTCGGCATCGCACATTATCTGACCGTATCGGCGATCCTGTTCACGCTCGGCGTGTTCGGCATTTTCCTCAATCGCAGGAACATCATCGTCATCCTGATGTCGATCGAGCTGATCCTGCTCGCGGTCAACATCAATTTCGTCGCCTTCTCGGCAGCACTCGGCGATCTCGTCGGACAGGTATTTGCGCTGTTCGTGCTGACGGTCGCGGCGGCTGAAGCGGCGATCGGCCTCGCCATTCTCGTCGTCTTCTTCCGCAACCGCGGTTCGATCGCGGTCGAAGACGTGAACATGATGAAGGGTTGACGGAAACCACCATGTATCAGGCCATCGTCTTCCTTCCGCTGCTCGGCTTCCTGATCGTCGGCCTGTTCGGCACGTCGCTCGGCGCCAAGGCGTCCGAATACATCACCTCCGGCTTCCTGGTGATATCAGCCGTGCTGTCGTGGGTCGCCTTCTTCTCGGTCGGCTTCGGCGAGGGCGAGGTATTCACCGTGCCGGTGATGCGCTGGATCCAGTCGGGCGGGTTAGAGGCCGCATGGGCGCTCAGGATCGACACCCTGACGGTGGTGATGCTGGTCGTGGTCAACACGGTGTCGGCGCTGGTCCACATCTACTCGATCGGCTACATGCATCACGACCCGAACCGGCCGCGCTTCTTCGCCTATCTGTCGCTGTTCACCTTCGCCATGCTGATGCTGGTGACATCGGACAACCTCGTGCAGATGTTCTTCGGCTGGGAAGGGGTCGGTCTCGCCTCCTATCTGCTGATCGGCTTCTGGTACAAGAAGCCGTCGGCCAATGCCGCCGCGATCAAGGCCTTCGTCGTCAACCGCGTCGGCGATTTCGGCTTTGCGCTCGGCATCTTCGGCGTGTTCGTGCTGTTCGGCTCAGTCAATCTCGGCACCATCTTCGCCAATGCGGCGACGTTCATCCCGGCCGAAGGCGCACCGCAGGGTGCTGCCGTGCTGACTTTCCTCGGCTATGCGCTCGACAAGCAGGCTGCGATGACCGTCGTTTGCCTGCTTTTGTTCATGGGCGCCATGGGCAAGTCGGCACAGGTGCCGCTGCACACCTGGCTGCCTGACGCCATGGAAGGCCCGACGCCGGTCTCGGCGCTTATCCATGCCGCCACCATGGTGACCGCCGGCGTATTCATGCTGGCGCGGCTGTCGCCGCTGTTCGAACTGTCGCATTCGGCGCTGATCGTGGTCACCTTTATTGGCGCCTTCACCGCCTTCTTCGCGGCGACCGTCGGCCTCGTCCAGAACGACATCAAGCGCGTCATCGCCTATTCGACCTGCTCGCAGCTCGGTTATATGTTCGTGGCGCTCGGCGTGGGCGCCTACGGCGCGGCGATCTTCCACCTGTTCACGCATGCCTTCTTCAAGGCGCTGCTGTTCCTCGGCTCAGGCTCGGTGATCCACGCCGTTTCCGACGAGCAGGACATGCGCAATATGGGCGGCCTCAGGACGCTTATCCCGAAGACCTACTGGATGATGGTGATCGGCACGCTGGCGCTGACCGGCGTCGGCATTCCGGTGACGGTCATCGGCACCGCCGGCTTCTTCTCCAAGGACGCGATCATCGAAAGTGCCTTTGCCGCGCACAATCCGGTCGCCGGCCTTGCCTTCGTGCTGCTGGTCGTCGCCGCCTGCTTCACCAGCTTCTATTCCTGGCGGCTGATCTTCATGACCTTCCACGGCCAGCCGCGGGCGAGCCACGAGGTGATGCACCATGTCCATGAATCGCCGCCGGTCATGCTGGTGCCGCTGTTCATCCTGGCGGTGGGCGCTCTGTTCGCCGGCGTGATCTTCCATGGCGCCTTCATCGGCGAGGGCTATGCCGAGTTCTGGAAGGCGTCGCTGTTCACGCTGCCGGAAAACCACATCCTGCACGACATGCATGAAGTGCCGTTGTGGGTGAAGCTGGCGCCGTTCGTCGCCATGCTGATCGGCTTTGCGATTGCCTGGCAATTCTACATCCGCGCGCCGGAGATGCCGAAGAACCTGGCGGCGCAGCATCGCGGGCTCTACGCCTTCCTGCTCAACAAATGGTATTTCGACGAGCTCTACGACTTCCTGTTCGTGCGGCCGGCAAAACGCCTGGGCCACTTCCTGTGGAAGACCGGCGACGGCACCGTCATCGACGGGCTCGGTCCGGACGGCATTTCGGCGCGCGTCGTTGACGTCACCAACCGGGTCGTCAAGCTGCAGACCGGCTATCTCTATCACTATGCCTTCGCCATGCTGATCGGCGTTGCCGCATTCGTCACCTGGATGATGCTCTGATGACCGCCTGGCCGATCCTCTCGCTGGTCACCTTCCTGCCGCTGGTTGGTGTGCTGCTCATCCTGTTCGTGCGTGACGACAGCGAAAATGCCCGCCGCAACATTCGCGCCATCGCTTTGTGGACGACCAGCATCACCTTCATCATCTCGCTGTTCATCTGGACCGGCTTTGATAATTCCGAGCCCGGCTTCCAGTTCGTCGAGAAGGTTGCCTGGCTGGATTCCGGCATCTCCTACCATATGGGCGTCGACGGCATCTCCATGCTGTTCGTCATCCTGACCACCTTCCTGATGCCGCTCTGCATCCTGGCTTCGTGGGAATCGATCGAGAAGCGCGTCAAGGCCTACATGATCGCCTTCCTGTTGCTGGAGACGCTGATGATCGGCGTGTTCTGCGCGCTTGATATCGTTTTGTTCTACGTCTTCTTCGAAGCCGGCCTGATCCCGATGTTCATCATCATCGGCGTGTGGGGCGGCAAGCGGCGCGTCTACGCCTCGTTCAAGTTCTTCCTCTACACGCTGGCCGGCTCGGTGCTGATGCTGCTCGCCATCATGGCGATGTTCTTCCAGTCCGGCACCACCGACATCCCGACGCTGCTGACGCACAACTTCCCGGCCACCATGCAGACCTGGCTATGGCTGGCCTTCTTCGCGTCGTTCGCCGTGAAGATGCCGATGTGGCCGGTGCACACCTGGCTGCCGGATGCCCATGTCGAGGCGCCGACGGCCGGTTCGGTGATCCTGGCCGCCATCCTGCTGAAGATGGGCGGATACGGCTTCCTGCGCTTCTCTCTGCCGATGTTTCCGATCGCCTCGGAGATGTTCGCGCCGCTGGTCTTCGCGCTGTCCGTCGTCGCTATCATCTACACCTCGCTGGTGGCGCTGATGCAGGAGGACATGAAGAAGCTGATTGCCTATTCGTCGGTCGCTCATATGGGCTTCGTCACCATGGGCATCTTCGCGATGAACCAGGAAGGCGTCCAGGGGGCGATCTTCCAGATGCTGTCGCACGGCCTCGTCTCCGGCGCACTGTTCCTCTGTGTCGGCGTCATCTACGACCGCATGCACACACGCGACATCGACGCCTATGGCGGGTTGGTCAACAACATGCCGAAATACGCCACCGTGTTCATGATCTTCACCATGGCCAATGTCGGCCTGCCTGGCACCAGCGGCTTCGTTGGCGAGTTCCTGACCATGCTCGGCGTGTTCCGGGTCAACACCTGGGTAGCGTTCTTCGCCGCCACCGGCGTTGTCCTGTCGGCGGCCTATGCGCTCTGGCTCTATCGCCGGGTGATCTTTGGCGCGCTGACCAAGGACAGCTTGAAAAACCTGCTCGACCTGTCGGCGCGCGAGAAGGTGATCATCTATCCGCTGGTCGTGCTGGTCATCTTTTTCGGCGTCTACCCGGCGCCGGTCTTCGACGCGACTGCCGAATCGGTCAAGGCGCTGGTCACCAATGTCACCGCATCCATCGACGCCGCGCAGACCGCGGCGGCGAACTGACTGGGAAGTTTGCGAACCATGACGCCGGACCTTCTCTCCAGCCTGTCGCTCTCGACACCAGAGCTGATCCTCGCCATCGGCGCCCTGGCGCTCCTGATGCTGGGCGCCTATTCGCGCGCCAATACGACAACCACGGTGAGCGGCCTTGCCGTCGCCGTCCTGATGGTTGCCGGCGTATGGACGATCTTTTCCACCGGGCAGGGCACCGCTTACGGCGAAGCCTTCGTCCAGGATCCCTTCGCCCGTTTCATGAAGGTGCTGGCGCTGATCGGGTCGGCGGTGACGTTGGTCATGTCGATGCGCTTCGCCAAGGCGGAGCATTTCGACAAATTCGAATATCCGGTGCTGATCTTGCTGTGCACGCTCGGCATGATGCTGATGATCTCGGCCAACGGCATGATCGGGCTCTATCTCGGCCTCGAATTGCAGTCGCTGGCGATCTATGTGCTGGCGGCGATCAACCGCGACAATCTGCGCTCGACCGAGGCGGGGCTGAAATATTTCGTCCTCGGCGCGCTGTCGTCGGGCATGCTGCTTTACGGCATCAGTCTGGTCTACGGCTATACCGGCAACACCGGGTTCCAGGAGATTGCCACGGCGCTGGGCGGCGGCGAGCGGCAGCTCGGCCTCGTCTTCGGCCTGGTCTTCGTGCTGGCCGGCCTTGCCTTCAAGATATCGGCGGTGCCGTTCCACATGTGGACGCCCGACGTGTATGAAGGCGCCCCGACACCGGTGACGGCCTTCCTGGCGGCGGCGCCGAAAATGGCGGCGATGGCGCTGATCGTGCGGGTCACCATGGGTGCGTTCAAACCGATCGCCGCCGACTGGCAGCAGATCGTCGTCTTCATCTCGATCGCCTCGATGGCTCTCGGCGCCTTCGCGGCCATCGGCCAGACCAACATCAAGCGACTGATGGCCTATTCCTCGATTGGCCATATGGGCTACGCGCTGGTCGGCCTCGCCGCCAACAGCCAGGCCGGCGTGCGTGGCGTCGCCATCTACATGCTGATCTATCTGGTGATGACGCTCGGCACCTTCGCCTTCATCCTCGCCATGCGGCGCAAGGAGGGCAATGTCGAGCAGATCGGCGATCTGGCCGGCCTGTCGTCGACCAATCCGATCATGGCGACGATCCTCACCATCCTGATGTTCTCGCTGGCCGGCATCCCGCCGCTCGCCGGCTTCTGGGGGAAGTGGTACGTGTTCCTCGCCGCCATCAATGCCAATCTCTACGCGCTGGCGATCATCGGCGTGCTGGCCTCGGTGGTGGGCGCCTATTATTATCTGCGCATCATCAAGATCATGTGGTTCGACGAACCGGTCGGCGGCTTCGTGCCGATGGCGACCGAGCTTCGCGTCGTGCTCGGCGTCTGCGGCGCCTTCGTGCTGTTCTACGTGCTGATCGGCGGGCCGATCGGCACCTATGCCGAAGCCGCCGCCAAGACATTTTTCTGACAGGATGGCATTTCGGCTGGCCCCAACAGCGGCGTCGGAAGGGTTCCGGCTCGAGGCACATGACACGGTCGGTTCCACCAATGCGCTGGCGCTGGAGCATGCGCGAGCGGGAGACCCGGGCAAGCTCTGGGTCGTTTCGAAAAAACAGGAAAGCGGGCGTGGCCGGCGCGGCCGGGTGTGGGCGACGCCCGAGGGCAATCTTGCGGCGACGCTGCTGGTGGTCACCAATGCCGATCTTCGCTTGGCCGCGACGCTCGGCTTCGTTGCCGGCCTGGCGCTTGCCGATGCGCTCGACGCCGTCGTGCCGAAGGGCAGGATAGCAATCGGCCTCGACGGCGGCAGCGATGGGAAGAACCGTTTCGAGCTGAAATGGCCGAACGACGTGCTCGCCTCCGGTGCCAAGCTTGCCGGCATCCTGCTGGAATCGGCAATGCTTGAAGGCGATCGCTTCGCAGTGGCGGTCGGCATCGGCGTCAATGTTGTGGCATACCCAGAGGATTTGCCTTATCCCGCGACATCGCTCAACGCGCTGGGCGCTGCCTGCGATGCCGAGACGTTGTTTCTGGCGCTGTCGGATGCCTGGAGCGAGAATGCGCGGCTATGGAATGAGGGGCGCGGGCTTTCTGCCGTCAGGCGGCGCTGGCTGGCGCGCGCGGCAGGGCTTGGCGGGCAGGTTGCTGTCAGAATTGACGGTAATGTGGTGCGCGGCACGTTCGAGACCATTGACGAGGACTGCCGTTTCGTGATCCGCGACGATGAGGGTTCGGTTCTGACGATCGCCGCCGGCGATGTGCATTTTGGCGCGGTCGCGTCGGCTCAGGTTTGACGGGCCCAGGTTTGACGGGCCCTAGATTTGATGGGCTTGGTTTGACCGGCCAGGAAAGGAAAGATCATGGCGAAAGCTGAAAACGCCGAACTCGTCTTCGTGCCGCTAGGCGGCGTCGGCGAGATCGGCATGAACTTCGCCCTCTATGGCTATGGGCCGGCCAATGCGCGCGAATGGATCGTCGTCGACGTCGGCGTCACCTTTCCCGATGCCAGCCTGCCCGGCGTCGACCTGGTGCTGCCCGACACGCGCTTTATCGAGGAGAACATCGCCAATCTGCGCGGCATCGTCATCACGCACGCGCATGAGGATCATTACGGCGCGCTGCTCGACACATGGCCGAAGCTCAAGGCGCCGGTCTGGATGACGCCGTTCGGCGCCGGACTGCTGGAAGCCAAGCGGCAGGGCGAGCAAGGCGCACCGAAAATCCCGTTGACGATCTACCGCGCCGGCGAAAAATTCACCATCGGCCCGTTCGAGATCGAGGCGATTCCCGTCGCGCATTCCATACCCGAGCCGATGTCGCTGGCGATCACCTCGCCGGCCGGCACCGTCATCCACACCGGCGACTGGAAGATCGATCCGGCGCCGACGATCGGGCCGATGACCGACGAGGCCCGCTTCCGCGCCTATGGCGACAAGGGCGTGCTGGCGCTGATCTGCGATTCCACCAATGCGCTGCGGGAAGGGGAGTCGCCATCGGAAGTGGCGGTGGGCGAAGGCCTCAAGGGCGTCATCCAGAGCGCCAAGGGGCGTGTCGCGGTCACCACTTTTTCCTCCAATGTCGGGCGCATCGTCTCCATTGCCAGGGCGGCAAGGGACGCCGGTCGCCAGTGCCTGGTGCTCGGCCGCTCGCTGAAGCGTGTCATCGATGTTGCCGGTGAGCTCGGCTATATGGACGGGCTGCCCGAATTCATCGCCGAGGAGGATTTTGGCTTCATTCCGCGCGAAAACCTCGTCATCATCTGCACCGGCAGCCAGGGCGAACCGCTTGCGGCACTGGCGAAACTGTCGCGCGAAGAGATGAAGTCGGTGTCGCTGACATCAGGCGATACGGTGGTGTTTTCCTCGCGCACCATTCCCGGCAACGAGAAGGGGATTCTCGAAATCAAGAACCGCCTCATCGATCTCGGCATCAAGATCATCGAGGACGGCGATGCGCTGGTGCATGTCTCCGGACATCCGCGCCGCAGCGAGTTGCGCAAAATGTATGAATGGGTGCGCCCACAGATCGGCGTTCCCGTGCATGGCGAGGCGGCGCATCTGGTGGCGCAGGGCTCGCTGATGTCGACGTCGGGCATCGGCCAGGTGGCGCAGGTGCGCGACGGCGACATGCTGAGGCTCTATCCAGGTGCTGCCACGATCATCGATCAGGTGCCGTTCGGCCGTATCTACAAGGACGGTAGGCTGATCGGCACCGACCAGGCGATGGGCATTCGCGACCGGCGCAAGCTGTCCTTTGCCGGTCATGTCGCGGTCAATGTCGTGCTCGACGACAAATATGAACTCGCCGGCGATCCCGATCTGGTCGCCATCGGCGTCGCCGAGGCCGACGCCCGCGGCGAGAGCCTGGAAGACCTAATGATCGATGCGGCAATCGGCGCCGTGGACTCCATCCCCCGTCAGCGCCGAAAAGACCTCGACCTCGTGCAGGAGGCCGTGCGCCGCGCCGTCCGCGGCGCGGCCAACGAAGCTTGGGGCAAGAAGCCGCTGGTGACAGTGTTCGTCACGCGGTGACGAACAAGGGAGTAGGGGAGTAAGGCAGTAAGGGATAGGCAAGTAGGAGGTAGGAGCGCAAACAGTCTGCACTTCTAGATACTGTTTCTCCCTATTCCCCACTGCCTTACTCCTTACTCCCCTAAACCGGGAGCACCTTATGCTCGGACGCCTGAACCATGTCGCGCTTGCCGTGCCGGATCTGGCCGCGGCGACAGCGGCCTATCGCGATATGCTTGGTGCTCGGGTGACCGCGCCGCAGGCGCTGCCTGAGCATGGCGTAACGGTGGTGTTCGTCGATGTCGGCAACACCAAGATCGAATTGCTGGAGCCGTTCGGGGAGGGTTCGCCGATCGCGGCATTCCTCGAGAAGAACCCCTCGGGCGGCATGCATCACGTCTGCTATGAGGTCGACGACATTCTTGCCGCGCGTGATCACCTCAAGGCCAGCGGTGCCCGCGTCCTCGGCGACGGCAACCCGAAGACCGGCGCGCATGGCAAGCCGGTGCTGTTCCTGCATCCCAAGGATTTCTTCGGCACACTGGTCGAACTGGAGCAAGCATGAGCTGGGTTTCGTTTATCGCCCTGTTCTTCATCACATGGTGGGTGGTGCTGTTCGCCGTCCTGCCGTTCAGCATGAGAACGCAGGACGAGGATCAGGACGTCACGCTGGGCACGGTGCACAGCGCGCCTCGCGGACCGCATATGCTGCGCGCCGCGCTGCGGACGACGATCGTCACGATGGTTCTTCTTGGCATCTTCTACGGCATCACAAGGGGGCTCGGCCTCGGCATCGACGACATCCCCCACATCGTGCCAGACTTTAGCCAGAGCCCCAAGACCTAGCTTAGCCGGCAATGCACAATTCGTTGCCCCTGACGCGAGCGCCGATGGGGTGGCAAAACAAAGCCGGCTTCCGGATTTGTCAGCTGTCGCGAGAGCGCCGCGCACCCCTGCGAATGTATATTTACGCGCGTCAATTTCTTGTTTTATGCATGTCACGCATCTTCGACCGACACGTCTGGATAAACTGATTTGGCAATCTGTCGTGCTAACCAAATGATTGCACAAAAAAAATGCAAGGCACGAGGCCTTGCAATTTAAACGCGTCCGATCTGTTTCCGGTGTCCGGCGGCAGCGAGTAACCGCGCCTAGATCGCATCCTCCCAAGACTTTGACCGCGTAGGAGGGCAGATTTTTTTCCGCCCTCTCGGTTATCGGGGCACATTAGACCAAGGCAGGTTAAAATGTCACGCAGAATTTTGCCTGGAAATAGGCAATCTCGTGCTGCACTGCACAATAGTATGGCAGGCGTTGCTTGCGAAACGACCAGCAAGTCGGATGCGGCACTGCGGCACCTTTGCGGCGCCTCAATGGGTGCCCCCAATGGGCGCCCTAGAGGCGGGTTTCCATTCGGTCATGAAATGGCTATGAAGCCGGGGCAAGCAAGCCAGCGCTGCGCCGATTCCGGTGCGGCAACTCTCTCTCACGGACCAGTCCATGCGTTTGTCGCGCTATTTCCTGCCTATCCTTAAAGAAAATCCGCGCGAGGCCGAAATCGTCTCGCACCGGCTGATGCTACGCGCCGGCATGATCCGCCAGCAGGGGCAAGGCAGTTTTTCCTGGCTGCCGCTCGGCAAACGGGTGCTGGACAAGGTCTGCCGGATCATTCGCGAAGAGCAGAACCGGGCCGGCGCGCTCGAGATCCTGATGCCGACCATCCAGTCGGCCGAGCTGTGGCGCGAAAGCGGCCGTTATGACGATTACGGCAAGGAGATGCTGCGCATCAAGGACCGGCAAGATCGGGACATGCTCTATGGGCCCACCAACGAGGAGATGGTCACCGAGATTTTCCGCGCCTATGTGAAGTCGTACAAGGATCTGCCGCTCAACCTCTATCACATCCAGTGGAAATTCCGCGACGAGGTGCGGCCGCGATTCGGCGTCATGCGTTCGCGCGAATTCCTGATGAAGGACGCCTATTCTTTCGATCTCGACTTCGAAGCCGCCAGGGCGGCTTATAACAGGATGTTCGTGTCCTATCTCAGGACGTTCACGCGCATGGGGCTGCAGGCAATCCCGATGCGTGCCGACACCGGGCCGATTGGCGGCGACCTCAGCCACGAATTCATCATCCTGGCCGACACCGGCGAGAGCCAGGTCTATTGCCATCGCGACTATCTCGCGCTTGACGTGCCGGGGGCGGACACGGACTTCTCCAACGATGCCGCCATCGGCGATATCGTCAAGATATGGACGACGCCCTATGCCGCGACCGACGAGATGCACGACGAGGCGGCGTGGGAGAAGGTTGCGACGAGCGACCGTGTCTCGGCGCGCGGCATAGAGGTCGGCCACATATTCCATTTCGGCGACAAATATTCGAAACCGATGGGCGCCAAGGTGACCGGCCCCGACGGCAAGGATCATTTTGCCTCCGGAGGTTCCTACGGCATCGGCCCGACGCGGCTGGTCGCGGCGATCATCGAGGCCAGCCATGACGACAACGGCATCATCTGGCCGGAGGCGGTGGCGCCTTTCGACATCGGCCTGATCAACATGAAGGCCGGCGACGCCGAGTGCGACCGCGTCTGCGATGAGCTTCATGCGGCGTTTGTCGCCGTCGGCAAGGACGTGCTCTATGACGACACCGACCAGCGGCCGGGCGGCAAGTTCGCCACCGCCGACCTGATCGGCCTGCCGTGGCAGGTGATCGTCGGGCCGCGCGGCGTGGCCGCCGGCGAGGTCGAGATCAAGAACCGCAGGACCGGCATGCGTGAGACGCTGCCGATCGCCGACGTGAAGAAGCGCTTCGGTCCTGCCGCATGAGCGAAGCGGCAGTAGCGAAACCCCTGGCCGCCGGACCTTTTTCCGTCTTCGAGCGCATGGTCGCATGGCGCTATCTGCGCTCGCGCCGCAAGGAGACGGTGATCTCGGTCATCGCCTCGATCTCCTTCCTCGGCATCATGCTGGGCGTCGCCACGCTGATCGTGGTGATGGCTGTCATGAACGGGTTTCGCGCCGAACTCCTGACGCGCATCCTCGGCGTCAACGGCCATCTGATCGTGCAGCCACTCGACATGCCGCTGGAGGATTATGCGCAGGTTGCCGACCGCATCAATGGCGTGCCCGGCGTCAAATACGCTATTCCGCTGATCGACGGGCAGGTGCTGGCGCAAGGCAATGTCGGCGGCGGTTCAGGGGCGCTGGTGCGCGGCATACGCGGCGAAGATCTGGGCAAGATTTCTATCGTCGCCAACAACATCAAGCAGGGCTCGATCGCCGGCTTCGACACAAGCGAGGGCGTCGCCATCGGCAGCCGCATGGCCGAGAATCTCGGTCTTGTGCTCGGCGACACGATCACGCTGATCGCGCCTGACGGCGACGTGACGCCGCTCGGCACGACACCGCGCATGAAGGGTTATCCGGTCACGGCGATCTTCGAGGTCGGCATGTCGGAATATGACAGCTCGATCGTCTACATGCCGTTTTCGGAAGCGCAGCTCTATTTCAACATGGACGGAAGGGCCCAGACCATCGAGCTCTATGTCGACAATCCCGACAATGTCGACGCGCTGAAGCCGAAGATCGAGGAAGCGTCGCAGCGGCCGATCACCATGGTCGACTGGCGAGAACGCAACAGGACATTCTTCGATGCGCTGCAAGTGGAGCGCAACGTCATGTTCATGATCCTGACGCTGATCGTGCTGGTGGCGGCGCTCAACATCATTTCGGGCCTGATCATGCTGGTGAAGGACAAGGGCCACGACATCGCCATCCTGCGCACCATGGGCGCCACGCGCGGCGCGATCCTGCGCATCTTCCTGATGACGGGCGCGGCGATCGGCGTGGTGGGCACCATCGCCGGCGTGCTGCTCGGCGTTGTCATCTGCCTGAACGTCGAGCGAATCCGCCAGTTCTTCTCCTGGCTGGCCGGTGAGAGGCTGTTCAATCCCGAGCTCTATTTCCTGAGCCAGCTGCCTGCCCGCATGGATGCCAGCGAGACGATCTCGGTGGTGCTCATGGCGCTGGTGCTGTCGTTCCTGGCGACGCTGTTTCCGGCATGGCGCGCGGCCAGGCTCGATCCGGTCGAAGCGCTGAGGTACGAATGATGGCCGAGGCCATTATCGAGCTGAAGGGCGTCGAGCGGCACTACGTCCAGGGGCCGCGCAAGCTGACCATCCTCAACGGCGCCGATTTTTCGCTGAAGCGCGGCGAGATCGTGGCGCTCGTGGCGCCTTCGGGCACCGGCAAATCGACGCTGCTGCACACCGCCGGACTGCTGGAACGGCCGGACGCTGGAGACGTGATTCTGGCCGGCCGCGCCTGCGGGCGGCTTTCCGACGACGAGCGCACGGCGATCCGCCGCAACGATGTCGGCTTCGTCTATCAGTTCCATCACCTGCTGCCGGAGTTCACGGCGCTGGAAAACATCATGATGCCGCAACTGATAAAGGGGCTGACGCGCAAGGAGGCTGCCGAGCGGTCGGCGCAACTGCTCGACTATATGCAGATCGGCAAGCGCGCGCAGCACCGCCCCTCCGAACTGTCCGGCGGCGAGCAGCAGCGCGTCGCCATCGCGCGCGCCGTCGCCAATGCGCCGCTGGTGCTGCTTGCCGACGAGCCGACCGGCAACCTCGATCCGGTTACCGCCTCCTATGTGTTCGAGGCACTGGGAGCGCTGGTCAGGCAGTCGGGGCTGGCGGCGCTGATCGCCACGCACAATCACGAGCTTGCCTCGCGCATGGACCGTCGCGTCACGCTGGCCGACGGCAAGGTTGTTCCGCTTTAGCTATATCGATATTCAGCCGGCCCTGCGAGCGGCAGGTTTCCTGCGCTTCCTGTACTCACGGCCCAAACGGTACGCTCCGTTCCGTTTCGGTTCTCGGAACCCACCCAGTCTGATCACTTCGCGCCCGTCTTCGACCCCGGCTGACCTGAATCTCGACACACCTAACGGGCTGATCACCGGCGTGCCGTCTGGCTGCATTTCCCCACACGCGGCCGTGCGAAAACGGCGGAAATCTGTCTCTCAACCTTTCCTTAACCCTGCCGAACTGAGTGCCCGGAATTTCGCAGCACGCTCGGATTGCGGTCGTTGACATTCGAACAAAATTAGAACAAAATACGAACATACTGAAAACAGGAGAGAGTTATGACCGGTCTTGTTCAGGATGTCGTGTCACTGGTGTGCATGAGCACGTTTCTCATTTCCATGGCGATCTGGATCGGAGCGATGTGAGGCAGCGCCTTCACGGGTGAGGGCAGCGTCGGAGCTCGGTGGTTCAGTGCTGCTTTGTCAGCCAGCCTTTCGGGTCGTCTCGACGAGCAGAGCTGTGGCGGGTCCAAAGACATCCTCGAAGGCGGATTTCAGCGCGAAATCGAGGTCGGCCATCCCCAGGGGAAGGCCGAGGTCGACGAGGCTGGTGACGCCGTAATCCTGCACGCCGCACGGCACGATGCCGCTGAAATGGCTGAGATCCGGCTCGACATTGATGGCGATGCCGTGAAAGCTCACCCAGCGCCTCAACCTGATGCCGATGGCGGCGATCTTGTCCTCGGCCGGCGATCCGTCGGCCAGGGCGGGGCGGTCCGGCCGCACCACCCAGACGCCGACGCGGTCCTCGCGCCGTTCGCCGCGCACGTTGAAGGCGGCGAGCGTGCCGATGATCCATTGCTCAAGCGCCGCGACGAAGGCGCGGACATCCTCGCGCCGCCGCTTCAGGTCGAGCATCACATAGGCGACCCGCTGGCCTGGCCCATGATAGGTATATTCGCCGCCGCGCCCGGCGGCGAACACCGGGAAACGGTCGGGCTCGATCAGGTCCTCGATACGGGCGCTGGTGCCGGCAGTGTAGAGCGGCGGATGCTCGACCAGCCAGACCATCTCGCCGGCGGCGCCCCTTCGGATCGCTTCGGCACGCGCCTCCATTACGGCAAGCGCATCCGGATAGGCGGTGAGGCCGGGTTCGATCCGCCATTCGACCGGCGCCGAACCGGGCAGAGGCAGGAACGACGTGGCGATCTGGCTGCGTTGTGGCATGGCGTATCTCGTCTAAAGCGGCCGCGTTTGAAGGAACCGTGGGCGCGCTTTAAATTTTGTTTTATGCATATCGTCGTCCCAAACCGCTGCGCACCTTCGGTTCAAGCCCGAGGGCATGTTTTTGGGCGACATGCATTGGCCTCACATATGGCGGCAATCGGCCGAAACGTCCAGTTCCGAACACGTTCCAACCCTTTGCAGGCTAATGCCGAATCCCGGGGCAATTAATGCACGACGCGCCCTTGTTTCGCCGGAGACGATTTGCTACACGCCGCGAGCCGGTTCGTTTCGGCTCCTACCACGTGCGGTCGTGGCGGAATTGGTAGACGCGCAGCGTTGAGGTCGCTGTGGGGCAACCCGTGGAAGTTCGAGTCTTCTCGACCGCACCAGCTTTACCCAATAAGCTGCTTTTTTTATTGCGTAATTTTCTGTTTCCCTGCAGCTCTTCCCAAGACTGTTTGTGCGAACTGAAACACTGCGCGAAGCTGCAGATGGTTGGGCGCGGAATGCCGCGCCATGACAGCCTGGTCTGACCCGCCATTAAACGCCAGATGCTTCAAAGACCGACCTGTGCCGCGAAGCGGACCATCGGGACTCCTGCCTTGCGCCAAGGAGCCTGAGGCCGTTGCTGGCGGCGATGCGTGCGGCGATTGACGTCGAAGACCGTCGATCCGGGGAATGGCTTTGCGAAAGTGAAAATCCAGTTTTAACGTCCTGCGACACATTTCCAGTTCGATAACCGGGTTTGATACTCTATCTGTCCGGGAACGCCGCACAGAACGGAGCCATCTTCATGAGTGACAGCCAGGTAAGGATTGCGGGAGGGAACACCATTCGAAGCCTGCATGCCGACCTGCCAGTCAACGCCACGTTCCATATCTGGCTTAAAGCGACCAAGCCGGACGTTGCGGGCTCACTGTCTTTTTCCAATGTCCGTGGCAAGTTCGGCGAGGTCAGCGTTACGAACGCCGAAGAGTATGAATTCAGAATTTTTCACGTCTTCGGCGGTGGCAGCGTCGAACTGGATTACGACACGGATCAAACATCCGTATCGGTCGCCTACTGGTTCGCACTGGCCGATGTGCTGGAGACAGGGATTACAGTTCTCCACACCAATCCGGGAAATGCCCCGCCGAACATCCCCGACAGCTATCATTTTCGTCCGCCGTTCGGCTGGATGAACGATCCAAACGGATTTGGCCGGTTCGAAGGCCGTCCACATCTCTTTTATCAGCATTATTCCCATGGGCTTCGGTGGAATACGATGCATTGGGGGCATGCCGTATCTTCGGATTATTTGCGATGGCGCCACATGCCTATCTTCCTGTTCCCATCGGAAGATCTTACCGCAAGGCCCGACAAACGGGGCGGCGCGTATTCCGGCTCGGCTATTCCGCTTGCCGACGGTCCGGGCATTCGCGTCTTTTTTACCGAGCAGGTACAGGACCGTATCCCAGAACAGCAAATCCAACTTACTGCCACTTCCAGCGACCTGATCACGGCGGGAAATGCGGATGTCGTCCTGCCCTACCGCCCGCTGGACCAGGGACTGACAGCGGATTTTCGCGATCCATACGTCTTCAAGGGACCGGATGGCCGCTGGAAAATGCTGCTGGGCAGCCAGAGCGATGAGGGTGGCGTCGTCCTGCTCTACGAAACGCATGATCATACGGCTGCCACCGGCTGGACCTATATCGGCAAGCTTCTGGTCGAGAAACACTATCGGACGACGGCGATTGAATGTCCCTGTCTGCTGCCGCTCGACGGGCTTGCGACCGATCCCGCGACGCGATGGGTTCTAATCCTCGGGCTGATGAACAGCGAGGACCAATCCACTCGGCGCAAGAACCTGACAATGGCCATCGTGGGCTGGTTTGATGGCCAGACCTTTGCCAAGGAATTCGAGCAGGAACTGGACTTCGGGACGGACAACTACGCCTTCCAGGCATTCGTCGACGGCGATGCTATCGTCGGCGTGGGCTGGCTTGCCAACTGGGCCGATACCGGCCCGGCGATCGATTTCCCCACAGCCATGACGCTGCCTCGCAATATCCGTCTGTCTGCCGGCGAGCTGTATACCCCGCCCATCGGGGCTGCCGAGAGCCTGCGGAGCCATATTCTGGACCGAACACGCCTTGCAGCCGGAGAGCAGGTGAGCTTTATCAACGGTGCCGTCGAAATCCTGTTCGAGTTGGAAAAGCCGGGTGCCCATTTCCACCTGAAGCTCGAACATCCAACCGTCCGCCTCGAAGTTGTCGTCGACGACGAGGGACTTGCCATTCGCCATGAAGACGACGGCGCAGCTCAATCTCCTCACTATATCGCCAAGGGCGCCCGCCCAAAACGGCTGCGGATATTCCTCGACTACGGATCGATCGAGGTCTTCGCGGATCGCGGTCGTTGGGCTGGCACGAAACGGATTAACGGTTTTGAGCCGGTACAATCCGCCCGTCTCATCGCCGAACCGGGCGCCGTTCTACACGCTACGGTATGGGCGCTCAAACCGTGACAACGAGATCGATACTTCCAGCTCAGGATTGGGCGTCCTCAAATACCGCCCAATGAACGAGGCCTTCGACCACGCCGAGGGCGAACTGCTCCTTCGCGCTGTAAATCAGCGGGTTGTCCCGAGCCATGTCGAGCAGTTCGGGAAGGGCGTTGGCGACGACAATCCCCCGCGCATCCGGCAGCTCGAACATACTGCGATCGTTGTTGGTATCGCCGGCGACGACCACCTCATCGAGGCCGATGCCGAGTTCATTGCAGAGCCAGGTCAGCGCCTGTCCCTTGTCGGCTGAGCGCGGCAGTATGTCGAGATCGCGTCCGCTCGAATAGACCATCGTCACCGACAGGCCGGCTTCGATCAGCGCACGCTCGATATCGGCTAGGGCGTCCGGACTTGCTTCATGCAGGTACCAGCTCGATTTGAAGGCGTGTTGATAACCGTCGGGTTGCCGGACGGTGTCTTTGAGCGATCCGAGCACCGCATCGACCTTTTCAAGGGACCAGCCTTCCGAAAACCTCTGGGTAAAGTGCGCCAAATCGGTAAGCTTTGCGGGGCGCGAGCTGTGCCGCGGGCCGGAGAGCATCGTGCCGACACCCCCGATCACATAGTCCGGCGTCGGCAGGCCGACTTCGTCGACGAAGTTCAAAATGTCGTCGGCCAGACGACCGCTGTTGTAGACGAGAACCGGCCGATGCGCGGGGTCGAGCGCTTCCCATTTGGAACGAAAGCGCGCCGTCGCCGGCGCATCGCCTGTGAGGGTGCCGTCGAGATCACTCGACAAAAGTGCGATCGGTCTCAATCGCCGTCGTTCCACGGCTCGTCCCAATCATGGTCGTCGACTGCCTTCAACACCGGACGGCCCTCGACGAGGCTGACCAGCTGTTGCGCGATACCTGTCCAGGTGAACAGGCTGCGCGCCTTGTGCGCACCCATGCGGCCCAGTCGGCCGTAGAGGCGCTGGTGCTTCATTGGCTTGACGATCGTGATGCCCAGATCTTCCTTGTCGAACGGATCGCCGAAGAGCGCGTGCCGGCCATAACTGATGCCGCGATAGAGGCCGCCATGGATCGTAACCACGGCGGGCGTCCCGCAGGCCATGGCCTCGATCGCGGTCATGCCGAAAGGCTCGTAGCGGCTCGACAGGACGAACATGTCCGCCGCCCGATAGGTGTCGGCCAGATCCTCGTCGGCAACATAGCCGGAGAACACGACACGATCCTGCAAGCCTAGCTGTTCAACCTGTTCCTTGAGCTGGTTCAGGATTTTTTGTTCCTGCTCGTCCATGTTCTCGCCGCCGACCGCGAGCCTCAGGACCGCATCCGGCACACGCGGCGCCACTACGGAAAACGCGTCGATCAGCAGGTCGTAGCCCTTGTTGGTGGCGAGCCGGCCGAGCGCCAGGATCGTTCGGCCCTCGAAGCCAAGCCGGTGGCGGATCATGCGGCGAGATGCCTCGCTGACGGGGAAGAACCGGTTGTCGTCGTAACCGGGTGGGATCATGTGCACGCGGTCACGGTCGACGCTGTAGTCCTCGACCAGCATATCGACCTGCGGCGGCGTTGTTGCAATCACCATGGCGCAGCTTCGATAGATGATCGTCTCGTGCTTTATGCGCTCGGTGAAATTGAATTCGGCCTCGAATGTATCGGCCTTATCAGGGTAATCCGTCTTCATCTGACGCTGCTTCCATATACCAAGGGAATGCGGCGTATGGATGTGCGGGATGGTGAGCGCTTCCGAGAGTCGCTGCCCCGCGACGCCCGCGTCCCAGTAGTGACTGTTGATGAAGTCGTAGGAGAGGTTTTCTCTGCGAATTAGGCGCAGCGCGCTTTCACACCATTCGAGAAGATGGCGATGGAGATATTCCTTCGGAATGAAATCGGGTCCGCCACAGGCGACACGCAGAACACGAACCCCGTCGGCCACTTCATCGACAGGAGGTTGGTCTTCAAATCGTCGTGTCCAGATATCGACGGCATAGCCCAATTGGGCCAGTTTTTTGGCCAGTTCCAGGACATAGACCACCTGTCCGCCGGTATCGGCCGCACCAAGTGGCGGGTTGGCTGCAACGTAGCCGTGGGTTGAAATCAGTGCAATTCTAGGTATCGCCGCATCCGAGTTGTCGTTCGGCATCTCTATCCTTCTCTACGATTGATCTCCGCACGCCCGCGGTCGAGCAAGCGCAGGTTCAACTATATAGGGAACCCAGCCTTCATCGGCAAATGTTGAGAGACCCGATTTGCCGCCCTGCTCCAACGCACCGTGTCCTCTCGGTGCGGGCCGTCTATGACGGCTGGACACTTGGTCCATTCGGCAGATCGACGGTAACGACGAGCCCGGTTGGCTGGTTGTCCTGCAATTCGATCTTGCCGCCGTGGCCCTGAATGATGTCCGCAACGATCGAGAGGCCCAGACCGAAGCCATGCTTCGAGGTGCCGCCGCGCGATGTGTCCTCTTTGAAGAACGGTTCGAAGACACGGGCGCGCGCGGGTGTTGGAATGCCCGGCCCATCGTCAACGACCTCGATGCGCGCCGCCGTATCGGTCTGCGTCAACGCGACGGTGACGTTGCCGGCGAACCTGACGCCGTTGTCGCACAGATTGGTGATCGCCCGCGCCAACGCATTGGGTTTGCACCAGCCCAGAAGCCGATCCGGCCCGGAATACGAGACCGGAAACCCGACATCCGAAAATTCGGCGCAGACGGTTTGCAACACGCTGGCGATGTCGACACGCTGCAGCTTCTCCGTCGAGACATCGTTGCGCAGATACGTCAAAGTCTCGTCGATCAGATCTTCAATATGCTGGATATCGGACAGCATCGCGGTTCGAATGAGCCCATCGTCCATGCGCTCGGCGCGAAGCCGTAATCGCGTCAAGGGCGTGCGCAGATCGTGGCTGACGCTGCGCAACATGCGCGTGCGGTTTTCGATCATCGTCCGGATGCGTGTTCGCATCCTATTCAGCGCGCGCGCCAGCCCGGCCATCTCGATAGAGCCGCGTTCGACGAAAAGCTCGTCGCCATTCTCGATCTCGGCCGAGCCGACGGCCGCCGAGATGCGTTTCAATGGCTCCGTCACGGCCCATACCGCAAAGAACCAGATCAAGGTCGGCAAGGCGATGAAGGCCATGAATTTGTAGAACAAGGAACGGATGAGGTCTGATGTCAGTAAGGCATCGGGTACTCCGAGGTGAGCCAGGATGGTCTGCTGATCCAGGCCAATGACAAACGCGGATCGACCATCGACAGTCACCCACCGTCCCTCAATCGGCCTCTTCCCGAACCCGAGAAACCGTTCGACGTTTCGCCACTGCGCATAAGAATATGGAATACCGTCGATCTGTTCTTTCGAAAATATCTTGAAATCCAGGCCCGCACGAGCCGCTGCTGCCAGAATCTCTTCACGAGCCTCCGCTGGTGCTTCGCGCAACAGGCCTGCAATCACGGTGGCTCGCAGGAGACTGTCGTCAATAACGGGCAGGTCGATAATCCTGGTAAAGCTTTCGACGACCGATCCGGTAGACAGGATCACAAACACCGCGACGAGAATGATCGCCGCGAGTTGCCCACGCACTGACTGCGGCAGGCTGCGGCGGATGAAATTCCTCATGCTTCCTCCACCGTCGCGGTGAAGATATAGCCGCCCAGCCGAACAGTCTTGAGGAGCACCGGATCGCGTGCATCCTTTTCGATCTTCTGGCGGATCCGGCTGATATGGACATCGACGCTTCGCTCGATCGGGCCGGCAAGCCCGGCATGGGTTACGCCGAGCAGTTCCTCGCGTGAGAGAACCCGGCCGGCATTGCGGCAGAACGCAAGCAACAGGTCGAATTCATGCATCGTGGTTGAAACCCGCGCATTGCTTGGATCATGCAATTGCCGGCGTACCGGATCGAGCCGCCAGCCGTTGAAGCGAAGCACCCTCGAGCGATCCCGCTCTTCGGGAGCGCTGGCGGTGCGGCGCAGCAACGCTCGTATCCTGGCCGTCAGCTCGCGCGCGCTGAATGGTTTCGTCATGTAGTCGTCAGCGCCGATCTCCAGCCCGAAGATACGGTCGATTTCTTCGCCAAGCGCGGTCAGCATCAGGATCGGAACGTTCGTGTGCGCGCGAAGACGGCGGCAGATGCTGAGGCCGTTTTCGCCGGGGAGCATGACATCGAGCACGATGAGATCGAATTTCTGCTTGCGAAGCGCGGCGTCCATCCGGATGCCACTCTCGGCTATTTCCACGATCATGCTGTTTTCAGTGAGCGTCTCGCCCAGCATGCGCGCGATTTCGACATCGTCTTCGACAATGAGGACACGCCAAACTTGGCTTGTCGATTTGGACTCGGCGTTCAAATCGCCTTGGTGTCGTGCGACGTTTGCCATTGCCTGGACTGGTACCTGTGTGGGCGGTCAGAACCGATATCCGACGAGAAGCATGCCTGAAGGCTGGATCTTTTCGGCGACGATCGGACTGTCGGCGGCGTCACCGACTAGAACGCCGACTCCCGCTTCGCCGCGCACCATCCAATTCTGGTTGAGCATATATGTGGCGGACACCGAAAAATCGGCGCGCTTCAATCCGGCGCCGGCATCGTAGCGCGCCAGCCCCGAGCGAGCCGATTGTTCCGGCGTGACGCCGAAATAGGCCTGCATGTGATTTTCGTCGGCAAAGACGGCGGAGGCGCGGGCGCCGACCATCAATGATTGGGACAGCGGGTGGTTGACCTCGATCCCGACCTCGCCCACCAGGCCATCGCTGCCGCCGATGGTCTTGTCCACTTGCGCGAAGATTTCAGCCGGGCCGAAATTCACCGTGGCCTTCGCGCCCACGGTTCCACCCATGCCGATGTCTCCCAGCCCGCGCAGACGGTCGGCATCGTCTTCATCGCGGCCCATTTCATAACCAAGCCGCGCACTGAACTCGAACCGGTCCTGTTCATAGATGGCGATGTCGGCGCCTCTCGGATCGATCGTCACCACGTCGCGGAATGTCGCCGTGACAAAGGGCACCGGCATGACCTTGAACTCGTCGCTGCCCTCGTATTTTGGAACGATGATCGCGCCGCCGCCCAGGACGACATGCCAGTCGGACAGTTTTTGCTCGAAACGGGCGAAACGGGAAGGTTCGGGCGGTGGAAGGGTGAGATCGTCCGAATTCACCGCAATGGCGTCGGCGGCAAGTGCTATTCCCGGATGCGTTGAAAACAGGATGGCCATTGCTGCAAGAGATGCCCGGCCGGCAAATATTCCAGAATCCATTTTGGCGAACATGCGTGCTCCAGTATAGCGAGGCGATATGCCTCCGATGCTCTCACCATTTCAGATGAAAGTGGCCGCATGCGTGGAGTGATGTTAAGTTTTGTTGCGCAATCGTGGTTTCATCTTGGCGCTTCTAAGAGAGAACGATGATGGCAGATGATCGATCCGTTCCCGCCTCGGGCGATCAAGAACGACCTCCCGTCCGCTAACCCGGTCGCATCGGCTTCCGCCTCGTACAGAACAGGGCGCATTTTCGGCTGATATTTCCGTGCGTTGCGCCATGGGAGCAGCGGACTCCCAAGCCGGTATCGTTCCACTCCCCTATCTTTGTGTTTGGGCATCGGATTCTGCCAAAACCGGTTTCCACTTTTAGGTCCGATGCTCTAGACCTGACGGGCACCTTTTCCGGAATTCTGATGGCGGGAGGCGCTGGTGGAAGGCCAGGACGAACAGACGACCGGCGCCAGAGCCGCTGAAGACAGCCACGCCGACATCTATGGCGAGGACGGCGCCATTCTGTCCTCGTTCCTGGCTCAGATCGGCGCTGCGATCGCCGATCGCGACACGCTGACGCTGAAGCGTGAAGTCGACGACCTGCACCAATCGGAACTCGGCGATCTGCTCGAGGCGCTTCATCCTGAACAGCGCCGCGCGCTTGTCGAATTGTTGGGTACCGACTTCGATTTTTCCGCGCTGACCGAGGTCGACGAGGCGATCCGCCGCGATATCGTCGACAGTCTGCCCAACGCGCAGATCGCCCAGGGGGTGCAGGACCTCGATTCCGACGACGCGGTCTACATTCTCGAGGATCTCGAAAAGGAAGACCAGGACGAGATCCTGTCGCAACTGCCGTTCACCGAGCGGATCAGGCTGCGCCGCTCTCTCGACTATCCCGAAGAGACCGCTGGCCGCCGCATGCAGACCGAGTTCGTCGCGGTGCCGGCGTTCTGGACGATCGGCCAGACCATCGACTACATGCGCGAGGACCAGAACCTACCCGACCGCTTCAGCCAGATCTTCGTCATCGATCCGAGCTTCAAGCTGCTTGGCGCCATCGATCTCGACCAGATCCTGCGCACCAAGCGTTCGGTCAAGGTCGAAGAGGTCATGCATGAGACCAGGCACGCCATTCCGGCGACCATGGACCAGGAAGAGGCCGCGCGGGAATTCGAGCAGTATGACCTTTTGTCGGCTGCCGTCGTTGACGAGAACGACCGGCTGGTCGGCGTGCTGACCATCGACGACGTGGTCGACGTCATCCAGCAGGAAGCAGAGGAAGATCTGCTGCGCATGGGCGGTGTCGGCGACGAAGAACTGTCGGACAGCATCCTTTCGACCTCGCGCTCACGCGTTCCGTGGCTGCTGGTCAATCTGCTGACGGCTTTCCTGGCGGCTTCGGTAATCGGTCTGTTCGACCGCACGATCGAGCATATCGTGGCGCTGGCCGTACTGATGCCGATCGTGGCCGGCATGGGCGGCAATGCCGGCTCGCAAACGATGACGGTCACGGTGCGAGCGCTGGCGACCAAGGATCTCGACATCTACAATGCAGGCCGCATCATCCGTCGCGAGATGGGCGTGGGCTCCATCAACGGCATCATCTTCGCCATCCTGATCGGCCTCGTGGCGGCTGCCTGGTTCCGCGATCCCAACCTGGGCGGCATCATCGCGGCGGCGATGATCATCAACATGTTCGTGGCCGCACTTGCCGGCATCCTGATCCCGCTGCTGCTCGACCGGTTCAAGATCGACCCGGCGGTGGCTTCGGCGGTTTTCGTCACGACGGTCACTGACGTCGTCGGCTTCTTTGCCTTTCTCGGCCTTGCCACATGGTGGTTCGGCGTGCGCTGAGCGAACGCGCGGTTACGCCTGCAATTGACTTTTACGTAAATGCCATGCGAGATTCCGACGCAGGCGGGGGCGCCAGCCGATTCCGGCGCGGGATGGGTCTCATTCGAGACGCAAACGCGAAGCGGCGCACTAAGTTCAGGCATTTGGCCGATTAGGCATTTGGCCGATTAAGACATTTTGGAGTGAAGATGCGGGAATATTATTCGATCACCGAACTGACCCGCGAATTCGACGTTTCGACGCGGACGCTGCGCTTCTACGAGGACGAGGGGCTGGTGCAGCCGGTGCGGCGCGGCCGCACGCGGCTGTTTCGCCCGTCGGACCGGCATCTCATCCGTCAGATCATGCGCGGCAAGAGGCTCGGCTTTTCGATCAACGAAATCCGCGAAATCATCCAGATGTACAAGGCGCCGCCCGGGGAGGTCGGTCAACTCAATCTGATGATCAAGCGCATCGAGGAAAAGCGCGAGGATCTGCGCCAGAAGCGCCGCGACCTCGAAGAAACCCTGGCCGAGCTCGACCAGGCCGAGGAATCCTGCGTCGAGCGGTTGGTGGAGCTCGGCGTCAACACCTGAGCGGCCTTTGCCGCACGCATCAAATCCAGCGCCGCACCTTTTTCGCGTAATCCCGGTATTTCTTGCCGAATTTCGTCGCCAGGACTTTCTCCTCGCCTTCGACCGCCAACTTCTGCGTTGCGAAGGCCGCGATGATAGCCAGCGGCAGGAACCATACGATCCCCGAGACAAGCGCCACTCCGATCAGCAGCAGCGTGTTGGCCAGGTATATCGGGTTGCGGCTGACAGCGAAGGGGCCTGACGTCACCAGGTGATCCGGCACGGCATTTGGATGTAGCGTGGTCTTTGCCTGGATCATGGTGCGGATCGCCGTGAACCAGAGTGCGATGACGCCGAACAATGCCACCCAGCCGGCCGCGAACAGGATGTCGCCCAAAAGGCCGCCGATCCACGGCAGCGGATAGAGCAAGCCAAGCGCGATGCTGGCGGCGATGGCAGCGAGATAGATCAGCGGCGGCCACGGTATAAGGCCCGGTTTCGGCTGCGCTGGTTTCGGCTGGCCCGGTTTGGTCTGATGGTCGGTCATTGTGCTCCTCCCTCCATCAAAGTGCTGTCGGCTTTGGCAGTGCAGGCACCGGCGAGCTCGTCGAGATGCGCCTTCCAGTCCGCAGCCTGGTCGTTGCGGTAGAGCCGATCAAGCGTGGCCTCGCCCTCGAGCGTATCGAGCATGCACACACAATAGCTGGAGCAGAACTCCGTGTCGCGCGATTGCTCGCACGACATCTGGCATTCTTTCAGGAAGGTCACCTGCCTGGTTTCGACCGGTGCCGGCATGATCTGCGAAAACAGCCAGACCGAGCCGATCAGCATCGGCTGGTGGATCAGGTAGAAGGCGAGGCTGTGCCGGCCGACAAAGACCAGCGGATTTGTCCAGCGGCCGGGCGTGAGGCTCGCCAGCCGCGTCAGCACACCGGAGGCTGAGGCGAGCTTTGCCGCCGCGATGCCTGCCAGCACGGCGCCGAACCACGGCAACAGCGGGACATAATCGTTGGAGCGTGGATTGGTTGCCGACAGGCCGACCCACCACAGGGCCGGATGGTCGAAGATCCCGGACCTGAGGTAGAGCGGCGCGGTGATGACGAAAGCCGCGACGACAAGCGTCAGCAGCGCCGGCAGCCGCAGAAACGCCAGGCCGAGCAGGCTGGCCAGCGCGATCTCGTGCAGGATACCGAAGAAGATGAAGCTGTCGGGCGTGGCAAACCTTGTGGCGGCCGATATGGCGAGCGCCGCCCCGGCGACCATGGCGAAGCGTTTCCAGAAGCCGCTCCAGCGGATCTGTTTGCCATGGGCGAGGAACAGGCTGACGCCGACCAGGAACAGGAAGGTCGAAGCGATGCAGCGCGCGTAGAATTTCCACCAGCCGACGGCGGTCAGGCCAGGATCGGTGTAGCCGAAGAATTCGAGATCCCAGGTGAAATGGTAGCTCGCCATGGCAAGCAAAGCGATGCCGCGGGCGACGTCGATGGCGATGATGCGCTTCGTCTTCGATTGATCCTGAACGGGCGTGTCGATGCTCATGGTCTCGCAATTCTGATTCAGCAGAGCAAGACGACTATCACGATTGCCCTGGACAAAAGAAGGCGGCCACGCATGGCCTCTACGCCGGTTCGTGCCGGCTTTAGAGCGACATGCGTCCAGTTGGACGCATCGTGCTTTTTCGAAAATCGATTCCGATTTTCGGGCCGGCGCGTTAGGCCAGCGCCGGAAAGCCTTTGACCAGCTTCGCTTTTTGCCGTGAACGGGTCGGTTTCCTGTTACCGGCCCAGGGATGGCCACGGCAGATTTGGCCCCACGTCCTGCATTGGGCGATTCTGCTTCGGGGGGACAGAAATGGCTACCCATGTACGCCATCCAATCGGGCTTCCGGCGTTGCGGCCGGCGGATGCGCGCACCTTCGCCTCGCTCTATGCGGTCGAATCCTTCGCGCGCGCCATCGTGTCGAGCGTCATCCCAATCCAGGCCTACGAAATCCTCCGCAACGAGCAGATCGTCTCGATCCTCTACACCGTCGTGGCGCTGCTCGGCCTGTCGGTGACGCTGTTCATGCCGATGCTCATCCGGCGCTTTGCCCGGCGCTGGGTCTACACTGCAGGCGCCTGCCTGCTTGCCGTCGGCTCGCTGTTCTTTCTCACGCACACGCTTGCCGGGCAGTTGGCGGGCATGCTGTGCCGCGTGATGGGCGCCAGCGCGTTGTCAATCACGCTCAGCCTCTACATATGGACCACATCCGCAAGACCGATTTCATGAAGGCCGAATCGCTGCGCATGGCGTGGTCGATGCTCGCCTGGACCAGCGGACCGACACTCGGCATTTTCCTCTACACGCGTTTTGGCATCTATGCCGCGCATGGGGCGGTCGCCATTTTCGCCATGGCCCTGCTGGCCCTGTTCTGGACCTACCGGCTCGGCGACAATCAGTCGATCCGCCCGGGCAAGACGCGGCCGGCCAATCCGCTCGCCAACATCGGCCGCTTCGTCGCGCAGCCGCGTCTCAGGCTGGCCTGGCTGATCGCCTTCGGTCGCTCCTGCTTCTGGACGACGTTTTTCGTCTACGGGCCTTTGTTCATGGTGATCACGGGCGAGGGCGAGCTTGCCGGCGGCCTGCTGGTTTCGGCGGGCAATGCGCTGCTGTTCACGGCCATCTTCTGGGGCAGAGTGGGACAGCGTTTTGGTGGCCGGCGAACCATGACATCAGCCTATTTCGCCATGTCGGCCACGCTGCTGGCGGCGGGGGCCGTCGGCGAATCCGTGCCGTTTCTTACCGGCGCCTTGCTGCTGTGCGGCGCGTTCTTCGCCATCGCTCTCGACGCGTTGGGCTCGACCGCCTTCATGCGCTCGGTGCGCTTCTACGAGCGGGCGCAGATGGCGGCAGTCTATCGCACCTATCTCGACCTTTCCGAGTTGACGCCGCCGCTGGTCTATTCGGTGGTTCTGGCGTTTTTCGGGCTGGGCTCGGTGTTCGCCACGCTCGGTGTTTTGGCCGCGGCCTGCGGCTATGTCACGTGGCGCTATCTGCCGAAATCGTTCTGACGCTCATGGTTTGGATGTAGGCGCAGAATGGCGTTCGCGTACCCAGTCGTGGAAGCGGTGCAGTTCATATTCCTCGGGCATCAGCACGCCGGCCTTGTGGCGCATCGAGCGCAGGCCCTTCTGGTTGACCTCGCAGATATCAGCATCTTCCTCCAGCACCTGCCTGCCAAAGGCGACGATGTTGTCGATATCGGTCGTCGGATCGGCGAGCGCTTCGGGCGAAAAAAGCCATTCGGCGGTCAGTTCGGTCTGCTCCGGGCCGAGCGGCACCAGCCGCACGGTCCTGACATAGTCGACATGGCCAACGATGAACATCGACGGCAAATGGGTGGCGTAGGTTTGCCCGGCGGCGCGCTCGGCTGAAGTGAGGTCGCAAAAGACCGGGCCGTGGACGCGCCCGTCGCGCGACCAGGTCTCGGCTCCGGCCCGCAGGCCACCGGAAAACTCCGGCGCATCATTGTCGGCGTGACGGGCCCATTCGGGATCGTCATGCCGCCCCATCAGGCCGCGGCCATAGATCGGCACCAGCCGCGACAGGTCCTTGTGAACGCCAGGACAATGCAGGCACTCGTTGAAGTTCTCCCAGAAGATCTTCCAGTTGCAGTTCATCACCTTGCGCAGCACATGGCCAGACACCAGCGTTTCCAGCGGCCAGTTGGCGAGATCGCCGGATGCGGGATCGAAGGATGTTTCAGCCGAACCGGCGGCATCTTCCTCCAGATTGACGAAGACAAAACCGCGCCATACCGACAGTGCGACGCGATAGAGCGGGTGATCGGCCTTGTCGAAACCTTCAGGCAGCGATTTCGACGGCACCCGCACCAGATCGCCGCGCAGCGAATAGGACCAGGCGTGGTAGGGACAGGTGATCAGCCGCGCCTTCAACCGTCCCTCGCTCTCCCGGCAGAGCTGCGAGCCGCGATGCCGGCAGGTGTTATGGAAGGCGCGCAGCTCGCCGGTCTCGTCGCGCAGCACGACGATCTCCTGCGTGCCGACACGGAACGTCCTGAAAGCCAGCGGCTGCGCAAGGTCGACCTCGCGGCAGACCAGCAGCCAGCTTCGATACCAGATGGCGTCGAGATCGCGCTGATGGACGTCGGCGTCCCAGTACGCCGATGACGGCAGCGCCGGTTCAAGCCGGGTCAAACCACTATAGGGATCGTGCTCGCTCTGGCTGGGTTGCATGGCTGGCTCCTGTTATGGGCCAGCCGACACCCCGGCAAATCTTTTGTCAATTGGGGCGACAGCATTGCCGGATTCGGTTGTGATGCCTAATCATGCCGGAAGTAAAAGGATTGGGACATGGCCGCACGACAGATGTCGCTCACAGCCGAACTGGTGGCGCGCTGTTGGCGCGAGATCGAGGATGCCGGTCCCGATCCGGACGCGGCGCATCTGGATGACCGCGACTATGACGCAATGCTCGACGACTTCCAGGCTGAACTCCCAACCTCCGAACCGCTGTGGTTGTTCGGCTATGGCTCATTGATCTGGAAGCCGGAAATCGACCACGTCGAGGAACGTGTCGCCGTAGCGCGCGGCTGGCACAGATCTTTTTGCATGAACATGACGCGCTGGCGCGGCACCAAGCAGAGCCCGGGGCTGATGATGGCGCTGAACCGTGGCGGACAGTGCAAGGGTGTAGCCTTTCGGCTGAGCGATGGCGATCGCCGGGCGCAGCTCGACAAGCTTTTTCGGCGTGAGGTGACGCTGAAGCCGACGAGCTATCGTCCGCGCCTGCTCTCGCTGGCAAGCGACAGCGGGCCGTTCAAGGCGCTGGCCTTTGTCATCAACCGCAAGGGGACGACCTATGCCGGACCGCTCGGGGAAGAAGAGGTGGTCGAAAAGCTCTCGACATCCTGCGGGCACTGGGGATCAGGCGCCGACTACCTCTACAACACGGTGAAAAACCTGGAAGAGCGCGGCATTCACGACCGCCATCTGTGGCGGCTGCAGCAGCTGGTTGCCGAGCGGATCAGTGCCTCGAGGCCTTGAGACCGCATGGCGCATTCACGCTGGTAACGGGCGGAATTTGGTTTGCCGGCCGCGACGATTCTGCCTATAGTCAAAGCTGTCGTCGGTTCCGTTAGGGACCAAGAGGGAATGCGGTGAGGGTAAATTTCTTGCCCAATGCCGTGGCTGCCCCCGCAACTGTGTGCGGTAGTCCTCTCCATATGCCACTGAAGAGTTTCTTCGGGAAGGTGGGGAAGGGCGCTGATCCGCGAGCCAGGAGACCTGCCGGCGACAGGAGAACTGACTTCTATGCCCTCGGGTGGAGGGCGAAAGGACAAGACATGAATACCGCTTCCGTCTCGCTCGGCGCTTCCGTCTCCTCGCAGTCGCGCTTCATGCAGCTGGCGCTTGCTGCATTTCTCGGCATTTTCGTCATGGGCTTTGTCGGCTTCTCGCATATCGATGCGGTCCACAATGCCGCCCACGATTATCGCCATTCGATGGCGTTTCCCTGCCACTGACGAGGGGCTGACATCATGACACTGTTTCGCAACGTCGTGTTCATCGCGGCGATCGCAGGGCTTGTGGCCGGCGTCGTCCTCGCCTGCATGCAGGCCTATGCCACCGTGCCGCTGATCCTGAAGGCGGAGGTCTACGAACAGGCCGGCGGAGGCCACACGCATGACCATGCCGCTGTCCCCGCCGCAGATACCAATGCCATGGCCAGCGCCGCACCGGCGCCGGCCGAAGTTGCCGCTCCAGAAGACGACGGCTGGGCGCCGGCCGATGGTTTTGAGCGCTTTGCCTTCAACGTGGTTGCCAATGTCGTCACTGGCATCGGCTTTGCGCTGATCCTGGTGGCCGCTTCGGAGTTCGCCGGCGGCATTGGCAATTGGCGTCAGGGCCTGTTCTGGGGCCTGGCCGGCTTCGCCGTGTTCACGCTCGCTCCAAACCTTGGCTTGCCGCCCGAACTGCCGGCGATGCCGGCCGCCGATCTCACCCAGCGCCAGATCTGGTGGATGGCGACAGTGGTGGCGACGGCCGCCGGTCTCGGCTTGCTCGCCTTCCGCAAGTCGCTGCCGCTGGCGCTGCTTGCCGTGGCGTTGATCGTGGCGCCGCATATCGTCGGCGCGCCGCAGCCCGACAGTTTCGAGTCGCCGATTCCGGAAGGCTTGCACCACCAGTTCGTGGTGGCGGTGACGCTGACCAATCTGGTGTTCTGGCTGGTGCTCGGCGCCGTCGTCGGCGTGGTGCGTGGCCGCTTGACCGGCACAGCGACCGGCCTGCGCGACAGCTTTGCCTGATCGCGTTGCTTCTGGCGGGATGCTGACCCTGGTCATCGGCGGTGCGCGCTCCGGCAAGAGCGCGCATGCCGAAAGACTGGTGACGGCCTGTCCGGCGCCATGGGCCTATATCGCCACGGCGCAAGCCTATGACGACGAGATGCGCGAGCGCATCGCGCTGCACCGGTCGCGGCGCGGCGAGGGCTGGACGACCATCGACGCGCCGCTCGATCTCATCGGCGCGATCGAGGCGCTGCCTGACGGCCGGCCTGTCCTGATCGACTGCCTGACGCTGTGGCTGGCCAACCATATGCTGGCCGAACACGACATCGAGGCCGAATGCCAGGGGCTGGCGGATGTGCTGTCGCGACCGCGCGGGCCATGGTTCGTGGTTTCCAACGAGGTCGGCCAGGGCATCGTGCCGGATAATGCGCTCGCCCGTCGGTTTCGCGACGCCGCCGGCCGGCTCAACCAGCAGGTCGCGGCCGTGGCCGACACGGTGCTGATGATGGTGGCGGGGCTGCCGCTCAAGGTGAAATGACATGGCCGATACTATCGATCCCAAGGACGAGGAACGCCACCGCGCCAAGATGGCCAAGCGCAAGGCAGTGCAGGACGCCGAGGTCGCGGCAAAGACGGTCGAGAAGGGGCTGCTGATCGTCAACACCGGTCCAGGCAAGGGCAAGACCACCGCCGCCTTCGGGCTGGCGCTGAGGATGCTCGGCTACGGCAAGCGCGTCGGCGTCGTCCAGTTTATCAAGGGCAAATGGCACACCGGCGAGAAGGACGCTTTTGCGGCTTTCGGCGATCGGGTCGTTTGGCACACGATGGGCGAGGGTTTTACCTGGGAGACGCAAGATCTGAAGCGTGACATCGCTGCCGCCGAAGCCGCCTGGGCCAAGGTGCTCGAGCTGATGGCCGACCCGTCGATCAGCCTTCTGGTGCTCGACGAGCTGAACATCGCGCTGCGCTACGACTATCTCGATCTGGACAAGGTGGTGGCGGCGCTGAAAGGCCGCCGCGATGGGCTGCATGTCGTCGTCACCGGCCGCAACGCCAAGCCGGCGCTGGTCGATGCCGCCGATCTCGTCACCGAGATGGGCGTGACCAAGCATCACTTTTCCGCCGGCGTGAAGGCGCAGCAAGGCATAGAGTTCTGAGAGGTTTTGCTCGCGTGCTGAGGTAGGGCTATACGGGGAGAAGTTCCCGGCAGGGCGATGAGGGGCAGCGCAAACGTGAAGCGATTGGCCACGTCGTGGCCCGAAATCGATTGCTTTGTGACGGCAGTTATGCTAGGAATTTATTCATGGTGCAGATTCGCGCCAGCGACCTGCCCTTGAGGCAGTTTTTGTTTAGCCGATCTCGACCGGATTAAGCGTCACGCAGCGATGACGATCACCGACAGCAAGCCGAACAGCGCGATCAGCAGAAGATCGGCCGTCCGGCAGAGTTTCAGCGCTCGCCTGATATCGGCGCTCTCGATATCGCGGCGGCCGCCTTCACCCATGAACGCGTCGTCGACCATGACGCCGTCATAGGAACGCGGGCCGGCGAGTGCCAGGCCGAGCGCGCCGGCCATCGCTGCTTCCGGCCAACCGGCATTGGGCGAGCGGTGCTTTTTCGCGTCGCGCTGCACGGTGCGCCAGGCGTTGCCGGCATCGGCGCCTTTGACGAAGAAAGAGGCACCCACGATGAGCAGTGCGGTCAGCCGCGACGCCGGCAGGTTGATCAGATCGTCGAAGCGCGCCGCCGCCCGGCCGAAGGCCTCGTGGCGCGGGGTGCGGTGGCCGATCATCGAATCGGCGGTGTTGGCGGCCTTGTAGGCGACGCCGCCGGCCAGCCCGCCGACGCCGATCCAGAAGACGGGAGCAACGACGCCGTCGGAAAAGTTCTCGGCCAGGCTTTCGATCGCCGCGCGGCAGACGCCTGATCTGTCCAGCTTTTTAGGATCGCGGCCGACGATCCGTGAGACGGCAACACGGCCGATGTCGAGCCCACCATTGTCTAGGCCGTCGGCCACCGCCTCGACATGCTCGGCCAGGCTCTTCTGCGACAGCAGCGACGTCGCCAGAATTGCCGTGAGGACCAGTCCGGCGGGAATGCCTGAAAGCATGGTTTCCACCGCGAAGGCGATGGCCGCCGGCACCAGCACGATGATCAGCAGCGCATGAACGCCGCGCCGGCGACGCAGGGCGTCGGAATCAGTATCGCGGTTGAGCCTGATATCGAGAAAGGATATCAGCCTGCCAACCCAGGTGACGGGATGGCCGATGGCGCCGAACAGCCAGGCTGGGTAGCCCACGGCGAATTCAATAACCAGTGACAGGAAAGCGATCAGGATCGACATGAAGTCTCTTGATGGATCGGCGACAGTGGTGGATCACGGCGGAAGCCTTGGCCGGGCGAGGGCGCTTTTCCCGCACGCACCACAACCCTTTGTCGACCTCTCGACCGGTATCAATCCGCACTCCTATCCGTTTTTCGAGTTGCCCGCCACCGCCCTTTCAAGATTGCCGGAAGCCGCGCGCGCCCGTGAGTTGGCCGACATCGCGGCAAGCGCCTATGGCGCGCCGTCGGCGGCGACTGTGATGGGAGCGCCGGGCACGCAGATCCTGTTGCCGCGCGTCGCCTCGCTGGTGCGGCCCGGCAAGGCGGTGGTGCTCGGGCCGACCTATGCCGAACATGCGCGGGCAGCGGCGATCGCCGGTCACGCGGTGACGGAGGTCGATGATTTCGAGGCGCTCGCAGGGGCCGACCTTGCCATCGTCGTCAACCCCAACAATCCGGACGGGCGCGTCGTCGAACGCGAGAAGCTGCTTGGGCTTGCCGGAAAATTGCGCGCCAAAGGCGGGTTGCTGGTCGTCGATGAGGCGTTCATGGATGTCGGTCCGCTTGGCGAGAGCCTGGCCGGCGATGTCGAGCAAGGCGGCATCGTCGTGCTGCGTTCCTTCGGCAAGTTCTTTGGGCTGGCCGGCCTGCGGCTTGGCTTTGCGCTGGCCGATGCGCTGACGGTCGAACGGCTGGAGGCGCAATTCGGGCCGTGGGCGGTGGCCGGACCGGCGCTCGAATATGGTATCCGCGCGCTTGCCGACACCGGCTGGCAGGTCGAGATGCGGCGCCGTCTGGCAGAGGAGGCCGCGCGGCTCGATACGCTGTTCGGCCGCTTCGGCGTGCCTGTCGCCGGCGGCACCACGCTATTCCGCTACATCAGGCTGGCGGACGCCGCCGGCTTGTTTTCGACGCTTGGCGAGTGTGGCATCCTGCTTCGTCATTTCTCCGGCCGGCCGCATGTGCTGCGCGCCGGGCTGCCGGGTCCGGAGGAGGAATGGCAGCGGCTCCAATCGGCTCTTGCCGACTGGGCGCAAAAGATAGAGGAAAAGGTACGATGATCCATGTCTGCTCCCTATCGAAGGTCCAGGAAACGGTTGCGAGGACCGGCGCCGAGCGGCTGCTTTCCCTGCTGGCCGCCGGCACCGAAGTGACGCGCCCGGCCTCGATCATCAGGGAAAACCATCTGCATCTGGTCATGCACGATATCGCCGTGGCGCAGGACGGCATGACCATGCCGGGCGAGGAGCATGTCCGGGACCTGCTTGATTTCGCGCGCCGATGGGATCGTGCAAGGCCACTGGTCGTGCATTGCTATGCCGGCATCAGCCGTTCGACCGCCTCGGCCTATATCATCGCGGCGGCACTGGCGCCGACGCGCTGCGAAGTCGAATTGGCTGAGACGCTGCGGGCGCTGTCGCCCTCGGCGACGCCCAATCCGCGGCTGATCGCGGTCGCCGACGCGCTGCTCGATCGCAATGGCCGCATGATCCGTGCGATCGAGGCGATCGGGCGCGGCGCGGACGCCTTCGAAGGCACGCCTTTTGAGTTGAAGATCGACGCCTAGAATTTGACCCTCGGAGAGAGCGAAAGCGACCACTGGATCGCTGCACTCTTCGGCCACAGTTGCCATGCCGTTACCTTCGAGCGTCGCCGCCTCCGCTGAATATCAACAGACCTACGCCAGCCAATCGGCCAGTTTCGCCTTGCGCACATCCCTCAACAGGCTGATGAAACCGTCGGCTTGATGGTTGGCGGTCAGCCGGCCCTTTTCGGCCGTTGCAATGCTGGCGTCGCCGACCACGCCGTTCGGGTTAAGGTCAGTGGCGATCCAGGCGAAGGCGTGCGTTCCGGTGTGGCGCAGCAGCGAAAATTCCTTTTCTGCGCGGGCGATGTTGGACACGAAATTGTCGGCCTTTGCCATGTCGACAAGATCCGGCCGGAAATGCAGCATCAGCGAGGTCTCGACATCGCCGCCGTGGATGCCTTGGCGATCCTCAAGCTCGGTGTACATGCCGGCCGGCCGGCCAAAGCGCTGCCAGCTCGTCTTCACCGCCAGCATCCTTGCACGCACGCGCAATTCGCGGGTGATGATGCCCATGATCTCCTCGTTGCCGCCATGCGAGTTGACGACGATCAGCTTCCTTAACCCGGCCCGTGCGATCGACAGGCCAAGCTCGGTCCAGGCTTCGATCAAGGTCGCTGCTGGCAGCGTTAGGGTTCCCGGGGCGTGCAGGTGCTCGTTCGACTTGCCCACCGCCTGGACGGGCAGGATGCGGATGTCGAGATCGCCAGGCAGGCGCTCGATCACCGTTTCGAGCATGCCGTTCATGATCGAGGTGTCGGTCGAAACCGGCAGATGCGGCCCATGCTGTTCGATCGCCGCCACCGGCAGAACGGCGATCGTCGCCTCCGGGTCGATGGTGGCGTATTCGGTGGTCCGATAGTCGCCCCACCACACGCGTTTGTTTGCAACGGTCATGTCATGCCTTTTTCGATAGACCGGCGCCTTTTTCGATAAACTGGCCTTTTCGACAGGCCGGCCTCTTCGATGCAGACCTAGCGCGGGAAGGATCGCCTGTCGATCACCCTGCCGCGATGACCTCGATCTCGACCTTG
The DNA here is from genome assembly GCF_040319125.1 of Mesorhizobium sp. M0938. Classification (NCBI taxonomy): domain Bacteria; kingdom Pseudomonadati; phylum Pseudomonadota; class Alphaproteobacteria; order Hyphomicrobiales; family Phyllobacteriaceae; genus Mesorhizobium; species Mesorhizobium sp. M0938. The sequence continues at coordinate 276,341 of NZ_JAMYNS010000006.1, read as the reverse complement.
AATTCCGGCCGGGCGAAACCGGACACGATCATCAGCGTCGAGGCGGGCGCCGGGCTGGTGAACAGGCGGTCGCGGACGTCCATGTAGGGTCTGAGGAAAGCGCGGTCGGTGACATAGGCGTTGATGCGCACGATGTCGGAGAGTCCAAGTCCGGCCTCGCCGAGAATCGCGGCAATGCTGCGAAAACAGAGTTCAGCCTGCGCGCCGGCATCCTCCGGGATCTGATCGTCCAGAGTGATGGCGAGCTGGCCAGAACACAGCACCAGCCGCTTGCCGGGCGGCACCTCGACGCCATGGCTGTAGCGGGCAAAAGGCGGTTTGATCGACTTCGGCGTCAGGAATTTGAACATGGCGATCTCCGGTTCGGCGCCAGCCTAAGACCAGATTAGCCAAGCCTTCAAGATGCAGTGCATGTTGTCAGGGCGATTGTGGACAGGCGTCCAAAAAATAGGCACGATGCCTCTGGTACGGCATGACCAGTCCGGCCTTCGCGCACGACTGTTGCGCAGGCAGGCGGTCCCGGCGATGGCATGTGTCTTGCTTCTTGAATCGATGGTGTCGAGCTCGGCGTGTGACGCGCCCGAGGCAACAAAGGGTGGTGTGGATGGACGGAAAACTTAAGATTTCGGCTGGCGCGATCGTGCTGCTTGCCGCAGGCACGCTGAGCGCGGCAGCGAACGAGAAAGTCACCTTCGGCACCAACTGGCTCGCCCAGGCCGAGCACGGCGGCTACTATCAGGCCGTGGCGGACGGCACCTATGCCGCTTGCGGGCTTGACGTAACGATCATGCAAGGTGGCCCGCAGGTCAGCGGGCGGCCGCTGTTGCTCGCCGGCAAGATCGACTTCTACATGGGCGGCAACATGCTGCAGGCTTTCGACGCCGTCCAACAGGAGATTCCGCTGCGCGTGGTCGCCGCCTCCTTCCAGAAAGAGCCGCAGGTGATAATGGCCCATCCAGGTCAAGGGCTCGACAAATGGGAGGATCTGAAGAACGCGGATCAGTACATCATCGCTGACGAAGGTGCACAGAGCTTCTTCCAATGGATGGTAACGGAATTCGGCTTCGATCCGGCCAAGCGCGTGCCCTACACGTTCAACCCCGCACCTTTCATCGCCAACAAGAAGTCGATCCAGCAAGGCTACGTGACCTCGGAGCCCCATGCGGTCGCCAAGGAAGGCGGCTTCCAGCCCAATTTGTTCCTGCTCGCCGACTACGGCTTCGACACCTATGCGACGACAATCGAGACCATGCAGGCCACGATCGATAAGCGGCCGGAGGTGGTCCAATGCTTCGTCGATGGCTCGGCCAAGGGCTGGTACAGCTATCTCTACGGCGACAACGCTGCCGCCAATGCGGCGATCAAGAAGGATAACCCCGATATCAGCGACGAGCAGATCGCGTTTTCGATCGAGCAGATGAAGAAATTCGGCATCGTCGATTCCGGCGACACGGAAAAACTCGGCATCGGCGCGATGACCGAGGAGCGCATCCAGAGCTTCTACGATAAGATGGTCAAGGCCAAGGTCGTGCCGGCCGATATCGACATCAAGAAGTCCTACACGCTGGCCTTCGTCAACAAGGGCGTCGGGATCGACCTGAAGAAATAGCACCCGGGCATGATGCAGGAGAAAGTGGCGCAAGCGCCGGCAAGCGCATCGGGCAAGGGTCCGCTGCTGCTGGCGTTGCGCGGCGTCGGCAAGGTCTTTTCCAATGGCGTGACAGCGCTCAGCGACGTCGACCTGACGATCCGGGAAGGCGATTTCCTCAGCCTTCTCGGCCCATCCGGCTGCGGCAAGTCGACGGCTTTGCGCCTCATCGCGGGTCTTGCGACGCCGACCTCCGGCCTGCTCGACTGGCGCGGCAGCAGCTCTGTGGACCGCTCTGACATCGGCTTCGTCTTCCAGGAGCCGACGTTGCTGCCCTGGGCCGATGTTTTCGACAATGTCTGGCTGCCGCTCCGGTTGAAGGGCGTGTCGCGGGCCAAGGCTGCGCCAGCAGTGAGGGAGATGCTGGCGCGGGTTCACCTGACCGGCTTCGAGAATGCCGTGCCGCGCGAGCTGTCCGGCGGCATGAAAATGCGCGTCTCGATCGCCCGCGCCATGGTGACCAAGCCGCGCATTCTTTTGATGGACGAGCCGTTCGCAGCACTGGACGAGATCACCCGCTTCAAGCTCAACAACGATCTTCTGGAATTATGGCAGGACGAGCGTTTCACTGTCGTCTTCGTGACCCACAGCGTCTTCGAAAGCGTTTTCCTCTCCAACCGCGTCGTCGTGATGGCGGCGCGACCGGGCCGCGTATTCAGGGAAATTGCCATAGACGCGCCCTATCCGCGCAACGAAGCCTTCCGAACCTCGCCCGACTATGCCGCGCTCTGCCGCCAGGCGTCCGATGTGCTGATCGGCGCCATCAACTCAACCGCCGGACCGCATCATGACGGCCATTGAAGAACACGCACTGACGCTCGACCCCGAGGAGGCGCGTCGGGTTCGCCAAGAGCGGCTCGAGCGCATCGGCCGCTGGCTGCTGCCGCTGGCGATCATGATCCTGGCCATCTGGCTGTGGGATCGAATCTGCGTCTGGAACGACATCCCGAAATACATCCTGCCGCGCCCCGGCGTGGTGCTGCAAACGCTCTTCGACGATGCCGGGCTGCTGTTCTCCTCGCTGCTGGTGACGCTGCGGATCACCTTTCTCAGCCTGCTTCTCGCCGTCATCGGCGGGGTCGGGCTTGCGGTGCTGTTTGCGCAATCGAAATGGGTGGAGATGTCGTTCTTCCCGTTCGCCATCGTGCTGCAGGTGACGCCGATCGTCGCGATCTTCCCGCTGATCAACATCTATGTCGACAACCAGACGACGAAGCTTCTGCTGTGTGCCTGGATAGTCGCCTTCTTTCCGATCCTGTCCAACACGACGCTCGGGCTCAACTCAGTCGATCGCAATCTGCGCGACATGTTCAAGCTCAACGGCGCGACCCGCTGGCAGCAATTGCGTTATCTCAGGCTGCCGGCGGCGATGCCCTATTTTCTCGGCGGGCTGAAGATCGCCGGCGGCCTGTCTTTGATCGGCGCGGTGGTGGCGGAGTTCGTCGCCGGGGCCACCGGCCAGTCGTCGGGACTGGCCTCGCGCATCATCGAGGCCGGTTATCGGCTCAACGCGCCGCGGCTGTTCGCGGCGCTGATCCTGATCTCGTTCACCGGCATTCTGATCTTCCTGGTGCTGTCGCTGATCTCGCATCTCATTTTGCGGCGCTGGCATGAAAGCGCGCTGAAGCAGGAGCGGTAGTGTGATCCCAGCATCTGCCGCTTATCATCTTACCAATGCCCGTGTTCATCGGTCGCTGACGCCCGGCCTATCCTTGGCCTATGACAGCGACGGTTTCGCGCTCGCCGACATCGCTGTCGCCGACGGCAGGATCTTCGACATTGCCGCGCATGGCAGATCCACAGCGCCGGCAGGCGCCGTCGACCTTGGCGGCCGCATCGTCATGCCGTGCTTCGTCGACTGCCACACCCATATCGACAAAGGCCATATCTGGCCTCGGAAACCCAATCCCGACGGCACCTTCATGGGCGCGCTGAACGCAACCGGCGCCGACCGCGCCGCCCGCTGGAGCGCCGAGGACGTGACCCGCCGCATGGATTTTTCGCTGCGCTGCGCCTACGCGCACGGCACCAAGGCTTTGCGCACCCATCTCGACAGCGTTGCGCCGCAGGAAGAGATCTCCTGGCCGGTGTTCGAGACTATGCGGGAGAAATGGCACGGCCGCATCGAACTGCAGGCGGCCTGCCTGCTCGGCATCGAAGCCGTTCGCGACAAGGCATGGTTCGAAAAATTGGCTAAACGCGTCGCCGCGGCCAAGGGCGTGCTCGGTGTCGTCACCTATATGGTGCCGGACCTGGAGGAGCTTCTCGACCAGGTGTTTGCGCAGGCGATCAAGCATGGCCTCGACCTCGATTTCCATGCCGACGAGACCGACGCCGTCTCGGCGATCTCGCTGAAGAAAATCGCCGAGGCCGCCCTGTGGAACGGTTTTGAGGGAAACATCCTCGTTGGTCACTGCTGCTCGCTGGCGCGCCAGCCCGATCTCGATGTGCTCGACACGCTGGACAAGGTGGCGAAGGCGGGGCTTGCCGTGGTGTCGCTGCCGATGTGCAATCTCTATCTGCAGGACCGGCGGGCTGATAACACCACGCCGCGCTGGCGCGGTGTTACGCTGCTGCACGAGATGAAGGCGCGCGGCATTCCCGTCGCCGTCGCTTCCGACAACACCCGCGATCCGTTCTACGCCTATGGCGATCTCGACATGCTGGAGGTCTATCGCATGGCGACGCGCATCCTGCATTTCGATCACCCGGTCGGCGACTGGCCGCAGGCGGTGACGTCGACACCGGCCAAGGTGATGCGGCTCGATGGTTTCGGCACGCTTGCCGCCGGTGGTGCCGCTGATTTCGTCGTTCTCAGGGGACGAAGCTGGACGGAATTGCTGTCGCGGCCCGAATCGGATCGCATCGTGGTGCGCGAGGGTCGCGCCATAGAGCGCCGATTGCCCGATTATGCCGAACTCGACGATCTGATGGTGGGATGATGGATATTGCGGCGCTCAAACACGACCTCGATGGCCTGAAGCTCGACGACCATCCAGCAATCGTCCAGCAGAAGAGCCGCGACTTCTACTGGTATAGTCCGGTGCTGAAGCAGCAGCTCGACCATGTCACCGGCGACCTGATCGTGACGCCGAAATCGGAGGGCGAGGTTATCCGCGTGCTGGCGGCCTGCCATCGGCATGGCGTGCCGGTGACACCGCGCGGCAGCGGCACAGGCAATTATGGGCAGGCCATGCCGCTGTCCGGTGGCGTGGTGCTCAACCTTGCCGAGATGAACGCAGTCAAGACGATCGTGCCCGGCCGCGTCGTTACCGGGCCAGGCGCCGTTCTCGCCGACATCGACAGGGCGACGCGGGCGCATTCCGGACAGGAGCTTCGGATGTCGCCGTCCACCTACAACACCGCGTCGATCGGCGGCTTTGTCGCCGGCGGTTCGGGCGGTATCGGCTCGATCCGCTGGGGCGGGCTGCGTGACCTCGGCAATGTCATCCGGCTCAGGACCGTGACGATGGAGGCGGAGCCGCGCGTCATGGAGCTTACCGGTGAGGAGGTGCTGAAGGTGATGCACGCCTACGGCACCAACGGCATCATCACCGAAGTCGAGATGCCGCTGACCGCGGCTTACGACTGGGTCGACGTCATTGTCGGCTTCGACGATTTCATGGATGCGGCCGGCTTCGGCGACGATCTCGCCGTCCAGGACGGCATACTGGCAAAACTGATCACGCCGATCACAGCGCCCATCCCGTATGATTATTTCAAGCGCCATCAGAAATTCTTCCGGCGCGAGCAGAGCATCGTCGTCCTGATGATCGCGCCGCATGCGATGGACGCCTTCCTCGCATTCACGGCGCGCAGCAAGGGCGAGATCGTTTTCCGCGCCGACAAGGAGGCCGATCTAAAAGGCCTGCCGCCGGCCTATGAACTGACCTGGAACCACACGACATTGCGCGCCATCAGGGTCGATCCCACCATCACCTACCTGCAGGCCCGCTACCCGTCGCCCGACCATCTTGCTCATGTCAAGGCGATGGTCGACCGCTTCGGCGACGAAGTGCCGTCGCATCTGGAATTCATCCGTTTCGACGGTGCGATCGGCGTTGCCGGCCTGCCGCTGGTCCGCTTCACCACGACGGAGCGGCTCGACGAAATCATCCGCATCCATGAGGACAATGGCTGCTGGATCTTCAACCCGCACCGCTACACGCTGGAAGAGGGCGGCATGAAGCGGACCGACGAGGTGCAGCTCGCCTTCAAGCGCGAGACCGACCCGCAAGGGCTGCTCAACCCCGGCAAGATGATCGCCTGGGAAAACCCGGACTACGACTATCGCTCGAACAAGTCGTTCCTGTTCAAGGGTTTGCAGCAGGCGGGGTGAGTCGATGAAGAGCGTGTGGCGCCTGCGAGGACTTCGATGAACATCCTCGTGCTTTACGCCCATCCGGTCGAGACCAGCTTCAATGCCGGTCTGCACCGGATGATCGTCGAGCGGTTGACAGCGGCCGGCCACGCCGTCGACGACTGCGATCTCTATGCAGAGGATTTCGATCCCAGGCTGACGCGCGCCGAGCGGGTTAGCTATCACGACGAGCGCAGCGCCGACGATCCGGCGGCCGCTTATGTCGAGCGTTTGCAAAAAGCCGAGGCGCTGGTGCTGTCGTTTCCGGTGTGGAATTACGGCTATCCGGCGATCTTGAAAGGTTTTTTTGACCGCGCCTTTCTGCCCGGCGTATCGTTCAAGCTGGTCGATGGCAAGGTGCAGCCGTCGCTGCACAACATCCGCAAGCTGACGGCGGTCACCACCTATGGCGGCAGCCGGTTCCGCGCCATGCTGATGGGCGATCCACCGCGCAAGCTGGTCAAGCGTGTGCTGCGCGCCACCATCAAGCCCGGTGCATCCGTGTCCTATCGCGCGCAATATTCGATGAACCTCTCGACCGACGAAACGCGCAAGAGGTTCCTGGCGAAAGTCGCCGCCGCCATGGACGCCTTCTGATGCGGGTCCTGGTGGTTTACTGCCATCCGATGCCCGAGAGCTTTTGCGCTGCGATCCGCGATAGTGCCATCGAGGTGCTGAAGGCGAGGGGCTGGGAGGTGCGGCTGCTCGACCTCTATGCGGAGAATTTCGATCCGGTCATGAGCTGCGGCGAGCGACGCTCCTATAATGAGCATGCCCCGCAGGACCCGGCGCTCAAGCCGCACATCGACCACCTAAACTGGGCCCAGGCAATCCTCTTCATCTATCCGACATGGTGGTACGGGCTGCCAGCAATGCTGAAGGGGTGGCTAGATCGGGTCTGGGCAACCGACGTCGCCTTCAAGCTACCAGCGGGCAAGGGACGGATCCAGTCGCTGATGAGGCATGTGACGAAGATCGGAGTGATCACGACCTGCGGCGCACCGACCTGGTGGAGCGTGGTCGTCGGCCAGCCGGGACGCAAGACAATCCTGCGCGGGATGCGGGCACTCTGCGCCACCCGCTGCAGGACGTTCTTCCTGGCGCACTACCTGATGGACGCATCGACGCCGAAGACGAGGGCGGCGTTTCTGGAGAAAGTGCGAAAGAGGCTGGAGCGGTTTTGAGAGATGAGCGTTCTTCTCCCCGTAAACGGAGAGAAGGGAAGATGCCCTACATCCGCACCCGTTCCGCTTTCGGATCGTACATCGGCTTCAGCGACACTTCGGCGGCGAAGCGCTCGCCGGCGATCTCGATTTCGTAGGACGACGACAGCACATCCGCCTCGCTCTCGCCCTTGCACTCGATGTAGCCGAGCCCGATGGCGCCGCCGAGATGGTGGCCGTAATTGCCTGAGGTGATCGGGCCGACGATCTTGCCGTCGCGCAGGATCGCCTCATTGTGAAAGAGCAAGGGTTGCGGGTCTTTCAGACGGAACTGAACTAGCCGCCGGTTCAATCCGGCTTCCTTTTTCCTCAGCACGGCATCGCGGCCGATGAAGTCGCCCTTGGCTGTCTTCACCGCAAAGCCAAGGCCGGCCTCCAGCACATTGTCCTCGTCGGTGATGTCATGGCCGAAATGCCGGAAGGCCTTTTCGATACGGCAGGAATCCAGCGTGTGCAGGCCGCAGAGTTTTAAGCCGACGTCGGAGCCGGCCTCTGCGATCGCCTCGAAGACATGGGCGGCCTGGTCGGTCGAGACATAAAGCTCCCAGCCGAGTTCGCCGACATAGGTGACGCGGTGGGCACGGGCTAGTCCCATGCCAATTTCAATCTCCTGAAACGTCCCGAACGGATTGGTTTCGTTGGAGAAATCGTTGGGACTCACCTTCTGAATTAATTTTCGCGAGTCCGGGCCCATCAGGCAGAGAACGGCTTCGGCAGCGGTCACATCTGATATGACGACGAACTCGTTGGCGAGATGCTTGCGCAGCCACGCGAGATCACGCTGCAACGTCGCGCCGGGCACGACGAGGAAATAGGCCGTTTCAGACAGCCGCGAGACGGTGAGGTCGCTCTCGATGCCGCCGCGCCGGTTGAGCATCTGGGTGTAGACGATCTTGCCCGGCGCCACGTCCATGTCGTTGGCGCAAAGCCTCTGCAGGAAACGCTGAGCGTCACGGCCTTCGACGCGGATCTTGCCGAACGAGGTCATGTCGAACAGGCCGACACCGTTTCGGACCGCCAGATGTTCGTCGCGTTGGTTGTCGAACCAGTTCTGCCGCTTCCATGAATAGCGGTACTCGCGCTCCTGGCCAGGCCTAGCGAACCAGTTGGCGCGCTCCCAGCCGGCAACCTCGCCGAACACCGCGCCGCGCGCCTTCAGATGTTCATGGAGAGGGGAGCGCCTGATGTTGCGCGAGGTCGCCATCTGGCGATACGGAAAATGATCGGCGTAGAGCAGGCCGAGCGTCTCGGAGACGCGCTCTCTGAGGTAACGGCGGTTCTTCTGGAATGGCTGGGCGCGGCGAATGTCGACTTCCCAGAGGTCGAAAGGCGCTTCGCCATCGTTGATCCATTGCGCCAGCGCCATGCCGGCGCCACCGGATGAAACGATGCCGATCGAGTTGTAGCCGGTCGCCATCCAGTAGCCGGAAAGCTCCGGCGCCTCGCCGAGATAATAGCGATCGTCGGGGGTAAAACTCTCGGGACCGTTGAAGAAAGTATGGATGCCGGCGCTGGCCAGCATCGGCATACGGTTGACGCCCATTTCAAGGATCGGCTCGAAATGCCCGAAATCCTCGGGCAGCTGGTCGAAACAGAAATCTTCGCTTATGCCGTCCATGCCCCAGGGCTTGGCCACCGGCTCGAAGGCGCCGAGCATCATCTTGCCGGCATCTTCCTTGTAGTAAGCGCATTCGTCGGGCACGCGCAGCACCGGCAGGCGGGAGAGACCGGGGATCGGCTCGGTGACCAGATAGAAATGCTCGCAGGCATGCAGCGGGATGGTGACGCCGTTCTGGCGTCCGAGTTCGCGCGCCCACATGCCGGCGCAGTTGACGACGATGTCGGCTTCGATTGTGCCTTGCTCGTCGCCTTGCGCCCAGGACACGCCGGTGACGCGGCCATCCCTGGTATTGACCTTGGTAACCTTCACATTCTCGACGATTATCGCACCGCGCTGACGTGCGCCCTTGGCCAGCGCCATGGCGATGTTGGCCGGATCACACTGGCCGTCGAGCGGCAGGTGGACTGCGCCGACCACGTCGGAAATGTTGAGATGCGGATACATCTCCTTAACTTCACCAGGCGAAATTTCGCGCACGTCGATATCGAAGGCGCGGGCGAGGGACGCCTGCCTGTAAATCTCGTGCTTGCGCTCCTCGGTCAGCGCCACGGTGATCGAGCCGACCTGGCGCATGCCGGTGCCGACTTCGGTCTCGGCTTCCAGCTTGACGTAGAGGTCGGCCGAATATTTCGCCAGCCGCGTCATGTTCTGCGAGCCGCGCAACTGGCCGATCAGGCCGGCGGCATGCCACGTCGTACCCGATGTCAGCTGCTTGCGTTCGAGCAGCACGATATCGGTCCAGCCGAGCTTGGCCAGATGGTAGGCGACCGAACAGCCGGAGACGCCGCCGCCGATGATGACGGCCCTTGCTTTCGGAGGAATGGCCTTCGTAGGGATTGCTTTCGGGGGCAGGGCGCTCATGCAGCCTCACGGCGATAGGTGGAAGCGAAGCGGCGCAAGCGAAGGGCTGCTTCCAAAAGTATCACCTCGGGCTGGCAGAGGCTGACGCGAATATGGCCGGCGGCGGCCTCGCCGAAGCTCGAGCCCGGCATCACGCCGACCTTTTCCTTATCGAGGAGAGCCCAGGCGAATTTCTCGTCGTCCGGCTCGACAGCCGATATGTCGAGCATGACATACATGCCGCCTTCGGAGCCGCGGACGGTGACGTTGTTCATGCCGCGCATGGCATCGAGGACGACGCTGCGCCTTGCGGCATAGCGTTCGGCGATGTCCTTGACGCCGTAGCCGTTTTCCAGCGCCTCGGCGCAAGCGAGGCTGATGAAGGCCGGCAGACCGTAGGTCGTCACCAGATTGAGATTGATCAGCAGCGAGATCATCTCTTCGGGTCCGGTCAGCCAGCCCATGCGCCAGCCCGTCATGCCGTGGCTCTTCGACATGGAATTGATGACCAGTGTGCGTTCCGCCATGCCGGGCAGCGAGCGCGGCGAGATGTGCTCTCCGCCGCCCAGCGTCCAGTAAACCTCGTCCGACAGCAGCCAGAGGTCATGCTCCCGGCAAATCTGCGCCAGCTCTTCCAGGCGCTCTCGTGAATAAACCGCACCCGTCGGATTGTTCGGCGTGTTGATGAGAATGGCCCGCGTGTTCGGGCGAACGGCAGCGCGAATGTCGGCGGCGCGCGGCTGAAAACCATCCTCGGCGGGTGTCTCGACCACGGTGAAATCGGCGCCGGCGGCACTGAATGTGTTGGGATAGGTCGCGTAATAGGGTGCGACCACGATGGCATGGTCGCCCTGGTCGAGAACGGCCTGCACTGCCGCGTAAAGTGCTGCCTGTCCGCCCGGCGTGGCGATGACCTGGTCGGGGTTGGTGGCAACGCCGGTGCAGAGGGTCGAGGCCGTCGCCATCGCATTGCGCAGACGCGGAAGGCCCGGCAGCGGGGTGTAGTGGTGATTGCTGGCGCGTACCGCCGTCACACAAGCCTCGATCGTCTGCGCCGGCGTATCGAAATCATGGTCGCCGACCGACAGCACGATGATGTCCTCGCCGGCCTCCCTGCGTGTCCAGGCGGCGAAATGGACCTCCCAGCCGTCCTTGCCGGAGGGCACGATGCCGGAAATGCGCGATGATGGTCTGGGCATTATGCTACTCCCGAAATCTGATAGCCGGCCTGTTCGAGCCGGTCGCGCAGGGCGGCGATATGGGCTGGCCCGACTTCGCAGCAGCCCCCGACGATGTCGACGCCAGTCTCGACCCAGCCGACCGCCTGGCCGGCATAGGCATCCGGATCAAGGTCGTGGCGGGCGTGCAGCACTTCCACCGTGCCGCCATGCTTGAGCGCCTCAATCGAGGTGAAGCCGTTGGCATAGGCGCCGACCGGGCCGCCGAGGCCGATCAGTTCGGACAGCGCTGCAGCGATCGCTTCGGGCCGGCAACAATTGATCAGCCGCGCCGCAACAGGCAGACCGTCGAGAGCGCTCGACGCAGCCGCAATGGTTTCGCCGCTGCGCAGCCGTGGTGCGCCGTGATCGGCAAGCGTCCACGACACCCAAACCGGTTTGTCGCTTTCCGACGCCGCGGTGACAGCCGCGCGCGCCTCCTCGGCCGACGCCATGGTCTCGCACAGGAACAGATCGACGCCATCAGCTTGTTCGGCAACGATGCGGCGGTAGATGTCGAGCGTATCCTGGAAGGATATAGTCAGCGCCGGTGCGTAGCTGCCGAACAGGGGAGACAAGCAGCCGGCGATCGCCGCGTCGCCGGCCTGATCGCGAGCCTGTCTTGCCAACTCTATGCCGCGCTTCTGCAGCGGCTTGAACAGTTCTTCCGCGCCCTCCCGCGCCAGCCGCTCGGGCGTTGCGGAATAGGTGTTGATGGTGATGACACGGGCGCCGGCCCGGATGAACTCCGCATGCAGGTCGCGAACCAGGTCCAGTTCGTCGATCAGCACCCTGGCTGACCACAGCGGCGTCGGGTCGGAACTGCTGCGGCGTACTAACTCCTGGCCCATGCCGCCGTCTGTGAGGATGATGGACTTCATGCGCGCAATCTCTCGTTCTTTGGATCCCAAAGCGGTTCGTCGTTCTGCACGACCGCCTGAAAACGCTCGCCGAAGATCTCGACCTCTACCGTGGTTCCCGGTTCGGTCAGATCGGCGCGCAGCATGCCGAGCGCGATCGACTTGTCTATGCGATGACCCCAGCCGCCGGACGTCGTCTCGCCGACGATCTCGCCGTCATGCCACAGTGTTGACATTGTGGGCGCGTCGCAGTCGCCGGGGTTTTCGACGACGAGCGTGACGAAACGCTTCTTCACGCCCTGCTGCTTCTCGTTTTGCAGCGCCGCCTTGCCACGGAAATCCGGCTTGTCCCATTTGACGAAACGCTCCAGCCCGCCCTGCAGGATCGTATAGTCGGTCGACAGGTCACCCTTCCAGGTGCGATAGCCTTTTTCGAGCCGCAGCGAATCCAGCGCATACATGCCGAATGGCTTCAGGCCATGCCTCTGCCCGGCCGCCCAAACGGCGTCGAAGACGGCGGCGGTATCACCGACCTTGGTGTGGATTTCCCAGCCGAGTTCGCCGGCGAAGGACACGCGCACCAGCTTCGCCCAGCGGCCTGCGATTATTGTCTCCTGGTGCGTGAGCCAGGGCAGAGCAAGATCGGCGGTGCAGACATCAGCAAGGATTTTTCGCGAGTTAGGCCCGGCGAGGATCTGCGTGGAGTATTCCTCCGTCCGATCGACCAGCTTGAATGAAGCGCCCTTCGGCATGCGCGATTTCAGCCACTCGAAATCATGCCACTGCGCCACCGCGGCGGTGATCAGCGTCATCAAATTCTCGTCGTGGCGCACCACTGACATCTCAGTGACGATGCGGCCATTGTCGTCGGCAAAATAGGCGAGGCCGATGCGGCCGGGTTTTGGCACGATGCCGGTGACCTGCTGGCTCAGCCATTCGGCAGCACCTGGACCGTCGAAGTTGAAGCGGGAAAAACCAGGCAGGTCCAAAATGCCGGCGGCGTCGCGCACGGCGAGGCATTCTTCGCGGACGCGATGCTGCCAGGGCCCGTCGCGGCGGAAAGTCAGCGTCGCGGCTTCGGAGACATCGTCGCCGGCTTGCGCGTACCAGGTGGCGCGCTCCCAGCCATTATAGGCGTCGAAGCAGGCGCCGAACGTCTTGATGCGATCGTGGATCGGCGACAGTTTGCGGTCGCGCCCAGCCGGCCAGGCATGGCGCGGGAACTGGATGGCGTATTCGTTGCCGTAGATCTCCATGCCCTTGGCGACGCAGTAGTCCGGGGCCGAGGCAAAGCGGGTGAAGCGGCGCGGATCGCAGGACCACATGTCCCATTCGGTCTGGCCTTCAGTCACCCATTCGGCCAGCACCTTGCCGGCGCCGCCGCCCTGGGCGATGCCGAAGGTGAAGACGCAGGCCTCGAAGGCATTCGGCACGCCGGGCATCGGGCCGATCAGCGGGTTGCCGTCCGGTGCATAGGGGATTGGGCCGTTGATGACCTTGGACAGGCCGGCGGTGCCGAGGATAGGCACACGGGCGACGGCATCGGCCAGATAGTCCTCCAGCCGGTCGAGATCATCGGGGAACAGCTGGAACGAAAAATCATCGGGCATCGGATCATTGTGGCCGACCCAATGTGCACGGCAATTGCGCTCGTAGGGGCCGAGATTCATGCCGTTCTTTTCCTGGCGCAAATAGTAGGAGGTGTCGACGTCGCGCAGCAGCGGCAGTTTCTTGCCTTGCTCCTTCGACCATGCGGCCAGTTCGGGAATTTCCTCGAACAGGATATATTGATGGCTCATCACCATCATCGGCACGTCGCGGCCGAACATCCTGCCGACTTCGGCCGCGCGATAGCCAGCGGCGTTGACGACGATTTCGCAGCGGATCTCGCCCTGCGCCGTTTCGACCACCCACTCGTCCTTCTCGCGGCGCACGCCGGTGACCGGACAGAAGCGGATGATCTTGGCACCCATATCGCGGGCGCCCTTGGCCAGCGCCTGGGTCAGCTGCGCCGGATCGATATCGCCGTCGCTCGGATCGTAGAGCGCGCCCTTCAGCTCATGCGTCTCGATGAATGGATAGCGGCGCTTGATCTCGTCGAGCCCGACCACATCGATGTCCATGCCTTGATAGCGGCCCATGCCCTTGGCGCGCTGGAACTCCTGCATGCGCTCGGCCGTATGGGCCAGCCTGAGCGAGCCGGTGACGTGGTAGTTCATGGGATAGCCGACCGCGTCGGCCAGCCCGCGATAGAGCTCGGTCGAATAGCGCTGCATGTTCATCAGCGACCATGAGGAGGAGAAGGTCGGCACGTTGCCGGCCGCATGCCAGGTCGAGCCGGAAGTAAGCTCGTTCTTTTCCAGGAGCACGCAGTCGGTCCAGCCCGCCTTGGCGAGATGGTAGAGCGAGGAGGCGCCGACGACACCGCCTCCGATGATCACCACACGTGCCGTGGTTGGCAAACCGGCCATGTTCTTCTCCAACCTCTAGTAAACAGGTGGTGAAACCACCCAGATGACTACTGCCGGCTCCGCTCCAGGATTGCGCCAGCGGAACGGCTTGCCGTCGAAGCGAAAGGAGTCGCCCTCACCAAGCCGGTGCCAGACGCCTGATATCTCGATGTCGAAGCTGCCGGAAGCGACATATCCGGCTTCCTCCGTCGGCCGGCGCGCTTCGGTCTTCAGTTCAGCACCCGGGGCGAAGACCGAACGCAGCATCTCGAAGCTACCGCCGAGATCGGGCGACAGAAGCTCCTCCACGAGGCCGGAATCGCTTGTGCCAAGCGTGCGGCGGCTGCCGGCGCGCACGATGACGCCGCGCTCGTTCTCGACGGGCACGTCGTGGCTGAAGAACAGGCTGACCGGCACCCCGAACAATTCCGCGAAGGCCCTGAGATCGCTGAGCGACGGGATCGACAGGCCGCGCTCGACCTGACTGACCCAGCCGACGGAGCGGCCGAGCTTCAGGCCGATCTCGGCAAGCGTCAGCCTGCGCGCCTTACGCAGCGCCCTGATATCGCCGGCCAGCAGCCGTTCGCGGTTTTCCTGCTCCGATCTGACGGCTGTTGCGGGCAACGTTATTTCTCTTGAAATTCCCATGGTGAAAAATTGGGTGCAAATTTCATGAGAGGTCAAGTTCGTGAAAAAATCAAGACGATTTTCATGATGCCACAAGATTTGCTTGCGCCATTTTGGCGGTTCAGGCAAAGGCTCGGCCACGAACGGCGATTGAGGGCGCCCGGTCGAGGCTTACGATAGAGCGCCACGCGTCAATTGGACCCGCAATGGTGCTCCCATTTTCTGGACGGCGCATGATCTTTCCGGAATCGATTCCGGTTTAGGGATTACGCGTAAAGGGACGGCCTATGCTGGAAAACAACACCCGGATTGCCAAGGATGCGGCGATCGTCGACGAGGCGATCACGTCACGTCGTTCTGTGCGGGCCTTCCTGCCCGACATGGTCGATGACGAGACGATCCGCGCCATTCTCTCTGTCGCCGCGCGTGCACCTTCGGGCACCAACATGCAGCCCTGGCGGGTCTATGTCACCAAGGGCGAGGTCAAGCAGCGGATCACCGACGCCATCCTCAATTCGGGCATCCGCGCCGAAAAGGCCGACTGGGACGAATATCGCTATTACCCCGACCAGTTCTTCGAACCGTATCTCACCCGGCGGCGCGCGAACGGCTTCGGCCTCTACGGCGCGCTCGGCATCGGCCGGCGCGAGGTGGACAGGATGCGTGCGCAGCACGACCGCAACTTCGTCTTCTTCGACGCACCGGTCGGCATGATTTTCACGGTCGACCGGCGGCTGAACAAGGGCTCGTGGATCGATTACGGCATGTTCCTGCAGAACATCATGGTGGCGGCGCGGGGCAGGGGCCTGCACACCTGTCCGCAGGCGGCCTTTGCACCGTATCACAAGCAGATCAGGCCGGTGCTCAACATTCCCGACGAGGAGATCGTCGTCTGCGGCATGGCGCTCGGCCATGAGGACAGATCCAAGCCCGAAAATGAGTTCCGCACCGACCGCGCGCCGCTGGAAGAGTGGGTGACGTTCGCCAAATGAGGTGAGGCGCCAAATGAGGTGGCGCCAAGTGAGGTGACGACGCGCCGCCTCTGTCTACTGCACTTCGTAGCCGACTTCCTCGCTGGCGTGACAGAGCGCCTTCCAGAACGAGCGCGCAAACGACCGGAATACGTAGATGTCAAACTGGTCGGCGCCGGTGCGCTGGATCTGGGCGAAGACGTCATGATGCGTGGTCGAGCGGCCGGCACCGATCGGGAAAGCCGGCAGCGCGAAGTCGATGGCGAAGAATTTCGCCAGCACCCATTCGGCCTTCGGTCCGGCGATGCGGATCGCCGTGCGGCCATGCGATAGATCGGTCACCGTGCCGATATCAGGGGTGACGACACTGGCAAAGGCCGATGCCAGGCCTTCGGCCTCGTCCACTACGGTGAATTTTCCAGGCGCAAAGCCGAATGCGGACCTCGCGCCGTTGGTGCTGCCGGCGCCGGCGCCGTCGGGCAGGGCAATGCCGGTAACGGCGCGGATACCAGAAATCAAATTCTTCTCCTGGCCCGGCCAGGTAGCGAGCTGCAGGATCGACCCCGGCCTGGTTTCGGAGAGGATGACATCGATGCCGTGTTCGAAGTCGCCATGCGAGCCGGTGCGCAGTTCCGGCTCGAGCGGGGCCAACTCGATGGGTGCCACATCAAGCGGTGATTGGCGCTCAACCATGCATGCGGCTCCCGTCCGGATCAAAGAAGTGGTTGGAGACGATCTCGACCGGGCCGAACCGGTTGCGCAGGGGATCGGAGATATGGGCGCGCGTGCCGCGCCGTGCCTTGCCGTCTTTGACCAAAGCGAGCGCGATGTACTTGCCGAGTGCGGGCGAATAACAGCAAGCGGTGATGTGGCCGATGGAATCGTGCGGATTGGCTTCGTCGAGTTCCTCGACGATATGTGCGCCGCCGTTGAGCGGCTGGTTATCAAGCGAAATCAGCCCGACGAGTTCCAGACGGCCGGGCGCGATCAGGCCCTCGCGATCCATCATCGCGGAGCCGATGAAGGGCTTCTTCTTGGACAGCATCCAGTCGAGATGCAGATCGCGCGCCGTGGTGCGGCCGTCGATCTCGGCGCCGGTGACGTGGCCCTTCTCGATGCGCATCGTGCCCAGCGCCTCAAGCCCGTAAGTCACCAGTCCGAACGGCTTGCCGGCTTCGATCAACGCTTCCCAGACATGGGTGCCGTACCCGGCGCCACAGTACACTTCGAAGGCCATTTCACCGGAGAAGGAAAGCCGGCAAATCATGACAGGCACGCCTGATATCTTGCCACGCACGATGCCCATGAAAGGCAGAGTGGCGTTGTCGACGGCAGTGCCGGTGACGCAAGCAGCAAGAATGTCTCGCGCCCTTGGTCCGCCGATCGCGGCACCGGCCCATTCGTCGGTCACTGACGTGACGTGGACCTTGAGCTCCGGCCAGATGACGTCGAGGAAATACTCCAGATGCTGCATCACCCTACCGGCATTGGCCGTGGTGGTGGTCATCAAGAAGTCCTGTTCGCCGAGCCGCCATGTCGTGCCGTCGTCGAAGGCCAGGCCGTCCTCGCGCAGCATCAGCCCATAGCGGGCCTTGCCGACAGCCAGCGTCGAGAACATGTTGGTATAGACCCGGTCGAGGAATTCCGCCGCGTCCGGACCCTGCACGGCGATCTTACCCAGCGTCGAGACATCGACAATGCCGGCGCTCTCGCGCGTCGCCCTGGCTTCGCGCACATAAGCCTGCTCGATCGTCTCGCCGGGATGGCCGTAAATCATCGGGCGATACCAGAGGCCGGCCGAATACATGGTCGCGCCATTGGCGACGTGCCAGTCATGCATCGGCGTCAGCCGCTCGGGCCTCAGATCGCCGAACCGCTCGGCGGCGAGTGAGCCGATCGACACCGCCGAAAAGGGTGGGCGAAAGCGTGTCGTGCCGACTTCCGGGATCGGCTTGCCCAATGCCTCGGCCATGATGGCGAGACCGGGTATGTTGGAGCTCTTGCCCTGGTCGGTCGCCATGCCGAGCGTGGTGTAGCGTTTCAGATGCTCGACCGAGATGAAGCCTTCCCGATGCGCCAATCGCACATCTTCCGCTGTCACGTCGTGCTGGAAATCGACGAAGCTTTTTCCATTGGCCTTGATTTCGAACACCGGCGCCGGATCAGGATTGCCGGGGGCTGCTTCGACGACCGGCAAGGCCGTCGGTGCCCCTGTTCCACCCGCCGCCGAAAGCCCGGCGGCGCGGCCTTCAGCGATTGCCTCGGCTGTGGAAAAACTGCCGGTGAAGGCGCCGGCGCCAATCCATCGCTGGGTTGGCTTCGGTGGCAGGAAGGCCTGTCGGGCGGCATTCCACTCCGCCTTGGCGCCGGCCTGGCTGGCCAGATGGATGGTCGGCGACCAGCCTCCCGACATCAGCAGGCAGTCGGCGTGAATGCTGCGCGCGTCGCCGGCAAGGGCGCCGTTGGCCATGTCGAAGCGCTGTACCTTAACGCCGGACAGCGCCTTGCCGCCCTCGGTGGTGACCACGGCGTGACCGGCAAGGCTCTTGGCCTCCGCTTCATCGGCGAGCCCGCGCATCTCGCTCGATAGCTCCGGGCGCACGTCGACGATGGCGACGATCGCAGCCCCGGCCTTCTTCAGCGCAAGGGCAGAGCGATAGGCGCTGTCGTTGTTGGTGAAGATTGCGATCCTGTTGCCTGGCAGCACGCCGTATTCGTTGGCATAACGCTCGGCGGCATGCGCCAGCATCACACCCGGCCGGTCGTTGCCCGGAAACACCAGCGGCCGCTCGTAGGAACCGGTGGCCAGCACCACCGACTTGGCGCGGATGATCCAATAGCGGTGGCGCGGTTCGCCCTTGCCGGGAATTTCCTTATGATCGCTGACCCGTTCGAGCGCGGCGAGCGTGTTGCCGTCGTAATAGCCCCAGACCGTAGTGCGCGACAGCAGGCGGACATTGTCATAGCCTCCGAGCTGGCCGGCGGTTCGCGCTGCCCAGTCCGCCGCCGGCATGCCGTCGATCGTCTCGCCCGACCAGTTGGCCGAACCGCCGAAATGCGGTTCGAGCTCGCTGAGAATGACACGCGCACCCTGGTCGGCGGCCGCCCTGGCGGCCATCAGCCCGGCCGGACCGGAGCCGACCACCAGCACATCACAGAAAGCATTCATGCGCTCATAGCGCGCCGTGTCGCGGGCGGCTCCGGCGCGGCCGAGACCGGCGGCGCGGCGGATGAAATGCTCGCAGAACATCCAGAAACGCGTGCCCTTCAGTGGGCCGATCGCGGGTCCCATGAAGGTCTTGTAGTAGAAGCCGGCGGACAGAAGCTTGCCGCCAAGCTGGTTGGCCGCGCTGACATCCCAGGATAGCGACGGAAAGCGGTTCTGGCTGACAGCCGTCAGCCCGTCATAGATCTCGACCATGGTCGCGGCGATGTTGGGCTCGCGGACCTCGCCGCGCAGCACCGTCACCAGCGCATTCGGCTCCTCGACGCCTGATGTCAGCACGCCGCGTGGGCGGTGATATTTGAACGAGCGCCCGAACAGGGTGACGCCATTGGCCAGCAGCGCCGAGGCAAGCGTGTCGCCGGCATGACCTGTGTAAGGCGCGCCGTCGAAGGTGAACCGGATGGTTCGCAGCCGGTCGATCCGACCACCGGCATGGGTACGACGAGGGCTCATGACTTGCCCCCCGCCTTGTGCCGTGCCGCGATCTTGTGGTCGCCGCGCGCGAAGGCGGCGCTGGAGATCTCGTGCGTCAGCGTGTTGCGCACGACCCTGAGATGGGCGCGGCAGCCGCCGGAATGCTGCCAGATCTCATTGTGGTCACCCGCCGGGTTCAACCGGTCATAGACATAGGCGTTCCAGGCATCGAGGTTCTGCGAGGCAGGCTGAGGGCGCTCGCGGTTGCCATCGCCCTGATAAGTGAATTCGATGACGTCGCGCGGGCCGCAATAGGGGCAGGTAATCAGCATGGAGTCCTACCCTAATGCAGCCTAGGCGTCGCGCCCTGGCCCTTGTCGTCGATCACCAGGCCGCGATAGAAACGGTCGAGCGTGAAGGGTGCGTTGAAGTCGTGCGGCTCGTCCTTTGCGATGGTCCAGGCAAAGCACCAGCCGGAGGCTGGCGTCGCCTTGAAGCCGCCGTAGCACCAGCCGCAATTGAGATACATGCCCGGCAGCGGACCGGTGGTAATGATCGGCGAACCGTCCATCGACATGTCGCAGACGCCGCCCCATGAACGTAGCATGCGCACGCGCGCAAGCCCCGGAAACAGCGCCAGCATCTCGCTCATCACCTCATCGACAACAGGCAAACTGCCGCGCTGGGCATAGCTGTTGTAGCCATCGAGGTCGCCGCCATAGACCAGGCCACCCTTGTCCGACTGCGAGATATAGAAGTGGCCCATGCCGAATGTCAGGATCGTGTCGATGATCGGCTTCAGCGATTCCGACACGAAGGCCTGCAGCACATGGCTTTCGATCGGCATGGTCTCGATGCCGGCAAGCTGCATGACGCGTCCGGTGCTGCCGGCAACCGCAAGCGCCACCTTCTTGGCGCGGATCTCGCCGCGCGTCGTCGATACGCCCGTAATGCGGTCGCCGTCGCGCAGGAAGCCGGTGACCTCGCAATTCTCGATGATGTCGACGCCGCGGCGATCGGCGCCGCGTGCATAACCCCAGGCGACGGCGTCGTGACGGGCGCTGCCTGCGCGCCGCTGCATCAGGCCGCCGATAACAGGGAACCGCGCCGAACCGGAAACGTCGAGCGCCGGGACAAGGCGCTTTATCTCTGCCGTCGTCATCAGTTCGGCGTCGACGCCGAGATGGCGCATGGCGTTGCCGCGTCGGGCAAGATCATCGAACTGGCCGGGCGTATGGGCAAGATTGAGGCAGCCGCGCTGCGAGAACATGACGTTGTAGTTGAGATCGTGCGAAAGGTTCTCCCACAGCTTCATCGAATGTTCGTAGAAGCGGGTGTTGGCAGGCAGCAAATAGTTGGAGCGGACGGCCGTCGTGTTGCGGCCGACATTGCCGGAGCCGAGCCAGCCCCTTTCCAGCACCGCGACATTGGTAATGCCGTGCTCCTTGGCCAGGTAATAGGCGGTCGACAGGCCATGACCGCCGCCGCCGATGACGATCACGTCATAGGATGCCTTCGGGTCCGGCTTGCGCCAGGCCGGCTTCCAGTCCTTGTTGCCGGTCAGCGCGTTTTTGAGAAGCGAAAAGGCCGAATATTCCGCCATTCTTTCTGTTATCCGTTCTGGCTTTTTGTCGTCCGTGCTGGGCGATGCGGCACACTATAGAGCAGGCCGTCGCCGCAAAGCCAATATTGCGCCATCGCTTTTCGACTGGCCGACTCCGAAATCGGCGGGCGGAGCGGGACGGCTTGCTCCCAGGTATGAGCGTCTTTATCAAGGGCAAGCTTTTAGAACGCCTGCCGCCCGTGAGTCGCCAAACAATCATGCTTTTCCGACTGCTCCGCTTTGTTCTGGTCTTGGCGATCGTTGCCTCAGCGCCGCTGCCGCATGGCGCGGTGGCGCAGGCGCTTGACCAGGCTCCCTCGGGGGTAGTCGCCGACCAGCAGAAAATCCTGCAGGATCTGACGACAAAGACCGACAATCTCGAAAAGAAAACCCAGGAAGACGGTGTCGACGACGCCGGCCTTGTCGATATTCGCCTACAGCTCGAGGAATTATCGCGAGACGCGCTGAACAGCGCGCTTGCCTTCCGCCCGCGCCTTACGGAGATCAACGCAAGGCTCGATCAGCTCGGTGCGCCGCCGGCCGCGGGCCAGCCGCCCGAGCCCGATATCGTGGCCACCGAACGCCAGGCGCTGGCGTCCGGAAAGGCCGAGATCAATGCTGTCATCGCCGCGGCGCAAAACCTGTCGATCCGCATCAGCGGCCTCATCGACAAGATCGCCAATATGCGCAGCGAGCTGTTTCGCAACCTGCTCACCAAGCGCTACGTGCTGTCCGATGCGTTAAGCCCCAAGGTCATTTCCGATGCCAACGATGAATATGCCGGCTTCTACAAGGCGGTGTCATCGTGGCTGACCTTCGCCTTCAAGTTCAAGTTCCGGGCCGTGCTGGCCGCGACCTTGACCGCGCTTTGCCTGGCGGCGGTGCTTTTTGTCGGGGGGCGGCGTCTGTTCGGGCGTGTCTTCGAAGCCGACCCTTCCGTCGAGGATCCCTCCTATCTCAGCCGGCTGTCGGTGGCGTTCTGGTCGACATTATTGCCAACGCTGGCGGTCGGTGTCTTTCTCGTTTCAACGATTTTCTTTTTCAACTATTACAATGTCTTGCGCGGCGGGGTTGACGTAATTGGCATTTTTCTGAATGCACTGGCCGCCGTCATCGCGGTGGTGTTCTGCGTCAACCGGTTGGCCAATGCAGCGCTGGAGCCACGGCTGCCGAACTGGCGCCTCATACCCGTCGAAACCGGCCCGGCACGCTGGTTGGTGCGGCTGACGACCGCCATGGCGGTGGTGATCGGCGTCAACACCTTGCTGTCGGTCGTCAACGACAAGATGGGTGCGCCGCTGTCGCTGACCATCGCTAGAAGTTTTGTCGCCACGATCATCGTTGGCATCATCCTGATCCTGATGGGGCTGCTTAAGCCCTTCAAGGCCGCCGACGGAAGCTGGCGACCCTGGCCGGCGTGGCTGCGCTACACCGCCATCGCTCTAGGACTTTTCACTATCGCCGCGGCGCTGCTGGGCTATATCCGCCTTGCCACCTTTGTCTCGCTGCAGGTGGTGGTCACGGGCACCATTCTGGTCACCGCCTATATCGGCTTCCTGTCGGCGCGGGCGATCGGCGAGGAAGGCGGCTTCGCCAACACGTCGATCGGGCGCTGGCTTTCGACCAATTCAAGCTACGAGGCGACCGCGCTCGACCAGCTCGGCCTGGTCGTCAGCATCGCCATCAATCTGATGATCGTGCTGCTGTTCCTGCCGCTGATCCTGTTGATGTGGGGATTTCAGCCCGGCGACATCCAGGCTTGGGCCTACAAGCTGGCTACGGGTCTCACCGTCGGTTCGGTGACCATCTCGTTCACCGGCATCCTCACTGGCATCGTTGTCTTCACCGTCGGCTATTTCCTGACGCGCTGGTTCCAAGGCTGGCTCGATGGCTCGGTGATGGCACGTGGCCAAGTCGATACCGGCGTGCGCAACTCGATCCGCTTGGTGGTCGGCTACGCCGGCGTCGCGCTCGCAGCACTCGTCGGCATCTCGGCAGCGGGCATTGATCTCTCCAATCTGGCGCTTGTCGCCGGCGCCCTGTCCCTCGGTATCGGCTTTGGCCTGCAGAACGTCGTCTCCAATTTCGTCTCCGGCCTGATCCTGTTGGCCGAGCGGCCGTTCAAGGTCGGCGACTGGATCGTCGCTGGTGACATCAGCGGCACGGTCAAGAAGATCAGTGTGCGCGCTACCGAGATCGAGACGTTCCAACGGCAGTCTGTGATCCTGCCCAATTCAAACCTGATCAACAATGCCGTCGGCAACTGGACGCATCGCAACAAGCTCGGCCGCATCGACATCAAGGTCGGCGTCGCCTACGGCAGCGACGTCAAGCAGGTCCATGCTGTCCTTCTGGAGATTGCGCGCGGCCATCCGCTGGTGTTGAAAAATCCGGAACCTTTCGTGCTGTTCACCAATTTCGGACCGGCTGCTCTCGAGTTCGAAATCCGCGTGTTCCTGGCCGATGTGATGAACGGCAACACCGTGCAGAACGACATCCGGTTTGCCGTCCTCGACACGTTCAACAGCGAGCATATCGAGATTCCGTCTACACCGCGCGCCGTCGTCGAGACCAAGACGCATGAGGCATGGCCGATTGACGACGACAAGATCGAAGTCGATTTCGCCGAACAGGAGCGTGCGGTGGCTGAAGCCGCAGCCGAGGCGAAACGCCTGGCCAAACCGGGGCGCAGGACCCGCAAGCCGGATCCCGATTAGGATATATCGATATTCAGGTGATGAGCGGCAGTTTCCTGCGCTTCCGGTACTCACGTACCCAAAAGTACGCTCCGTTCCGGTTCTCGGAACCCACCACTCTCAGCTCGGCCTGACCTGAATCTCAACATATCCTCAAGGCAGGCTCCAAAGCAGCGAAAGCAATTGCGGCATGAATGCGGCATTCAGTTGCCGTTCAGCTTCCATGTCATATAAGCTCGTATGCAAAGGGCGAGAATGCCTTGCGAAATGCAACAGAGGCGGTGGAAACACCGATATTGCAAATGTGGAAGTCTCTCGTCGCCGCCATCGCTTTTCTTGCCGTGGGCGGTTCAGCCTTCGCCGCTAGCGCGACCAACAAGGACGCCGAGACCCGCACGCTCGTCGTGACAGAAGGCGGCGGCAAGACGGAGCTGGCGCTGGCCGCCGGCGAAACCGCGGAATTCTGCCCGAGCGGGTGCTTCGTTACCATGCCGAATGGCGACCTCGAGGCGCTGACCGGTTCGGAAACGATCGAAATCTCGGGCGGCGTCGCCCGTATCAAGTAACCCGCGTCAAGTAACGTCGGCTGCTTGTTTTCGAAGGCCGGGCAAATGCCCGGCCTTTTATCGTTTCGGGTCATCGATGCTTAACGATGAAGGGGGAAATACCGTCACGCGGACCAGGCCGTGCCGAGCGTTTTAACGTTCGCTGCGCTGTTCCCCGCTATACCGGGCCGAAGACGCCAAAGCACGGCGCAGGTTTTGGATTCGGCGCATGATCCTGTCCGAAAAATCAGTTTTCGGGGTCATGCGCTTTTAGGCAGGGCGACGGAAAATGGACGCGCGGTCGGACAGGAACGCAATTCCGCTTGCGGTCGATCTCGACGGCACGCTGATCGCGACTGATCTGTTGTGGGAGGGGCTGTTCATCCTTCTCAAGAAGAATCCACTTTATGTTTTCCTGGTGCCGTTCTGGCTCGCCGGCGGGCCGGCGCGGTTGAAACAGGCCATCGCTTACCGCGTCGATATCGATCCTGCGTCGCTGCCTTACCGTGAGGCGCTGCTTCAGCGCCTTCGCACCGAACATGGTGAGGGCCGCCAGATCGTGCTTGCGACCGGCACGCCGCGCAAATTCGCCGAGGCAATCGCCGCACATCTCGGCATATTCGACCGCGTCCTCGCGACCGACGGCCCCTACAACATGACTTCGGGCAGAAAGCGCACTTCGCTTGTCGCCGCTTACGGCGATGGCGGATTCGACTATGCCGGAAACAGCCGGCACGATCTTCGGGTATTCGACGCTGCGCGCACGGCAATCGTCGTTGCGCCCGACCGCCATGCCGCGCGCTGGCAGGCCGCGCACAGTGCCGAAATGATGCCGGCGCCGAAGCCGACAATCAGAACTATCGTCAAGATGCTGCGTGTCCATCAATGGCTGAAAAATTCGCTGATCGCGGTGCCGATGGTGCTGTCGCACGAATACTTCAACGCCGACATGATCTGGGAATGTCTGCTGGCATTCGTCTCGTTCAGCGCGGTGGCTTCCGCCATCTACATCCTCAACGATTTCTTCGATCTCGCACTCGACCGCAAGCACCCGACCAAGCGCAACCGGCCATTCGCCAGCGGCGCGCTGTCGATTCCGTTCGGCCTCGGTTCGATGGCGGTGCTGCTTGCAATAGGTCTTGGTGCAGGACTTCTGCTGCCGATCGAATTCCTCGCCGTGCTCGGCGGCTATATCATTGTCACCACCGCCTATTCATTGTCGTTCAAGCGCATGCTCCTGATCGACGTGCTGACGCTGGCCGGTCTTTACACGATCCGCGTTCTGGCGGGCGCCGCGGCGACCGGTGTGGACGTCTCGTTCTGGCTGCTGGCCTTCTCGATCTTCTTTTTCCTGTCGCTGGCGCTGGTGAAGCGTTTCGTCGAACTGCGCACGACCGCCATTCCGGCCGGCGAGCGCATTGCCGGTCGCGGCTACCGCACCGAAGACCAGGAGATCGTCGCCCAGGCGGGCATGGCCTCGGCCTTTTCCTCGGCACTGGTACTGGCGCTCTATATGGACAGCGTTGCGGTGCGCGAGCTCTATCCGCACCCTTGGCTGGTCTGGCCGCTGGCGCCGATCGTGCTTTACCTGACTATGCGCGTCTGGATACTTGCCCGCCGCGACGAGATGCATGACGATCCGGTCGTCTTCATCATCCGCGACTGGCGCAGCCAGATAGTCGTGCTCATCGGCGCCGTGTTTCTGGTCGCCGGAGGCTGGTAGGCATGGCGAAGGAGCGGTTCCAGAGCTTTGGTCTTGCCAACCCGCCGGCGTCCGGCGCGATCATGGCGGCTGAAGCCATCGCGCTGCTGAAGAGCGGCAAGGCGACAAGAGATGCCTTGCTCGCCTACGGCAACGGCCGCTCCTATGGCGATTCCTGCCAGAACGAGGCCGGCAGGGTCGTCGACATGCGGCCGCTGAACCGCATCCGCGCGTTTGACGCCGAGACCGGCGTGATCGAGGCCGAGGCCGGCGTGCTTCTGCCCGACATCATCGCCCATGCGGCGCCCTACGGCTTCTTTCTGGCGGTCGTTCCGGGCACGCAGTTCGTCACGCTCGGCGGCGCCATCGCCAATGACGTTCACGGCAAGAACCATCACCGGCGCGGCACCTTCGGCTGCCACGTCGAATCCTTCACGCTGCTCAGGTCGGATGGACGGACCCATTACTGCTCGGCCACCGACAATGCACGCCTGTTTGCGGCGACGATCGGCGGCATGGGGCTGACCGGACTGATCCTGTCGGCATCGATACGGCTGATGCGGGTGCCATCGCTCGACATCGTCGAGGTGGCAACGCCGTTCCACGACCTCGGCGAATTCTTCGAGCTTGCCGAAGCGGCCGACCAGGCCAACGAATACGTCGTCGCCTGGATCGACCAGCTTGCCGGCGGCCGCCGCCGTGGGCGCGGTCTGCTGTTCACCGGCAATCACGCCGAGCATGGCTCCCATGTGGCCTTGCGTGCAGGTGGGAATCTTTCGGTGCCGCTCCAGCCGCCGTTCAACGTGCTCAACCGGCCGTTCCTGACGGCCTTCAACGCCGCCTACCGGTGGAAGAAAGGCCGGTCTACGGCGCCGCGCAAGGTCGGCTACCAGGGGTTTTTCTTTCCGCTCGACGGCGTCGGTAACTGGAACCGGCTCTACGGACCGAACGGGCTTTTCCAGCACCAGAGCGTGGTGCCGGAGGACGCCGCGCGGCGGGCGGTGCCGGCGTTGCTTGCGGCGGCAAAGCGGGCCGGGCAGGGATCGTTCCTGACAGTCCTGAAGCGCTTCGGCGGGGTCCGTTCGTCGGCACTGCTGTCGTTCCCGCGCCCGGGTTTTACGCTGACGCTGGATTTTCCCAACCGCGGCCCGGCGACCCTGGCGCTGCTGAAGGAACTCGACCACATCACGATCGAGGCCGGCGGCGCGGTCAATCCTTACAAGGACGCCCGCATGGGCGCAGACGTCTTCGCCGCGTCCTTTCCGGAATGGCAGCACCTCGAAGCCATCCGCGACCCCGCCTTCATGTCGAGCTTCTGGGCGCGAACGGCGAAAAAGCTCGAAGCGCGGCACGCAACCGCCGAGGCCGCGGAATAGCTAAAATCCGAATAGTTCATGGTTAACGGATCGCTAAATACAGAGTTTGATCGAAGTGTTTGCTACTTCACGAAATGTTTGCAGATTTTAGATAGACCGATGAATGGGCTTGTGGAAATAACATGAAATACATCGTCTTCATTCTATTCACGGTCATGACCAATGCTGCTGCGCAGCTCATGCTGAAGCAGGGCATGATGTCGCTCGGTCCGATTTCCTTCGAGGGCGCCAATCCGTTGTTGAAACTGTTGCAGATCGTCTTCAGCCCGTGGGTTTTCCTTGGCCTGTGCACCTTCGTCATCTCGATGGCGTCGCACCTTTATGTGCTGTCCAAGGTCGAGCTCAGCTTCGCCTATCCGTTCCTCAGCCTCGCCTACGTCGCCGTTGCGATCTTTGCCTATTTCATCTTTCGCGAAGACCTCAATGCCTGGCGCATCGCCGGCATCGCTTTCATCTGCGTCGGCACGGTGCTGATCGCTCAAAGTGGCCGGGATTTGGGCGGTCAAGGGCATGAGGACGAGACGGCTGGCCTTTCCCCCGACAAGATAAACACCAGCGGGATCGTTCGATGAGACATGTGATCTTCGGCGGCGACGGTTTCGTCGGCCGCCACCTAGCCCCGAAATTGGTCGCCGACGGCGAGGAGGTGGTCGTCGCCGATATCGCCAAGAGCGACCTGCCGCATTACCGCTCGGTCCGCGCTATCAGGTGCGATGTCACCGATCCGGCCTCGGTCGCTTCGGTCGGGCTGAAGGCCGACGACATGGTCTACAATCTGTCGGCGAAAATGCTGTCGCCGATCCAGGTGCGCGCCAAGCGCCACGAGTTCTTCTTCCCGGTGAATTTCCACGGCACCGAGCACATCATCCAGGCAATGGACAGGGCCGGTGCGGCCAAGCTCGTCCATTACACGACCGACATGATCTACGGCCATACCGTCACGCAGCCGATGACGGAGGAACATCCGGTCGCGCCGCTCGGCGAATATGGCTGGTCGAAGCAGAAGACCGAGGAACTGGCCGCCGAATGGCGCAAGCGCGGCATGTCGATCTCGCTGTTTCGGCCACGCCTGATCATCGGCCCCGGCCGCCTCGGTATCCTCGAAAAACTGTTCAAGCTGATCGACTGGAACCTTCCGGTGCCGATGATCGGCTCGGGCAAGAACCCGTATCAGTTCATCTCGGTATTCGACTGCGCCGAGGCCGCGCGCGCCGCCTGGAAGGCCGGTGTGCCTGATGAAGCCTATAATCTCGGTTCCCTCAATCCGCCGCCGGTGAAGAAGTTGCTCGGCGACCTGATCAGGCATGCCGGTTCGAAGTCGATCCTGATCCCGACACCGGGCTGGGCGGTCAAGCGCACGCTCGACCTGCTCGACCTCTTGAACATGCCGATCATGGATCCGGAGCAGTATCTGATCGCCGACGAGGACTGTGTGCTCGACGTGTCCAAGGCCGAACGTCAGCTCGGCTGGGTGCCGCAATATCGTGACGAGGACATGCTGATCGCCGCCTACAGCGAATACCGCGCCAAGAAAGACGGCCATGCCGTCGCCGCCAAACATGTGCCCGCCGAGTGAAGGGCCAGCAGGAGACTCTTGAGATGACCGTCATGACCAAGCCAGACCACACGACTGCGCGCGCCACGGTCAGCGCACCGGCGCTTTCGCCCGCCACCATCGCCAAGCCCGATCTGATCAGCGTCGAGCAGGCCAAGGCGATGGACGTCGCGCGCATGACCGACCTTTTCAAGGCGCATCTCAACCCTGGCCAGTTGCATTTCATGAAGCTGCTCGGCTTCCACAAGATCAAGATCGAGCGTGCCGAGGGCATGTTCTACATCGATCAGAACGGCCGCAAGATCCTGGATTTCTTCGGCGGCTTCGGCTCGCTGGCCTTCGGGCACAATCATCCGCGCCTTCTCGAAGCGCGCAAGAAATTCCAGGAGGAGAAGCGGCAGGAGATCGCCATCGCCTTCCTGTCGCAATATGCGGCAGCCCTGGCGCACAATCTCGCCAAATGCTCGCCCGGCAATCTCGACATGGTGTTTCTGGGCTCGTCCGGCTCGGAAGCCATGGAAGCGGCGGTGAAGCTCGCCGAGCGCGCCGCCGGCCCGAAGCGGCCGAAGGTCGTCTACGCCGAGAATTCCTTCCACGGCAAGACCAAGGGCGTGCTGGCGATCACCGACGGCTCGCTTTACCGCGCCGACTTCAAGGTCGCCGACAATGTCGTGCGTATCCCGTTCGCAGACATCGAAGCGGTCGAGCGCACCTTCCGCTCCGATCCCGAGGTCGGCGTCATCGTGCTGGAAACCATCCAGGGCGGTGGCGGCATCATCCAGGCGCCTGCCGAATACTGGCAGAAGCTGCGCGCGCTCTGCGACCAGTATGGCGTGCTGTGGGTCGCCGACGAGGTGCAGTGCGGCTATGGACGCACCGGCCGCTTCTATGCCTTCGAGCATTACGGCGTCGTTCCTGATGTGACGGCGCTGGCAAAGTCGCTCGGTGGCGGCAAGGCGGCGGTCGGTGCGATGATTGCGCGGCGCGAGGTCTACATGAAGGCCTATGGCACGCCGAAGACGGCGATGATCCACGCCATGGCCACCTTCGGCGGCATGGGCGAAGCCTGCGTCACCTCGATCGAGGCACTCAACGTGCTTTACGACGAGGGACTGATCGACAACGCCGCAGTGACCGGCGACTACCTCCTGCAACGCCTGCAGGCGCTGAGTGAGAAGTACCCGAAGATCATCAAGGACGTCCGCGGCAAAGGCTTGATGGTCGGGCTGGAATTCCACGACTTTTCGCAGACCTTGCCGATGGTGCTGCGGCCTGTGGTCAGCGTGCTTGACGAGAAGCTGAAGGGATCCTTGTCCGGCTTCGTCGGAGCGCTGCTGCTGCGCGACTACGACGTGCTCGTCGCCTTCACCGAATACAACCGCAACGTCATCCGTCTCGAACCGCCGCTGATCTGCCAGCGCGAACATGTCGACCGCTTTATCGAGGCGCTCGACAGCCTGCTGTCGCGCGGCATCGTGTCGATCGTGAAGGATTTCGTCAAAAGCCAGGTCCGCTAGCCAGGTCCGCTGAGCGAAACCATGCTGACCAAATCTCCCGTTTCGACAAACCTGCTCGACCGGCTCACCGAGGCCGGTCTGACGTGGGGCGAGGGCACCTATGCGCGTCTTGCCGCACCGATCGGGGCGGCGGCCTTCGCGCTCTACATCCTTCTGACCGCTGCGATGGCATGGTTCATGCCCGACGCCAATTGGGACATGCTGCCCTATCTCGCAGTCGCCGAGGAAGGCACCTATCCCGATATGCAGGCGCTGCACGACTATGCCTATGGCACAGTCAGGGACGGTGTATCGGCGGGCGACTACAAGGCGCTGGTCGATGACGGTGGCGGCTTCCGCAGCCATATGGTTGGAAATGCCACCGACTTCCATTCGTTGCTCGGCATGTATCGGGTCAAGTTCCTCTACGCCGAGATCCTTTCGACGATGAGCTCTGTGATGTCGCCGGTCGAGGCGATGCGGCTGCTACAGGTACTGTCGGTGTTGCTGTTCGGTGCGATCGCGCTGCTCTGGCTGCGGTCCGAAGGCGCGCTGGCGCTGGCGCCGGTCGCCGGCGCGGTGCTGATCATGGCCGAATTCGGCGATGTGGCGCGGGCCGCGACCCCGGATCTGCTGTGCTCGGCGCTGTTCCTCGGCGGGCTTTTTGCGTATGTGCGCGGTCGCGAAGTGGCGACGGCGATCCTGCTTTTCCTCGCCTTCATGGCGCGGCCCGACAATATCGTCTTTCTCGCCATCTTCGCCGTGCTGCTGGTCGCCTTCCGGCAGAAAGCGTGGGGCGCGCTGGCCGGTTTTGCCGCCTCCTTGGTCGCCTATTTCGCCATCTCGCATTGGGCGCAGCATCCCGGATGGTGGCCGCATCTGTGGTTCTCCAGCGTCGAGCAGCACTACAATATGGTCGGTTTCGATCCGCCGTTCTCGGCTGTCGCCTATGTCCGGGCTTTTGCCGCCTCCCTGGTCCGTGCCGTCAGCCTGAACAACTGGGTCGGCGTCTCGGTGCTGGCGCTGGCGGGGTGGTATGCAACCAGCCGCGCCGGCTTCAAACTCGACCGCCGCGCCGGCATCCTGTTTGCGGCGCTGGTGCTCGGCGTGCTGGCCAAGTTCACCGTCTTCCCGATCCACGACACCCGCATCTACTTTCCCAACCTGATCCCGCCGTTCCTGCTGCTCGCCGGCCCGTTCATGGCGCTGTGGGCCAGCATCAAAGGGCGTCGCGCCGCAGTGTTGCATGTCGTTCCGGGGGATAGGTCATGAGTTCCGTCTCCAGCTGGCACGCATCATTTCCCCTTGAAACAGCTGATCTCAAAGACCCGTGCCGCGCGTCCTTTTAAGCCCACGAGGACGCTGTAGAGTTTTCTTCGGCGCGTGATCCCGGCGAAACTCGATTTCCGATTTTTCGGGGTTATGCGCAGGGGTCGCGCCGCACCTGCGGCGTGTCGCAAACAGGCGGTAGCGCGATGGCCGTCGCCTGCATATTGTGCGCCGGTCAAGCGGGCGCCGGCGCCCGCAACAGCACTTTTGGAGTCGCGGGCAATGGCAGGGTTTCCGGAAAAGGCGAAGGTCGTCATCGTCGGGCTGGGCGGCATTGTCGGCGCATCGGTCGCCCATCACCTTATCGAGCGCGGATGGGACGATATCGTCGGCATCGACAAATCAGGCGTCCCGACCGATATCGGCTCGACAGCGCACGCCTCCGATTTCTGTTACACGACCAGCCATGATTTCCTGTCCTGCTGGACGACGCTCTACTCCATCGATTTCTACGAGAAGATGGGTCATTACGCCCGCATCGGCGGCCTCGAGGTTGCTCGCGTCGGCGACGACGATCGCATGGCGGAGATCAAGCGCAAGATCGCCTCGGCAAAGGCTTTTGGCACACGCGCGCGCTTGATCGAACCGGCTGAGATTAAGGAAAAATTTCCGCTGATCGAAGAGCAGATGGTGCAGGGCGGCCTGTGGGATCCCGATGCCGGTCTCGTCATCCCGCGCTCGCAAACCGTCGCCGGCAAGCTGGTCGACCAGGCGGAAGCCTCTGGCAAGCTCAAATCCTTTGCCAACACGCCGGCCAAGTCGCTTATCGTCGAGAATGGGCGCATCAAAGGCGTGGTGACCGACCGCGGTACCATCGAAGCCGACTACGTGATCGTTTGCGCGGGTATCTGGGGCCGGTTGATCGCGGAAATGGTGGGCGAGGACCTGCCGGTCATGCCGATCGACCATCCGCTCACCTTCTTCGGCCGGTACACCGAGTTTGCCGGCACCGGCAAGGAGATCGGCTGGCCGCTGCTGCGCGACCAGGGCAACTCGGCTTACATGCGCGACACCGGCGATCCCAAGACCGCCGAAGGCGGGCAGATCGAATGGGGCTATTACGAAGAGACCAATCCGCGCCTCTGCCACCCGCGCGACCTTCTGGAGAAGAACCAGGCCCGTCTTTCGCCCTCGCAGCGCGACCTCGACATGGAACAGATCCTGGCGCCGCTCGAGCGCGCCATGGAACTGACGCCGATCCTGGGCGAACTGGGCTACAATGAGAGCCATTCCTTCAACGGGCTGCTGCAGGTGACGGCGGATGGCGGCCCCTCCATGGGCGAGAGCCAGAAGGTGCGGGGCCTCTGGTATGCCGTCGCGATCTGGGTCAAGGACGGCCCCGGCATGGGCAAACTCATCGCCGACTGGATGACGGACGGCCGGACGTCGATCGACCATCACGCCATCGACTATGCGCGCTTCTATCCGCACCAGACGCAAGAGCAGTTCATCTGGGATCGCTGCACCGAAACGGCGATGAAGGTCTACAATCCGGCGGTCCATCCGCGCGAGCCCTTTTCAAAAGGCCGCAATGTGCGTCGCTCGCCCTTCTGGGAGCGCGAGAAGGAACTCGGCGCCTATTTCATGGAACTGGGCGGCTGGGAACGTGCCCATGGCTATGCCGCCAACGAGCATTTGCTCGATAAATACGGTAACCGCGTGCCGGTGCGCGAAAACGAGTGGGACAACCGCCATTTCTGGCGCGTCTCCAACGCCGAGCATCTCGCCATGAGCGAGGATTGCGGCATCGTCAACCTATCGCATTTCGCGATGTATGACGTCGAAGGCCCGGACCATGTCGCGCTGATGGAATGGCTTTGCGCGGCAAAGATCGGCGGCGATACCAACGTCGGTAAGGGCATTTATACCCACTTCCTCGACGAAGAGGGCATGGTGCGCGCCGATCTGACCGTCATCCGCATGGCCGACCGTTGCCGCGTGATCGACGGCGCCGATGCCGGTCCGCGCGACTTCCAGTACATCAGGCGGACGGCGCAGGACAAAGGCTTCGACGTCACCGTCACCGACGTGACCGAAAAGTACGTCACCATCGGCATCTGGGGTCCGAATGCGCGGTCGACATTGCAGAAGGTCGTCGAGGACCCGGATGGCCTGACGCCGGAGAATTTTGCCTTCGCAGCGATCAAGCCTGTCAGGATTGCCGGAAAGGACGTGACCGCTTTCCGCATCTCCTATGTCGGCGAGCAGGGCTGGGAACTGCATATGCAATACGAAGACGGCCTGGCCGTCTGGGATGCGCTGCGTTCGACCGGCGTGATGGCTTTTGGCGTCGAGACCTATGCCAACAGCCGCCGCATGGAGAAGAGCCTGCGCCTGCAGAACGCGGATCTTCTGACCGAGTACAATCTGCTGGAGGCCGATCTTGCCCGTCCGAAAGTCAAGGAGGCCGACTTCAGCGGCAAGGCAAAGCACTTGGAATATCGCGCCCGCGCCCATCAGCCGGCCATGCTTTGCACGCTCGTCATGACGGACAATGTCGACTCCAAGGGCGTTGCCCGTTATCCGGCCGGCACGATGCCGGTGATGGACCCGCGAACGGGCGAGACGCTGGTCGACGAACTCGGCCGCCGATCCTTCACGACCTCGATCGCCTACGGCCCGACCATCGGCAAGAACATCGCGCTCGCCTACCTGCCCTGGACGTATTGCCAGGAGGGCCGCAAGCTGACAGTCGAATATTTCGGCGAGACGTACCCGGTCGAAGTGGCCGCTGTCGGCTACAGGCCGCTCTACGACCCGGAGAACCTCAATCCACGCAGCTGAGCGTTGATGGCATGCCGACCGCTACGACGGGCTGTCCTCGCAAAAACGTGAACGCAAGAGCCCAGCCCAGCGCTGGGCTTTTCGCTTTGTGACGCGACGATTCTCGCTTACCTTGCGGCATGTCTGCTTTTCCCCGCGCAAGACATCTCCTCTCTGCTGCCGCTGCGCTGACGCTTTGGCTGGCGCCGGACTCCCGCGCCGCCGAACCCGTCGATATCGAACTGGTGCTGGCGGTCGACGTTTCACTTTCGATGTCGCCAGCCGAGCTCGAAATCCAGCGTCGCGGCTATGTAGCGGCACTGACGCACGACACGGTGCTGCAGGCCATCGCCGATGGCGCCTATGGCAAGATTGCCGTCACCTATGTCGAATGGGCCGGCACGACCTGGCAGCACGTCATCGTGCCGTGGACGGTGATCGCCAATCGTGCCGACGCCGAGCGGGTGGTCGAGCAGCTCTCCGCCCATGCACCCAACAGCGCCCGGCGCACCTCGATTTCCGGCGCCTTGCAATTCGGCAGCGATCTCTTCGCCGAAAGCGGCTTTCGGGGCGCCAAGCGCGTCATCGACATTTCAGGCGACGGCCCCAACAATCAAGGTGCTCCCGTCGACGTGGTTCGTGACGGATTGGTCAAGCAAGGCATCACCATCAATGGCCTGCCGCTGATGACCCGGAGCGGCTTCACCAGCGTTTATGACGTCAATTACCTCGACCGCTACTACACCGACTGCGTCATCGGTGGGCCCGGCGCGTTCATGATCCCGGTCAATGAGTGGACGCAGTTTCCCGAAGCGATCCGCCGCAAGCTGGTGCTCGAGCTTGCCGGGCCTGCCTCGCCGCAATGGGCTGCGGATGAAGCGGCGCATCCACCGGTGGTGCTGGCACAAGACAAACCGGGCACCGATTGCCAGGTCGGCGAGAAAATGTGGCGCGACCGAAGCTGGATGTACGAAAGCCGCTAGAGCGGTTGCGTTTCACGGTAACGCCGAACCGCTCTATCTCTTTGTTTTTGCGCAAACACATCCTCTGGCCGACCATCGTGCGGTCAAGCTTTCTCCAAGTTTTTCCTGGAACCGTCTTGCAATTAAGTCGCATTTGCAGAATATGAGCATGTGGCACCCCCGCAGCGTCATGCAAATGATTTCAATTGCACAATCGGCGCCGCTAGGCATTGAAGCGCGAGAGGAAATGCGAATGATTGAGAGGCTACGACGATCGGCTCTTGTAGCGCTGATGGGCGTGACAATTGCTGCCGCGGTTTTCGGTCCCGCGGTCGCGCAGGAGAAATTCAAGGCGGTCACGACCTTCACGGTCATCGCGGATATGGCGAAGAACGTGGCGGGCGATGCCGCCATCGTGGAGTCGATCACCAAGCCTGGCGCGGAGATCCATAATTATGCGCCGACGCCTGGAGATATCCAGCGTGCGCAAGGAGCACGGCTCATTCTCTGGAATGGGCTCAACCTCGAACTTTGGTTCGAACGGTTCTTCCAGAACCTGAAGAACGTGCCGGGCGCCGTTGTTTCCGAAGGTGTGGAGCCGATGGGCATTGCGGAAGGGCCGTATACCGGCAAGCCGAACCCGCATGCCTGGATGTCGCCGCAGAACGCGCTGATCTATGTCGACAACATCCGCGACGCCTTCGTGAAACATGATCCGGCGAACGCCGGAACCTACAAGGCCAACGCCGAGGCGTACAAGGCCAAGATCGAGGCGACCATCACGCCGATCCGCGAGAAGCTCGGTACGATCCCCGAGGACAAGCGCTGGCTGGTGTCGAGCGAGGGCGCCTTCTCCTATCTCGCCCGCGACTTCGGTATGAAGGAACTCTACCTCTGGCCAATCAACGCCGACCAGCAGGGCACGCCGCAACAGGTACGCAAGGTGATCGATGCGGTCCGGGAGCACCAGATCGCCACCGTGTTCAGCGAAAGCACCGTGTCCGACAAGCCAGCCAGGCAGGTCGCGCGCGAGACGGGCGCGCACTATGGCGGCGTGCTTTACGTCGACTCGCTCAGCGAGACCGACGGTCCGGTGCCAACCTACATTGATCTTCTGCGCGTGACCTCCGACACCATCGAAAGAGGCCTCGCAGAAGGGCTATCGCAATGAATGCAGCCGTTGCGAATCCTGCTCCTGCGTCGTCAGATGAGGGGGCAGGCATTTCCGTGACGAGCGCCACCGTCACCTATCGCAATGGTCACACCGCCTTGCGCGACGCCACTTTCAACACTCCTACCGGAACGATCACGGCGCTGGTGGGCGTCAACGGATCGGGCAAGTCGACGCTGTTCAAGGCGATCATGGGTTTCGTGCGGCTCGCCAAGGGCGAGATACGGGTGCTCGGCATGCCGGTCAAGCTGGCGCTGCGCAACAGCCTCGTCGCCTATGTGCCACAGGCCGAGGAGGTCGACTGGAACTTCCCTGTGCTTGTCGAGGATGTCGTCATGATGGGGCGCTATGGCCATATGGGCATGATGCGCATCCCGAAAGCGGCAGACCGCGAAATTGTCTCAGCCGCGCTCGCCCGCGTCGGCATGAGCGAGTTCCGAAAGCGCCAGATCGGCGAGTTGTCCGGCGGCCAGAAGAAGCGTGTCTTTCTTGCCCGCGCGCTGGCGCAGGACGGGCGGGTTATCCTGCTCGACGAGCCCTTCACCGGCGTCGACGTGAAGACCGAAGACGCCATCGTCGACCTGCTGCGCTCGCTGCGCGACGAGGGCCGCGTGATGCTGGTCTCCACTCACAATCTGGGCAGCGTGCCGGAGTTCTGCGATCGTACCGTGCTGTTGAAGAACACGGTACTCGCCTACGGCTCGACCGCCGAAACCTTCACCCAAGCCAATCTGGAAAAGACATTCGGAGGCGTGCTCAGGCATTTCGTACTCGGCGGAGCCGGGCTGCACGAGGACGACGACAAGCGCCGCCTCGCGGTCATCACCGATGACGAGCGGCCGCTGGTCTTCTATGGCGAGAACGCGGCCATGCGGCAGAAGGTGCGGGAGCCGGACGAATGACGGATCTGCTTCTTGAACCTTTCAGCTATCAATACATGCTCAATGCCATGTGGGTTTCGGCACTGGTCGGCGGGGTCTGCGCCTTCCTCTCCTGCTATCTTATGCTCAAGGGCTGGTCGTTGATCGGCGATGCACTCTCGCATTCGATCGTGCCCGGCGTGGCCGGTGCCTATATGCTCGGGCTGCCTTTCTCGATCGGCGCTTTCTTCTCCGGTGGGCTCGCCGCCGCCGCCATGCTGTTCCTCAACCAGCGCACCAAGCTGAAGGAGGACGCGATCATCGGCCTGATCTTCTCGTCCTTCTTCGGGCTCGGCCTGTTCATGGTGTCGCTGTCTCCGACCTCGGTGAACATCCAGACCATCGTGCTCGGCAACATCCTCGCCATCACGCCGGAGGACACGCTGCAGCTTGCCATCATCGGTATCGCCTCGCTCGCCATTCTGCTCGTCAAGTGGAAGGACCTGATGGTTGTCTTCTTCGATGAGAGCCATGCGCGCTCGATCGGTCTCAACCCGACGGCACTGAAGATCATGTTCTTCACATTGCTCTCGGCCTCGACCGTGGCAGCGCTGCAGACGGTGGGGGCCTTCCTCGTCATCTGCATGGTGGTGACGCCCGGTGCGACGGCCTATCTGCTGACGGACCGCTTTCCGCGCCTTCTCGTCATTGCCGTCGTGATTGGTGCTGCGACCAGTTTCGTTGGCGCCTATGTCAGCTATTTTCTCGACGGCGCGACCGGCGGCATCATCGTCGTGCTGCAGACGGCGATCTTCCTCGTCGCCTTCTTCTTCGCACCCAAGCACGGCATGCTCGCTGCCCGCCGCCGCGCCGCGCAAGCGCTGGAGAATGCGTGATGAGCCTCATCGACACGCTTCTGTCGCCTTTTCAGTTCGGCTTCATGATCAATGCATTGGTGATCTCAGTGCTGGTCGCCTTGCCGACAGCGCTGCTGTCTTGTTTTCTCGTGCTCAAGGGTTGGTCGCTGATGGGCGACGCAATCTCCCATGCCGTGTTTCCCGGCGTGGTCATTGCCTACATCGTCGGTTTTCCTTTCGCTGTCGGCGCTTTCGCCGCCGGCATGGTCTGTGCGCTCGCCACCGGCTTCCTCAAGGACAACAGCCGGATCAAGCAGGACACGGTGATGGGGATTGTCTTTTCCGGTATGTTCGGCCTTGGGCTCGTGCTCTACGTCAAGATCCAGTCCGACGTGCATCTCGATCACATTCTGTTCGGTGACATGCTGGGCATAGGCCTGGGCGATATCGTCGAGACGGCCGCCATCGCGGCGATCACGGCCGGCACCATCGCCATCAAATGGCGGGATTTCCTACTACACGCCTTCGATCCGGCGCAGGCGAGGGCCGTCGGCCTGAAGGTCAATCTGCTGCATTACGGCCTGCTCTGCCTGATCTCGCTCACCATCGTGGGGGCGCTGAAGGCGGTCGGCATCATCCTCGCCATAGCCATGCTGATCGCACCAGGAGCCATCGCCTTCCTGCTGACGAGGACGTTCAGCACGATGCTGGTCCTGTCCGTGGTCATTGCGGCCGCCGCGTCGTTTCTCGGTGTCTACCTGTCTTTCTTCATCGACAGCGCGCCGGCTCCGACCATCGTGCTGCTGCTATCGCTCGTCTTTGTCGCCGCCTTAATCGTCACGACGCTCAAGGCAAGTCGGATGGAGACCGAGGAGGGCGCTTGACATCTGGCGGTCACTTGCCGGGTTGAGGCGCGCGCCGCGACTTCTGAATCGGCTTCACGTAGATCTCCAGGCGGTGGCTGACGATCGTGAAACCATGTTTCCTGGCGATCTCCTCCTGAAGCCGCTCGATCTCCGGCGAATGGAATTCGACGAGGTCACCAGTTTCGATGTTGATAAGATGATCGTGATGTTCCCGGGGAGCGGTCTCGTATCTGGCGCGCCCGTCGCCAAAGGTGTGCCGCTCCAAAATACCCTTTTCCCGCAAAAGATTGACAGTGCGGTAGACGGTAGCCAGCGCAATCGTCGGTTCGATGGCGATGACACGGCGGTGGAGTTCCACGACGTCCGGATGGTCGCTGGATTCGGAAATGACGCTCAGGATAACGCGCCGAGGGCGGGTGAGGCGCAGACCGAGTTTCTTACAGAGGGCGGCGATCGTCTGTTCCGAGGGCAATATGTGCAGCTCCGATTGTCTCGACAGGCGTGTCGCAACCCGGTACATGCCGCAGGCTGGTACATGCCGCAAGACACGTCAGTGTCCTATCTCAAATGCGTCGCAATTGCAAAAGGAGCGCGAGACAGGCTACACACCAAGATGCTGGAAGTTGCATCGTCGAACCGCTTCCCGACCGGCGCGCTCCTCCCCGCATCGTCTTACTGTTTCTGGCGCCATTTCGACATATTGTTCGACCTCGGCCTGACGCCGAGCGGGTCAGGCCGCCAGCAACTGCTTGCGATCGACGCGCTCCTGCTGCGGCGAGCGCGCATAGAGCTCGCGGTAGCATTTGGAGAAATGCGAGGCGGAGACGAAGCCGCAAGCGACCGCCACTTCGACCACCGGCATCGACGATTGTATCAGCAAGTGCCGGGCCCGATCGAGCCGGATTTCCAGATAGTAGCGGGCAGGGGATCTGCCCATCTCGGTGCGGAACAGGCGCTCGATCTGCCGGCGCGACAGGTCGACATGGTCGGCGATCTCGATCAGCGACAGCGGCTCGGACAGGTTCGCTTCCATCAATTCGATGATGGTCAGCACCTTGGAGTTCTGCACACCAAGGCGCGCGCGCAGCGGCAGGCGCTGGCGATCGGTAGGGCTGCGCACGCGGTCGGTCAACACCTGCTCGCACACCCGGTTGACGAGATTGTCGTCGAAATCGTCGCCGATCAGCTTCAGCATCATGTCGAGCGCCGCAGTGCCGCCGGCGCAGGTGTAGATGTTCTGGTCGATCTCGAAGAGGTCGGCGAAGACGTTGGCTTTCGGGAACGCCTCGGAAAAGCCCGGCAGGTTCTCCCAATGAATGGCGCAGCGCTTGTTGGACAGCAGGCCGGCGGCGGCCAGTATATGTGCGCCGGTGCACAGGCCGCCGAGGGCGACGCCGCGGTTGTATTCCTCGCGCAGCCAGGCGAAGGCCGATTTGTTCTGGTAGCGCTCGACATTGATGCCGCTGCAGACCACCGCCATGTTCGGCCGCTCCGGTCCGGACATCTTCTTACGTTCGTCCTCCAGCGAGGTGTTGACGGCGCATTCGACGCCGTTCGAGGCGCGCACCGGCTTGCCGTCGATGCTGGCGAGCCGCCAGCGGTACGCCTCGTAGCCGAGCATCCGGTTGGCCGAGCGCAACGGATCGAGCGCCGTCGCAAAGGCGATCATGGTGAAATCCGGGACCAGGAAGAATACAAACGATCGCTTGATCGGATGATTTACGACGTTCACAGGGTAACCCTCACGCTTTAATGGCGCGAACAGGATGTCGCGATCAGCATAGCGACATCAGGAAAAACCTTTCCTGTCAATTGGCTAGGTGACAACGGAGGGACTTTATTTGCGACATGGGTCGCAAATGGGCAATCGCTATGCGGTGACCGACCCAGCATGCTGCCGGATTGAGGAATGCCGGATGTGGTCTGTGAACAACAAAGCACCGCCTCGGCAAAACCGAAGCGGCGCTGTTACCAGTCCCTGCCTAGCGGCAAGCTGCTACAGGGAAGTCATTATGTTAGGCGACGAAACCCAGGATGTTACGCGACGAAACCCAGGCGCGCCGCATTCATGGCACCGGTCTGGCCGGGCATGGTGTTGGCAAGGCGCTGGCGCTCGAGCGCAGTGGTCAAGTTCATTTCGCGACGGGGGAAGAGGCGGGCAAAAAGCTTCATAATCATCTCCATTCGGTTGCTCAGACGGGTCGCCTTCGCTTGATGGAGTGGGGCAGCTCGTTTGCTGACGTTGATATAGGCTTACGTGAGGGGAAACTAAATCGCAAAAGCGAAGCACTTGATATGAAAAGCGACACTGAATGCGACATATTTGGGCATTCCGCCCAAGGTTTACGATTATTTACAAGGCGTTAGTTCAAAATTTCGTGTGCTATGCAGCCCGTTCATATGCGCCATGCAGCCGCGACATGGCTCGGAAAGTCATTTGATTGCAAATAAAAAGGCCTGCCGGGCAACGTCTGCGCGGCAGGCCTTCAGCTTTGAATACACACGATCTATTTTGCTCCACCAGCCCAGGATTCGACGCCGTAGCGCGTGCTGGTCTTGCTGTCGGCGGCTTCAGGCCAGCCGATATCCTTCTGCAGTTCGATCGGCAGAGAGCGGATGGCGCGTTCGGTCTGATAGCGGGTACGGGCCGCGTTGAATTCGGTCGCAATGCGGCCGATGGATGACAGGATGGACATTTCAATCTCCTTTGCGTTGGTTCGGGAGTTGCCGGTCACTGGGCTACCTCAGGTTTGTTTCAGCTTCATTTCGTGTCGACTGCAGATCGATGTCGTGATCGTTTCAAGACCGTTTTCGGTACGTCCGCCTTCGATGGAGTTGACTATCCTCCCAAAGTGATGTTCAATCAAACGAAATGGAATGATGGTTTGCATCAGAAAAATTGAAGGCTGGCTCCCATGAACGCCCCACTCAATCATCCGTTGCCGCTGCTCGATCTCGACGTTTTGCGTACTTTCGTGGCGATCGCCGAGACCGGTAGTTTCACCGCCGCGGCCAATGCCGTCTTCCGCACGCCGTCGGCTGTTTCCATGCAGATCAAGAAGCTGGAGGACATTCTCGGCCGTTCGGTGTTCGCGCGCGACGCGCGTTCGGTGACG
Source organism: Mesorhizobium sp. M0938 (assembly GCF_040319125.1). Taxonomy (NCBI): domain Bacteria; kingdom Pseudomonadati; phylum Pseudomonadota; class Alphaproteobacteria; order Hyphomicrobiales; family Phyllobacteriaceae; genus Mesorhizobium; species Mesorhizobium sp. M0938. The sequence goes on along the minus strand of NZ_JAMYNS010000006.1, from coordinate 233,987 downwards.
CTGACCACGGATGGCGAGATGCTGCTTGGCTATGCGCGCCGGCTGTTGTCGATCAACCGCGAGGTGGTGTCGAAGTTCATCATCCCCGATATTGTCGGGGTGGTGCGGCTCGGCTCGCCGGACGATTATGGCGAGCGCGTGCTGCCGCATGTGCTGAAACGTTTTGCGCAGTCACATCCCTCGATCGCCGTCGACGTGACCATCGACCAGAGCAGCAATCTGCGCCGGCGCATGGACGACCGGGCGCTCGACATCACGCTGCTCACCAATTCCTACAAAACCAGCGCGCTCGGCGCCGAAGTGCTGCTCACCGAACCGATCGTCTGGGCCGGCGCCAAGGGCGGCTGCGCGCATCTTCGCGAGCCGTTGCCGGTGTCATTGTGGGAAGAGGGCTGCGCCTGGCGTGCCGGCGCCCTCGAAGCGCTCGGCCGTGAGGGCCGAAACTATCGCGTCGCCTATATGAGCGCGCATACGGCCGGCCAGCGAGCCGCGATCATGTCCGACCTCGCAGTGGCGCCGCTGCCGAAATCGTTCCTCGGCAGCGACATGGTTGAGCTTTGCCCGAAGGACGGCATGCCTGACATCGGCACCTACAATCTGGCCATGATCGTGGCGCCGGATGCCAGCGCGCCGGTGAAGGCCGTCGCCGACCATATCCGCGCCACCTTCGAAGTGTTCAGGGAAACCGGGAAATTTTGATTCAGGATCGCAACGGCGTAGCCAGGTTGTGAGCGGTGACGCCTCGATCTGTCCTTTGCAGCGCCAATTCGCCGGCCTTGGCGTGATAGCTCTCGGTGTCGCTGGTTAAAAACGCCACGATGCTGTCCCGCGCGCGCCGCGCTTCTGGCATGTCGATCAGTGGCCAGACATGGAACATGCCTTGCTCGTGCACAACCTCTATCTCGACACCGGCGGCACGGGCCTTTTGCGCGAAGATCAGATTGTCGGGGGTTAGCATATCGCGCGAACCGGTCAGAAGCAGTGTTTTCGGCAGCACCGAGAGGTCGCCGTAAAGCGGGCTGATGCGCCAGTCGCTGGGATCAATGCCGGCACTGTAGAGCCGGACCGCCTCCAGCCCCCCCGGAATTCCCAGCCACGGATCGTAGCGTTCCGCCTCGAGCACTTCAGGGTTGGCGAGCGACACGTCAAGGCCGGGTGAAATCAGCACGTGACGCGACGGCAAAGGCTGGTCTGCTTCCGCGGCCATCATGGTCAGCACCACGGCCATGTTGCCACCTGCGGAATCCCCCATGAAGACGATGTCCTGCGCTTCCGTTTCGTCAAGCATCTGACGGTAGACCTTGCCGACCATGCCGAACATGGCGTGGAAATCATGTTCGGGAGCAATGGGATAGATGGGCACGGTGATGCCAAAGCCCAGCCGGTCGGCCATATCGGCAATCAGTGCCCAATGATAGGACGTGATTTGAAAGACATAGGCGCCGCCGTGCAAGTAGAGGATACGCTTTCGCTCGCCGGCCTTGGGCGCGATCTCGTAGACGGGAAAGCCGTCCACGCTGCTCGTCGTGATCTCTAAACGCGATCGCAGTGCTACCGGCGGCTGGTGGTTCTCCGTCTTGCGAGCATAGGCTATCCAGCGCTGCAGGTTTTCCGGGCTGGAGAAGGCTTTCTTGCGGCTATACCTGAGCACCAAGGAAACGACGTGGCTTTTAAGACTGGGCATGCGGACACACGGACTTCGGCTGAGCCGACTAAGAGAACCCCTCAAGTTCCGAAGATCGTGCCTTCGCCAAAATTGTCAAGATTTGCACTGAGAGACAACACGGTTGTGTGATCTGGCTGGTAATCAAGGCCAGCATCCGGTCGTGGCTCGCTGCAATGCTCAGCGCCGGGGCAACAGTGCGGCGCGCAGCCGATTGTCGCTTACCGCCGGAGCCGCATGACGGCTCCGGCGCTTGGCCAGCAGCTTGCATTTGTCGGCGAAGGTCATCAGCGCGCTGAACCCAGAAGCAAGGCCGAGAAGGTGACCTGCGGGTCTTCGCGCGGCGACACGGGCCAGCCGATGTCCTTCTGAATTTCGGGCGGCAGGCTGTTCATGGCCCGGACAGACCTGTTTCTTTTGTGTGCATTCCTGATGGCCATACCATAGCGGCCAAGGCTTTCGAACATCGACATCTTCATCTCCTTTGGAGGTGCTGCGGCGGCTGAAAGTTATTCCTGCCTGCCGTTCGATGCCGGTTAAATGCGCCGCACATGTATCTGGTGGATTTCACGAAAAACAGCGCCTTGTTTCAGTTTGGGCTGATCCGGAAACATTTGCATGCATATGAAATTGAGTGAGGGTGATGCCCTCTCATCCGTCGCCTTCCGGCGTTGGTGATTGGCGAAAGCCGAAGCGATTTCCGATCTTCCGCGCAAGGGGGGAGATCGGAAGCGTCGCCGGCGACGCCTATTGTTTCCTTGCTATCCCCGGCCGCGGCGGGCGGCGTGGCCTTCGCGCGAACGCCGCCGTGGGGCGGCATCGCCGGCAATGCCGTCCTCGCTGACCGTTTTGCGTGGTGGCAGTTTCACCGCCACCGACAGTTTCGGGAACGGGTCGACCTTGTTCGGCAGCGCCATGGCGTAGACGAAGTGCTCCTGGAATTTCGGCTCCAGCGCTGTCTCGATCTTCTCGATCCGGCTCACCGTTTCCTCGATCTCGCGGCGATAGCCGCGATTGAGCAGCGCCATGCGTGCGCCGGCGCCGGCCGCGTTGCCGACGGCCGAGACCTTGTCGAGATCGCAGTCGGGGATCAGTCCCAGCACCATGGCGTATTTCGGATCGATGAAGGAGCCGAAGGCGCCGGCGAAGTGGATGCGGTCGACATGATCGGTGTTCTGCTTTTCCATCAACAGCTTGGTGCCGGCATAAAGGGCGGCCTTGGCGAGCTGGATGGCGCGCACGTCGGTCTGGGTTATGGTGATCCTGGGCTCGCCTTCCTTCAGCACGTAGGAGAATGTACGGCCACTCGCGGTGACGCGCGGCGAACGGGCGGCAAGTCCGCCGTCGACGACGCCGTCCTCGGAGATGATGCCGGCCAGATACATCTCTGCGACCACCTCGATGATGCCGGAGCCGCAGATGCCGGTGACGCCGGTCGCCTGCACGCTGTCGAGGAAGCCCGGCTCGTCGGACCACAGCTCCGAGCCGATGACGCGGTATTTCGGCTCCAGCGTATCGGGATCGATGCGGACACGCTCGATGGCGCCGGGCGCCGCGCGCTGGCCGCCGGAGATTTCCGCACCCTCAAAGGCCGGGCCGGTGGGCGAGGAGGCCGCCACGACCCGTTCCCGATTGCCGAGCACGATCTCGGCATTGGTGCCGACGTCGACGATCAGCATCATCTCGTCCTGGCGGTGCGGGCCTTCCGACAGCGTCACCGCCGCCGCATCGGCGCCGACATGGCCGGCGATGCAAGGCAGCATGTAGAGCCTGGCACCTTGGTTGAGCTTCAGGCCGATGTCCGACGCCTTGATATGCACGGCGCCCGAGACGGCCAGCGCGAACGGCGCGCCACCGAGCTCGGTCGGGTCGATGCCGAGGAAAAGGTGATGCATGATCGGATTGCCGACGAAGACGGAATCCAGGATGTCGTTGCGCTGGACATTGCCTTCCGCGCAGACCTTGTCGACCAGACCCGAGATCGCCTCGCGCACCGCGACCGTCATGCCTTCGCGACCGTCCGGGTTCATCATCACATAGGAAACGCGGCTCATCAGATCCTCGCCGAAGCGAATCTGCGGGTTCGAGGTGCCCGACGAGGCGGCGACGCGGCCCGACAGCAGCGACACAAGATGCATGGCGATGGTGGTCGAGCCGATATCACAGGCAAGCCCATAAGCCTCGTTCTTCAGGCCTGGCCACAAAGAGATGACCCGCGCGGTCTCGCTCTCGGCATCCTTGTGGATGGCCGCGGTCGCAGTCCAATTGCCCTTGCGCAAGATACCTTGCACCTGCGGCAGGAGATGGAAATCGAAATCGAGGCTCTTGAGCCCCCAGTCGTTCATCAGCGCGATCTTCAGGCGGTCGAGATCGCCCAGCGGCTTATGCATGTCGGGTTCTTCGATCTCGACATAGCACAAGTGGATTGCCGAATCGCGGGCGATGACCCTGGTGTCGGCGTCCTTGCGGATGGTCTGGGCGTTGATGACCGTGTCTTGCGGCACATCGACGACGAGGTCGCCGAGGATTTGCGCCGAGCAGGACAGGCGGCGCCGTTCGGGAAGGCCGCGCACGCGTTCGTAGCGCTCTTCCTTGGAGCCCTTGGGCGAGATGTGGTCGTTGGAGGAGACGATCTTGTGCTTGGCGAAATTGCCTTCCTGCACCTCGATCTGGCAGCGCCCGCAAGTGGCGCGTCCACCGCATACGCTCTCGACATAGACGCCGAGCTGGCGCGCGGCATCGAGCACCGGCGTGCCGATCGGAAACCGGCCGCGCTTGCCCGACGGCATGAACAGCACGAGCGGATCGGTGATGTTGGCGGGTGAGTTCACGATTGCGCGCTTATCCTCGGGCCATACGGGCTTCACGTCCACCGCGCCGGCGGCCGCCATTGCCATTGCCTTCACCCGGCGCATTGACTTGCGTGGGCGCCGCGATCGCCTGGCCGCCTTCGGCCGGTTTGTAGTCCTTGTAGGTCCTGATCCAGTTGGTGCAGTTCTCGTCGGTGCCATTCAGCACGTTGGCGCCGCGCACGGCTTCCATCTCCTGCGGTCGCACCGGGTTCATGATCGCCGAGGTCATGCCGGCGCCGATCACCATCGGGATGAAGGCGGCATTGATGCCATGGCGATGCGGCAGGCCGAACGAGATGTTGGACAGGCCACAGGTGGTGTTGACCTTGAGCTCCTCGCGCAGCCGACGCAGCAGTGCGAACACCTGGCGGCCGGCGTCGCCCAGCGCGCCGATCGGCATGACCAACGGGTCGACGACGACGTCATGGGCCGGAATGCCGAAATCGGCGCAGCGCTCGACGATCTTCTTGGCGACGGCGAAGCGCACGTCCGGGTCCATCGAAATGCCGGTCTCGTCGTTCGAGATGGCGACGACCGGAACGTTGTATTTCTTGATCAGCGGCAGGATGGCTTCGAGCTTCTCTTCCTCGCCGGTGACGGAGTTGACCAGCGGCCGGCCCTTGGCGACCTTGAGTGCCGCCTCGATCGCCGCGGTCACCGAACTGTCGATCGACAGCGGCAGGTCGACCAGCCCCTGCACGATCTCCAGTGTCTGCACCAGCAGCGCCGGTTCGGTCGCGTTGGGGTCGACGGCGGTGACGCCGGCATTGACGTCGAGCATGGTCGCGCCGCAGGCGGCCTGCTCCAGCGCGTCCTTGATGACCGTCTCGAAATTGCCCGCGACCATTTCGGCGGCGAGCTTCTTGCGCCCGGTTGGATTGATGCGCTCGCCGATCACGCAGAAGGGCTGGTCGAAGCCGATGATGATTTCTCGTGTCGCCGAGGCGACGATCGTCCGGGTCATGAAATCTCTCCGTCGTGATATAAAGAGTTCTTTATATCGTTTCTGATTTCGATCAAGCGAATGGTGGCCGTCCGCACCTTCAATGCGCGGTCTTGACCATGTCGACCTGCGTTTCGGTTATCTCGTCGTGCAATATGTGATCGAGCCGGTCGGCGACGAGCTGATCGTCGCGGCGGATTTCGCGTTTCCAGGGCTGGCGGCCTTTCAGCACGCCCGATTCATCGACTATCTCGGCGACATATTCTTCCTGGCGATAGGCCATGACGTGGACGCCGGAGACGCCGGGAATTTCCTTCACCTCGTTGATGATGTCGATGCAGAGCTGCTTGCCTTCCTTCTTCTGGTCCTGGGCGCCTTCCAGCCGCTTGACGACCTGATCGGGGATATGGATGCCCGGCACATTGGAGCGGATCCATTTGGCGGTCTTGGCCGAAGCCAGCGGTCCGACGCCACACAGGATGAAGCACTTTTCCGTAAAACCGAGATCGCGGACCTGCTGCATGTAGGTGCGGAACATCGGCACGTCGAAACAGTATTGGCTTTGCACGAATTGCGCGCCGGCGGCGATCTTCTTGCCCAGCCGGTAGGGACGGAAATCGATCGGCGGCGCGAACGGGTTGATCGCCGCACCGAGGAAAAGCTGCGGCGGCGTCGTCAGCTTGCGGCCGGACAGGAACTTGCCGTTGTCGCGCATGATGCGGCAGGTTTCGAGCAGCGACATGCAGTCGAGATCGAATACCGGCTTGGCGCCGGGCTGGTCTCCGGCCTGCACGCCGTCGCCGGTCAGGCACAGCATATTGGCGACGCCCATCGCCGCCCCGCCCAGTACGTCCCCCTGGATGGCGATGCGGTTCCTGTCGCGGCAGGCGATCTGCATGATCGGGGCATAGCCCATGCGGGTCAGCAGCGCACAGATGCCGACCGACGACATGTGGCAGTTGGCACCCGACGCGTCGACGGCGTTGATGGCGTCGACCCAGCCGTCGAAAATCTTTGCGCGGTTGTAGACGTCTTCCGGATCGGCGCTGTCGGGCGGGTTGAGTTCGGTCGTTACCGCGAACTCGCCGCGCCGAAGCACGCGCTCCAGGCGCCCGCGCGAGGTGTGGCCCGGCAGGGGTTCGAGCGGCAAATCGATGCCGGCCGGGTTCTCGTCGCGCTGGCGGCCGATCATGCCGATGCCCCGGTGTTCGAAGTATTCTGGGCCGCATGGCGGGCGATTTCGCGCGCGGTGGCAGCCTGTGCTGTCACCCGCAACCATGCCGAGGTTTCGCGCAGAGACTGGTCGACCGGCTTCTGCACGTCGAGGATCTTGTCGCCCTGCACCATGTTGCGCGAGCCTTCCCAGGCCTTGACCCAGACGCAGGGCATGTCAGGCTCGACCTCGCAATTGCCGTTGGCGCGCACACCGCCGCAGGGGCCATTGCGCAATTGCTTGGGGCAATTCATCGGGCACGACATGCCGGTCGAGGAAAGGATGCATTGGCCGCACATGCGGCAATCGAACATAAAACCCTTGACGCGTTTTTCGACGAATTTGATCGGGCCTTCGACCCTGTTGTAGCCGATGCCTTTCCACAAGGGATGCAGCAGCAGGAACATGTCGGCGAACCTGGAATAGAACCATTCGAGCAATCGCGAATGGCGGATCGACCACAGCCGCACCGCGAAGGAGCGCTGGATGCGCCGCTGCGGCGACACGTCGGCTGGCTTGTAGTCGGATTTCGGCGCTGCCTTCTTGACCAGAGTGGCCTGGGTAACCGCCGGGGTTGTTTCAGACATTTTCTTTTCCGCCCGCCTTGACCAGAGCGACCAGCCGCTCGCGGTCGTATTTCGCGTCGAACTCCTGGAAGGCTTTTTCAACCTCGGCTTCGAGGTCGTCGCTGACCGGTACGGGGTCGGCCTTGCGCCATTCGGCCAGGTAATCGTCGGTGCCGCCGGCGCCGGTGCGCATGGCACACATGTCGATCGCCTCGGTAAAGCGGAGCGGCAGTTCGCGCTTGGCGTTCTGCCGGCCCTTCTTGACGATGACCTGGGCGGGGATGTCGCGCCAGTAGACGACAATCAGATCGGCCATGAATTCTCACTCCTGCAGGGCGCTTTACGTCTGGTTGGAAAGGGCGCCCTACCACCTTAGCGCGGCTGCATCGTGCTTTCCGACGATCGATTTCGATTTTCGGGCCGATGCAGTGGTTTCGAGCATTGCCGCAAGCGCCACCAGCCTGCTTGTTATGGGACGACGCGCGCGCATTCAAAAGCGACGCAATCGCTTGCGGCAAGAGAATCGCAAGCGGCAAGAGAAAGGCGAGGCTTCAGAACAGCTGGATTACCAGACGCCGGTTTTTACGCCGGTCCACAGGTAGAACCAGATCGTTGGATGGTACCATTGTTTCGAGGGCAGGCCGGGATCTGAGGCGGCAAGCTTGCCGGCCAGCGCGTCCCTGACCGCCTCGACGCAGATGTCGCGTGAGAAAGCCGCCTGCCGCAGCGCGTAGCTTGAAATGGTGTCGCCCGGGCCACGCTTGCCGCGCGCCGGCCGAAACCCGCGGCGGGGGCCGAGCCGGGCGTCGACCAGATGCACCGTAGTGCCGAAATTTTCCGCATCGCCCGACGCCAGTGCCCAGTAGCCGCCATTCATGCCGCGATATTTGGGAGTGATGCCGGCATGATAATTGAGGATCGGACAAGGGATATTCGCCAGCGTCTGTCTCGACAGCAGGCGGCAGCCGGCGAGCAGCACGACGCCTGGCCGGATATTCACGATCGCCTGCAGGCACTCCGGCGCATTGGCCGAGGGAACGTGGGTGATCGCCTGTCCGGGCCTGGGTTCGGTCTGCAGCTTTTGTTCGGCGATGATGCGTGCTGCGTGCCCGGCGAAAAACCGCTTGCCGAGCCGCGTCAGCACCATGGTGCCGAACTGCCCAATCGCCTGTGGCCAGCCTTGGCGGCGGGCACGCCCGAGCAGCAATTGCTTTTTGGATTCAGGGGTTTCGAGAATGACGCTGACGGGACCTAGTCGGTCAGTGATGGCGTTGACGATGGCCCAGATATGCGGACCGCCTTCGGTAACGACGACGATCGGCGGCAGGTTTGATTTCTGGCGTTCCATGGTTCGCGACGTGCCGCCCGTAAAGACATGGTCTTAGCGCGGGATGTTAGGCGGCCCGGGTTAATCCTTGGTGATCGGCCAGGGTGTCAGAGCCGCAGGCTCAGCGCTTGAATTCAAGGATGTCGAGCTTCGATTCGTAGTAGGGCGCCGGGAACTCGATGCGCCATTCGTCGGCACTGCTGCGAAGGGCGTAGCCGACCTGGTCGCTTTCCGGGCCGCTGCCATAAGGTTTCGCGGGATCGTTGTTGACGGAGAAGGAGCCGAGATAGATCGCACGCTTTTCGCCATCGTCGAAGAAACGGCCCTTGGTGCGTTGCGAGCCGGTGGTCTTTTCCAGCCTCCAGCCCGAGCCGTCGTCGCTCACCTTGCATTTGAACCAGCCATAGATGACCAGCGCGCCGGGCCCGCCGGCCTTGATGGTACGGCATTGCCAGTTGCCGGTCAGGTCCTTGTCGGAAAACGAGACCAGCGGCTTTGCCATCAAGGCGTCGAGCTCTTTGACCTCGGCGGCGTTACCGGCCTTGGCTTCGTCAAGCGCTGCCTTGCGCGTTTCGTCATATTTGTCGAGCCGCGCCTTGTCGGCGGGCGTGATCAGCTTCTGCACCTCGCCATCGGCGAACGCGGGGAGGGCGAAGCAGACAATTCCTGCGGCAATCAGGAGGCGAGCGATCATCGGTGCGTTTCCCGGTCGATGGCTGGAGCAGCCTGTTTTCTCGTTTGGCACATAACTTACCTGTTCGCGGCTGCCTGTCATCCGTGCTTAACAGCAGTCAGGTCAAAAATCGTGGTTTTGCCGATGCGGATCTTGCTTACGGGATCGTCAGGCTGGCTGGGCAGAGTGCTCGCGCCGCGCCTGCGGGATCTTGGCCATGACGTCATCGGTTTCGATCCCGTTCCGTCGGCGCAAACGCAAATGATCGGCTCGGTTGCCAACCGTGATCTGGTCATGCGGACAGTCAGGGAAAACCGCATCGAGGCTATCGTCCACAGCGGCGCGTTGCACAAGCCTGATATCGAACATAACCGCAATGAGGATTTCGTCGAGACGAATGTGCGCGGCACGCTGAACCTGCTCGATGCGGCGGTGGTATCGGGCGTTCAGCGCTTCGTCTTCACGTCGACGACGTCGCTGATGATCTCGCAAGCCATCCGCGCCGGCTTCACCGGCGGTGCGCGCAAGGCTGCCTGGCTGACCGAAGAGATGTCGCCCGAGCCGCGCAACATCTACGGCGTCACCAAGCTTTCGGCCGAACATCTTTGCCGTCTGTACCACATCGAGCACGGCCTGCCGGTGATCGTGCTGCGCACGGCGCGCTTCTTTCCCGAAGCCGACGACATGGCGCATGCGATCGAACAGTCGGACGCCAACACCAAAGCCAATGAGCTGTTGTTTCGCCGGTTGACGGTGGAAGATGCAGCGGATGCCCATATCGCGGCACTGGAGAAGGCACCGCAACTGGGCTTCGACACCTTCATCGTCTCGGCGCCAACGCCGTTCAGGCCCGACGATTGCGAGGCATTGATCGCGGACGCACCGTCCGTCGTCGCGCGCTATTTCCCGGAGTTTCCGGCGCTCTACGCCCGCAAACGCTGGACAATGTTTTCCTCGATCGACCGCATTTACGATGCTTCGCGAGCGAGAGACAGGCTGGGCTTCGTCTGCAAGACGAGCTTTGCCGACGTGCTCGCCACCCTTGCGGCGGAAGAAGGAGCCGCCTGATCGAAAGATCAGCCGCGTGCCGCGGCGCTGGCCAGCTCCGTCGGCAGGTCGCCATAGCCGGTCGATCGGCGCTCATAGGCTAGGCCGAGCATTTTCGCGGCCCGCTCGGCGACCTTATCGAGTTCCGGATCGTCGGTCTGGGCGATATAGATCAGCTTCTCGTAATTGCCGAAATAGTCCTTGATCAGCTCCGGATGCCTGTCGAGGCCGAGCGGCTTCATGAAGAAGGCGTCGAACTGCCGGCACAGGAAGTCGGTCATGTAGAACGACATCATGTCGTCGTCGGCGACCTTCGCATAGGCGTCCATACCCTGGTAGAAGGCAAAGCAATGCGGCCCGGCCATGCGCTCGACGCCATGCTTCTCGCAGACGCGGTCGAGCAGGCCGCCGGTGCCGCAATCGGCGTAGCCGACGAAGATGTTTCTATAGCCGTCCGCCTTGGCCTTCTCGATTGCCTTGTCCATGGCCGGCGCGATGCGGTCAGGGTAGAAATGGAACTCAGCCGGCAGGCAGGTCAGGTCGAGATGGTCGAGCCCCAGCTGCTCCTTGACGGCCAGAATTTCGCGCGCAATCATCCCGCAGGCGATGACGAGCAGCCTGGCGCTTTGATCGGGTTGTAGTTTTCGTACGGCACTCATAGAACGGTTTTCGTGCTATTGTTTCGAATCTATCGAACGAGGGAGACACTATCCATGAAACTGTTGCGCCTTGCACCCATCGCCATTCTAGCTAGTGCCCTGGCACTTTCGGCCTGCGCCAACACCGTCCGCGGCGTCGGCAAGGATGTCAAATCGACAGCCAACGCGGTTGAGGACACGGTCGAGAATCCCTGATCCGCAATCTTATCAACGCGCATCGCGATCAACATAGTTCAAGCGATGCGCGTTAAGCCCTTCTAACATCTGGGAGCAACAAAGTCGCGCTGCAAGGCGCGGCTCGGTTTATTGTTCGTGCCGGATACTCTGGGCCGAGACGCGGACGTCGTGTCCGCCTGTTGCAACTGCTTTCGTCAGGTCAGGCACGAAAAGTTGACTTTTCGAGCAGGGGATATGCCGTTACCCTTTTCTGGTACCCTCAACAACGAAGCTAGGAGCCTTAGGATGAAGACCGCTCTCTTGGTTGTCGCCGCACTGGGCCTTTCTGTGTCCGGCGCCGCAGCGGAATGTGTTGGCCACACTAAAACGACGGCTTCCGTGGATCAGCAAACCAAAGCTGCAAGCGTTGATCAGCAAACCAAAGTCGCAAGCATCACGAATACGACAACTGCCGACACGCCGGTCCTGAAAAAGGAAGAGGCGAAAGAGTCGGAATAGTCATCGGCATGTTCGTTGCGCGGACCACTGTCGCTTGCTGCCAGGCGCTACGCGCCGCTTCGGCCTGCATAGTATAAGTACGGGCTTCCGTACTTATACTCCTGTCTTCTCCTCGTCAGCTCAGGCCGAAGCGCGGACGTTGTGCTTGCGCTTCATGAAGTCCTTGGCGGTCTCGACCGCCACGGCCGCATCGCGGCAGTAGGCGTCGGCCCCGACCGCCTTGCCGAATTCCTCGTTGAGCGGCGCACCGCCGACCAGCACGACATAATCGTCGCGGATGCCCTTTTCCTTCATCGTGTCGATGACAACCTTCATGTAGGGCATGGTTGTCGTCAGCAGCGCCGACATGCCGATGATGTCAGGCTGGTGTTGTTCGATAGCGTCGAGATATTTTTCCACCGCATTGTTGATGCCGAGGTCGATGACGTCGAAGCCGGCGCCCTCCATCATCATGCCGACGAGGTTCTTGCCGATGTCGTGAATGTCGCCCTTGACGGTGCCGATCACCATCTTGCCCTGCTTCGGCGCGCCGGTGGCGGCAAGCAGCGGACGCAGGATGAACATGCCGGCCTTCATCGCGTTGGCCGATAGCAGCACTTCGGGAACGAACAGGATGCCGTCGCGAAAATCCTCGCCGACAATGCGCATGCCTTCGACCAGCGCCTCGGTCAGCACCTTGTAAGGCGCCCAGCCGCGCTCGAGCAGGATCTGAGTGCCTTCCTCAATCTCTTCCTTCAGACCGTCATAGAGGTCGTCGTGCATCTGCTGCACGAGTTCGTCATCGGAAAGCTCGGAAAGGATGATCTCGTCGTCGGCCATTTTTTCTCAGGCTCCTTGCCGTGTGGAACAATCACGGCAGCTCAAAAAATATTGCGTCAATACCTAACCCGCGAGGGCCGCTTCTCCATAGCTGATTTGCGACTTCCCGCAAAAGGAAAGCGACCGCAAATCTATTGGAATTCTTGTCGATTTTGCGACAGGCGTTGGCGCTGGCGGGCCGTTTCGAATAGGGTGCATGACTACGATCCGGCCAGAAGCCGCGATATGCGGCCGCAACAGTTTTCGGGTTTCAGGGAAGAAAGATCATGAGTGAGAACGCGCCGGTCGATCAGGAAGCGTCAAATGCGCGGCGCGGACGCGCCGCCAGCGGCGGCGCGGCTGCCCGGCGGGCGGCGCGCTCGGGCGGCGGCCCCGGCACCCAGCTCACCTACATCAAGCGCAAGATCAACGTTTATGAGGTGCTTGATGAAGAAGGGCTCGCGCTGATCGAGAAGAACACCGACACGGTGCTCGAGGAGATCGGCATCATCTTTCGCGACGACGCGGAGGCGCTGCAGCTGTGGAAAGAGGCCGGCGCCGACGTCAAGGGCGAGCGTGTGCATTTCCCGAAGGGCCTCTGCCGTTCGCTGCTGAAGACAGCGCCGTCTACCTATACCCAGCACGCCCGCAACACCGAGCGCTCGGTGCAGATCGGTGGCAACGCCACCGTTTTCGCGCCGGTCTACGGACCACCCTTCGTGCGCGACCTCGACGGCGTCAGGCGCTACGCGACGATCGAGGATTTCCGCAATTTCGTGAAGCTCGCCTATATGGCGCCGTCGATCCACCATTCGGGCGGCACGGTATGCGAGCCGGTCGACGTGCCGGTCAACAAGCGCCATCTCGACATGATCTACAGCCATATCAAATATTCGGACAAGCCGTTCATGGGCTCGGTCACCGCGCCGGAGCGCGCTGAAGACACTGTGGCGATGGCCAAGATCGTGTTCGGCGACGATTTCGTCGAGAACAACACGGTGCTGACCAGCCTGATCAACGCCAATTCGCCAATGGTGTTCGACGAGACCATGCTGGGAGCGCTGAAGGTTTATTCGCGGCACAACCAGGCCTGCATCGTCACGCCGTTCATCCTGGCCGGCGCGATGAGCCCGGTGACGGTCGCCGGCACGCTGACGCAGGTTCTGGCCGAAGTGCTGGCGGGCGCGTCGTTCACACAGCTGATCCGGCCGGGCGCGCCGGTGCTGTTCGGCACCTTCGCGTCGTCGATCTCGATGCAATCGGGCGCGCCGACCTTCGGCACGCCGGAGCCGTCGCTGGTTTCCTATGGCGCGGCGCAGCTCGCGCGTCGGCTTGGCCTGCCGTTCCGGACCGGCGGCTCGCTGTGCGCCTCGAAGATACCGGATGCGCAGGCGGCGTACGAGAGCGCCAACACGCTGAACTCGACGATCCTTGCCGGCACCAATTTCGTGCTGCATTCGGCCGGCTGGCTCGAGGGCGGGCTCGCCTCCTGCTACGAAAAGTTCATGATGGACATCGACCAGCTCGGCATGACGCAGAAGTTCTCCGAAGGTGTCGACCTGTCGGAGAACGGCCAGGCGATGGACGCCATCCGCCAGGTGGGTCCAGGCAGCCACTATCTCGGCTGCGACCACACCCAGGCCAACTTCCAGACCGCCTTCTACCGTTCCAACATCGCCGACAACAATTCCTACGAGCAGTGGCTAGCCGAGGGCGAGAAGACCGCGCCGCAGCGCGCCAATGAGCTCGCCCGCCGCTGGCTGGACAGCTATGAGGCGCCGCATCTCGATCAGGGCATCGACGACGGGCTGAAGGAGTTCATCGCCAAAAAGAAGGCGTCGATGGCCGACGCCTTCACCTGAAAGGAGCCCGAGTCAGGCGGGGCTAAAGTCGCCAACATCATCCACAAGGAAGTCTGGCGGAGCGCTTTCTCCGACCCGGACAAGAAGGGATGATTTGCGTCTGGCCGTCCGATGCCTTCGGACATCGCTTGCCCGGAGACCGATATGGCTCGAAGGAAGGTTTTCAAGGGTGTTGCGATCGATATCGCCAGATCGTTCGTGAGCCGTAATAACGACGTTGATGGCTACTGGGGCGTAGGCAAACTCCATTCATTGGCACAAGAAAATTCGACATCCAAAATTCGAATAGACCTGTCAGAAGAGTCTTCTGCGACATTGCCAGCCTTCGCTTCGATGACTGGACGGTATCGTTCCATGATTGAAGCCCAAGCAGCGCTTCGCGGTTTGAAATTTCAAACTTGTTCCATTGAGTTAGAATTTGATCTGCCTCGGACCCCCGTCTGCTCGGATGACGAAAACGGGTTTAGGTGCTCATTGACGATTGTCGATGATCGGGGGAAGGCCTGGAGCCATATGATCTCGGGATGTTCCCGCCCTCACGATCCGAAACGAGAGTCACGCAGCTTACGAGCTTCATAAGGCGACTATGTCCAATGTGACATCCTTTGGGTTGCAATCGCATGGGTCCCGACCTCGTTATGAAGGCGTTAGCAACGCCTTGACCGCTCACGGCCTCATGCTTCGCGGCGGCTTCAATTTTACGGACGGCGAGCAAGCGCCTTCCGGTCTCTCTGGCGCTGCCGCCAGATCCGTACTGCTGGTGGGGCAGGCGGGTGCTGCGCCGTGGCCGCACTTCCTGCGCTGGAAGGAAAGCCAATCACGGACCATCGCGAATCCGCTCGACACGTGGGCGCGTGAAGTGATCGGCGCGGTGGCGGAAATTTTCGGCGCGCGTGCCGTGTCGCCGTCCGACAGACCATATCTGCCGTTCCAGCAATGGGCCATGCGAGCGGAGGGGCTGAAGCCGTCGCCGCTCGGCATCCTCATGCATCCGCAATACGGGCTCTGGCACGCCTATCGTGGCGCGCTGCTGTTCGAGGACGAGATTGCGATCCAAGAACCTCGCGACGTGATTCACCTCTGCGATACATGTCTGGAAAAGCCCTGCCTGAAATCTTGTCCGGTCGATGCGTATTCTGCGGCTGGTTTCGCGCATGAAACTTGTCTGGTGCATGTGCGTGGGCAAAACGGCGCGCCTTGCCGAACCGGCGGCTGTCTCGACCGCAACGCCTGTCCCTATGGTCCGGAATACCGGTATCCCCCAGAGGTTCAGGCTTTTCACATGGCGGCGTTCGCGCGTCTGTAGCGTCGCCGAATGCTGCACGGAATCTTGAATAGGGTTGCCGCATTACGACTTGCCCCGATGGCTTGCGTGAATATGTATCGCACGACAAGTCATAGGAGTGGGTGATGGCGAAGCGGGATATTCAGATCAAAACCGGCGACGGCTTGGCAAAAGCCGGTCTGTTCCGCTCGGCAGCCCCGGTCAAGGGGGCTATCATCCTCTATATGGACGCTTTTGGCCCGCGGCCGGCGCTCGACCAAATGGCGGAACGGCTTGCAGGCAACAATTACGCGGTATTGGTCCCGGACATTTTCTACCGCAACGCGCCCTACGGCCCTTTTGAGGCCAAGACCGCATTCAGTGACGAGAAGCGCAAGGCCGTCATCACAGGTCTCCTCAGCGGCACGACACAGGACATGACCATCCGCGACAGCGGCGCTTTCCTCGATGCGCTCGATGCCGAAGGCGTGGCCGGACCAGTCGGCACCGTCGGCTACTGCATGGGCGGCGCGCGGGCGCTGAATGCTGCCGCGGCCTATCCCGGTCGCATCGTTGCTGCGGCCAGTTTCCATGGCGGCAATCTGGCGAGCGATGCCGCCGACAGCCCGCACCGCAAGGCTGCGTCGATCAAGGCGCGGGTCTATGTCGGCACGGCTGGTGTGGACCGCAGCTTCCCACCCGAACAGTCGGCGCGGCTGGCCGAAGCGCTGCGCACGGCCGAGGTCGACCACGTCATCGAGAACTATGCCGGCATGGCGCATGGCTGGTGCGTGCCGG
This sequence comes from Mesorhizobium sp. M0938, assembly GCF_040319125.1. Lineage (NCBI taxonomy): Bacteria > Pseudomonadati > Pseudomonadota > Alphaproteobacteria > Hyphomicrobiales > Phyllobacteriaceae > Mesorhizobium > Mesorhizobium sp. M0938. Next base: position 217,647 of record NZ_JAMYNS010000006.1, on the reverse strand, counting down.
ACCACAGCGCCTTCGATGCGACCGGCGCCGAGCGCCACTGGAAACGATTGGCGACGCTGTTCGCGGAGACGCTTGGATAGGGCGTAGACGGTCTTCATGTGACCGCCTGCCAAAAAATTTCTTCCCTCATCCCAAGGAATCGCCACTAGCCTTCGTCCAACAGGCAAATGATGGAGCTGATGCTGGATGAAAGCGAAGCCTCCGACGCCGAGTTGATCGGTCGGGCGAAGGACGGAGACAGGGGGGCTTTCGGCACATTGCTCGAAAGGCACTATGATTTCGTCTATCGCGCCGCGTATCGCTGGTGCGGAAAAAAGGCCGACGCCGAAGACATCGCCCAGGAAGTCTGCGTCCGGCTTGGCCGGGCGATCCGCGACTATCATGGCAGCGGCGCCTTCACCACCTGGCTTTACGCCATGACACTGAATGCGGCGCGCGACATGATGCGCAAGACTGCACGCGAGACGGTCAAGACCCAAGCCTATGGCGCTTACGAGCTGATCTCGGGAGAAGCCCCGGCCGAACCCGAAGATCCAGCCGAGTCGCTTTGGGCGGCGGTGCGGATGCTGCCGGGCAAGCAGCGCGACGCCGTGCTCCTCGTCTATGGCGAAGGGCTGAGCCACGCTGCCGCTGCCGAGGCGATGGGGATCTCTGAGACGACGGTTTCCTGGCACATCCATGAAGCGAAGAAACGGTTGAAGACGCTCATGCGTTCAGCCGGGGAAGTGTGATCATGGTCGACGACGACGAACTCAACAGGCTGCGCGACATCGCAGCACCGGCACCGGGTGCCGACGCAAAGGCGCGTGCCTTTGCAGCCGCCATGCGTGCCTACGACTTGGACGAAAAAACTTCACCTGCCGCCCAAGGATCTGCCGGCGGGCTTCGTCTCACAGAGCGAGCACAAAGGCTCTGGAGCGAAATCATGCAAAAGAAACTCTTCGCCACGCCGGCCATTGCCGGGCTCGTCGCCCTGCCGATCGCCGGATACGCCACCATCTATATGCTGCAGGAGCAGCCGTTCCGTTCCGGTGGGGACGAGAAGATCACCGAAACGCTCGCCGACAAACCTGTGGCCAATGCGCCGCCAACGGTGACGCCGCTCACCGTAACCGAGGCTGACAAGCGGAAGAAAGCCGATGTCGACGTTGAAAGCCGCGTCGCAGCCGAGGCACTTGCGCCGGCATCGCCACCGAAGCCCGAATCGGCGGCTGTCAGCGGCATGGCAAGGCAGGATGCGCTGACCCGCAATGCGCCCCCGCCGGCGCCGATCGGCGAGCTCGCACAGGACGGCGGCGCAAGCGCCCCAGCGGTCGGCACAACAGCCGAATCCAAACTGATGGCGCAGCCCTCCACCATTCCGGCTGACCAGATCCTGCCGCAGGAGCAAAACCGCGACCGCGTCGAGGGTTTCAAGACCAATCCGGTGCGTGCCGCGCTCGAGGAGCCGGTCTCGACGTTCTCGATCGATGTCGACACGGCCTCCTATTCCTTCGTGCGGCGTTCGCTCAGGGAAGGTTTTGTGCCGCAGCCCGATACGGTTCGCGTCGAGGAAATGGTCAACTACTTCCCCTATGACTGGAAAGCGCCTGAGACCGCCTCGACGCCGTTCAATTCGACCGTCAGCGTCATGCCGACGCCATGGAACGAGCACACCAAGCTGATGCATGTCGCCATCAAGGGGTTCGACGCCAAGCCGACCGAGCAGCCCAAGGCCAATCTGGTGTTCCTGATCGACGTGTCGGGCTCAATGAACGAGCAGGACAAGCTGCCGCTCCTGCAATCGGCCTTCCGGCTGCTGGTCGGCAAATTGAGACCCGACGATACCGTCTCGATCGTCACCTATGCGGGCGACGCCGGCACCGTGCTCGAACCGACCAAGGTCTCCGAGAAGGACAGGATCCTCAATGCCATCGACACTTTGACGCCCGGCGGAAGCACGGCCGGCGAGGCTGGCATCAAGGAAGCCTACCGGCTGGCGCAAAAGTCCTTCGTCAAGAATGGCGTCAACCGGGTGATGCTGGCCACCGATGGCGACTTCAATGTCGGCCAGACCGACGACGATGACCTGAAGCGGCTGATCGAGCAGGAGCGCAAGACCGGCGTATTCCTGTCGGTGTTCGGCTTCGGCCGCGGCAATCTGAACGATCAGATGATGCAGACCATCGCCCAGAACGGCAACGGCACCGCCGCCTATATCGACACGTTGGCCGAGGCCGAGAAGGTGCTGGTCGAGGGTGCGTCTTCGACATTGTTCACCATCGCCAAGGACGTGAAGATCCAGGTCGAGTTCAATCCGCAAAAGGTCTCGGAATACCGGCTGATCGGCTATGAGACCCGCGGCCTGAACCGCGAAGATTTCAACAATGATCGGGTCGATGCCGGCGAGATCGGTTCGGGGCATTCGGTCACCGCGATCTATGAGATCGCGCCGAAGGGCAGCGGCGGCGAGAAGATCGATCCGCTGCGCTACGGGCAGGCTTCGGTGAACAATGGCGGCGTTGCCAACGCCGACGAATATGCCTTTGTCAAAATCCGCTACAAGCTGCCGAACGAGGACGTCTCCAAGCTGATCACCACGCCGGTGACATCGGCCAACGAAGTGTCATCCTTCGACCAGGCCAGCACCGACCAGCGCTTCTCCGTCGCCGTCGCGGCCTTTGGCCAGAAGCTGCGCGACGAGGATGCGACCGCGAAGTTCGGCTACGACAAGATCATGGAAATTGCCACTGCCGCCCGAGGAGCCGACCGGTTTGGGTACCGGTCCGAGTTCCTCTCGCTTGTGCGCCTTGCCTCGGCGCTTGGCGGTAACCGGTAGTGGCGATACGGCCGGTTTTCTTCAGATGGGATCGTTCTGATACGGGATAACCGACCCACGGGCGGGTGAGGCAGGCCGGCAGGGGAAACCTTGCCGGCTTTTCAACATTGTCAGGCGCGGCTGCGCCGACGCTCGCGGCGGGCTTCGCTGGTCTCGGCGGTGTTGGCCGTCGCCTGCTTGTTGCGCATCGGGCCGATGCGCTCGACGATTTTCTCGACGGTCGGACGATCCGACCTGGCGTGCGCATCGAGCGCCTTGCGCATCGCGGCAAGATGGGCGAACGAGGTGCCGCAGCAACCGCCGACGATTTTGGCGCCGGCATCGACGGCGAGCCTGACGTAGTCGGCCATCAGTTCGGGCGTGCCGGAATAGTGGATCTCGGTGCCGCGGAATTCCGGAATGCCGCAATTGCCCTTGACGATCACCGTCGCCTCTGGCTTCGCCTCGGTCATGTCGAGCAGCGAGGCGAGAATATCGGAGGCGCCAACGCCGCAATTGGCGCCGACACCGAGCGGCGCCTGTGACAGTCCATCGGCGACGCCGTGGATATCCCTAGGCAGCAGCCCCATCATGGTGCGGCCAGCGGTGTCGAAGGAGCCGGTATAGGTATAGGGCAGGCCGACGCGGATCGCGGCTTCTGCTGCCGCGCGGATTTCGTCCGGCGCCGACATGGTCTCGATCCAGGCGACTTCGGCGCCGCCGGCCTTCAGGCCCTCGATCTGCTCGGCAAAAGCCTCGACTGCCTCGCCATAGGTCATGGCACCGAGCGGCACCAGCAATTCGCCGGTCGGGCCGACCGAGCCGGCGACGATCACCTTGCGGCCGGCTTTATCGGCGACAGCGCGGGCGATCTCGGCAGCGCGCTTGTTCAGCGCATGTACGCGGTCCTGCGCATGGTGCAGCTTCAGCCGGTGACGGGTGCCGCCGAAGGAGTTGGTCAGAATGATGTCGGCGCCGGCATCGACGAAGTTCTGGTGCAGGCTGGTGATGGTGTCGGGCGCCGTCTCGTTCAACAGCTCGGGAGCTTCGCCTGCCTCCAGCCCCATGGCGAACAGATTGGTGCCGGTGGCGCCATCGGCGAGCAGAACGCCCTTTTCGGCAAGCAGCGCGTCAATCGGGTTGGTCATTGGAAATACGCCTTCCGGGGAATTCTTTGTCGGGATAAGGATATAAAGAACTCTTTATATGGCGTCAATGTCGGCGCAGGAAACAGGCCGTCAAAATCGCATTTCCGCCAGCCTTTGCGTGAAGCTGGCGGCTTCGTGCGCGTTGATATCGGCGGCGCGGATCAGATTGTCGAAATGGCTGGTTAGCGTGCGGACCGGCTGGGTCGCGTTCAGCACCAGATACATGTCGCCGACGTAGATCGCGGCGCGATAGGGTCCGAAGATGGTGTAAGGGATCGAATAGCGCATCCGCCCGTCATAGAGAAACAGGCGGAAGGTCGGATAAAGATCGTCGAGCAGTGTCGCCATGTGGAGAAGCTGCTGGTGGCGGTCGGCCTCCGGGAAACGGTCCCACACGCCTAAGCCCCGCGCAAAGATCTCCAGCGTATGGCGCGGCATGCAGACTTCCATGTCGGTTTCCGGCCGCCGGTTGTAGTCGATGCGGTACTGCGTTTCGCCGGCCTGCGCCTCGCGGCTCTTGTTGGCAATGCCGGCTTCGTAGTCGACAAGCGCCTCGGTGCGCAAAAGATCGGGAATGCCGGCCGGCACGTAACGGATTTTCGTGCCCGCGGCCTCGGCATGCCATCTGGCCAGCAGCGTGCGGTCGAAACCGTCGGGCGCTTCCTCGATCTCGAGGCTTTCGCGGATCTCACCGGTGACGCCTTCGTCCTGGCTGAGGCCGAGCAGCCAGTCGAGCGACACCTTGAATTCAGCGGCGATGTTGAGCAGCGTTTCGGCGCGCGGAAGGCGTGTCGAGGCGCCGGACAGCAGCTGCGAAAGCGCTGAACGGTCAATGCCCACCGCCGTCGCAAAGGCGGACTGGTTCAAGTCGGACCTTGTCAGGAGCATTTTCAAGCGCTCTCGAAAGATCGTCGACAGGTCGCGCTTGTCCATATCGTTATTCCGGGCGTTGGAAGGAAAAATTTTCGCCTAAGCAGCGAAAGCGCAACTTCCGGCGTAAACGAATCCTTGATCGTGTTTACAATACATAACATATGCGGCTGAAAATGCGCAATCGCAACATCTTGTGCGCTTTGTCGCGTTGCAGCAACGCAAGGCTCCTGACACAATGTTGTCAGGAATCAAAATGGTTCCGGCGACTGGAAAGCGGTGGTCGATAGCATGACAAGCATAGGCAGCAGACGACGCAGTGCACCGGCCATCGAATGGCCGACCGTGTTTCTCGCAGTTTTCTGCTACGGCACATGGCTTGCAGCCGGTTTGTTCCTGTGGCCTTCCTATCCGTTGCTGGCGCTAACCGTTTTGGCCTTGATGGCCGCACTGCAATCCTCGCTGGCCCACGAAGTCCTGCACGGCCATCCGACCCGCAATGCACAGCTCAATGAAGCTTTTGTCTTCCTGCCGATCGGCCTCGTCTGGCCGTTCCGCCGGTTCAAGACCATTCACCTGCGTCACCATGCCGACGAACGGCTGACCGACCCGCTGGACGACCCCGAAAGCTACTACAAGGCGCTGTGGCACCATGACGAATTGCCGCCAGCGATGAAATTCCTGCTGAAGATCAACAACACCATGATCGGCCGCTTCGTACTCGGCCCTTGGCTCTCCTGCATCGGCTTCTTCATCGACGATGCCAAGCAGATGCTCGCCGGCGACAGGGCGATCCGCAAGGCGTGGTTACTGCACGCCGTCGGCCTCGCCGTCGTGCTGCCGGTCGTGCAATTCGGCTTCGGCGTCCCGCTGTGGCTTTACATTCTGGTGCCGGTGTGGCTCGGCCAGTCGCTGATTTCGATCCGCACCTTCGCCGAGCACCAGTGGTCGGAGCATCCGGAAGGCCGCACGGTGATTGTCGAACGTTCGCCGCTGTCCTTCCTGTTCCTCAACAACAATCTGCATTTCGTCCACCACAAGAGCCCGACAGTTGCCTGGTACCGGCTGCCGAAGCTGTTTGCCGACCGCCGTGACGAGTGGCTGCGGATGAACAATGGCTATGCGTATCCGAACTATTTCGCGCTGCTCAGGGCTTATGCATTCAAGGCTAAGGAGCCGATCGTCCATCCGGTGCTAAGGCGCACGCCGGAGCCGGGACGGGCGTTCAAGCCGCGCATCAGGGCGCGCAGCTTGAATGGACTTGGCAGTGCGCCAGTGCCCGCCGAGCCGCCGAAGGAATAATTTTGCGACTTTGCCGCGCTAGCGGCTATCCTTGTCGCGGGCGCCTGGCGCCAATGGTACCATCAACCCCTCTGGCATAATGGTCGATTCCCGGCATGAGCGAATTCATTGCGGCTTTGCCGATGTACGACTGGCCCGAAAGGCGCCACGAGGTCGACGCCCAATGGGCGCAGCTGCGTGACGCCTTTCGGCAACAAGACATCGATGTGCCGGAGACCCTCATGCGCCGCAATGGCGACCTGCCGCCGGTGCCGGGTGGTGTTCGCGATGCCGCTGGAAACGTGATCGCGCCCGATCCGGCAACATTACCGCCGAACGAACTGGATTTTCACAAGCTTTGGCTGCATCCCGCGCTGCTGTTCGCGCAGAGCTGCTGGGGGCCGATGGAACTCGGTCTGTCAAAGCATGTCCAACTGGTTGGTCAGCCGAGCTATTCCGCATTCGAGGGCGGGCAGGGTGAACTCTATTCGAGCGCGCTCGTGATGCGGGCAGGTGAGGCGCCATCGGTCGCATCACCTGCCGACGGCAGCCCTCTCATCCCGGTCGATCTGCTGCGCGGCAAGCGCCTTACCTATAACAGCCTTGATTCGATGTCGGGCATCATCGCGCCGACGCGCGATCTGGAAGCGCTTGGCGAAAGCATGGACATCTTCTCGGAGCGCAGCGAGAGCGGTGGCCACCGGGCTTCGATCATCGCCATTGCCGAGGGCAAGGCCGATGTCGCGGCCATCGACTGTCAGAGCTGGGCGCAGGCGCAGCGCTTCGAGCCTGCAGCCCAAGCGGTGGCGGTCGTCGGTTGGACAAAGCGGCGCAAAGGCCTGCCATTTATCACCGCCAGGACGACGCCGGAGAGGATCGTGGTGGCGTTGAGCGAGGCTGTTGCTGCGCTCGCATAAAACAATCAGCCGCCGAGCAGCCGCTCGTCGAGCGGGTAGGCCGAAAGCTTTTCGTTGCCGGTTTCGGTGATCAGGATCTGTTCCTCGATCTTGACGCCCTCGTGGCCGCCAAGCCGGCCGATATAGCTCTCGACGCAAAGCACCATACCTGACACAAGCACGCCGTCCGGCGTGTCGTCGGTCCAGTCGCTTGCATGCGGCAGCGTCGGGTATTCGTCGGCCAGGCCGACGCCGTGATAAAGCACGCCGTAGCGGGTTGGGAAGCAATCTCCGGGCGGCACCGCCGAGCGCTCGACGAGATCGCGGAAGGACATGCCCGGCTGCATCAGGTCGGTGTTGTGGGCGATCTGGTCGGCGGCGACGCGGTAAAGGTCACGTTGTTCGTTCGACGGCTTCTTGCCGCCGCATAGCCAGGTGCGCGACAGGTCGGCGCAGAAGCCGTAGGGGCCGATCAGATCGGTGTCGAAGGCGACGAGATCGCCGGCTTCGATAATTCGCGACGAGCATTCCTGAAACCAGGGGTTGGTGCGCGGGCCCGATGTCAAGAGGCGGGTTTCGATCCATTCGCCGCCACGCGCAATGTTGCCGCGGTGCAGTTCGGCCCACAATTCGTTCTCGGAAATGCCTGGGACGAGTGCGGTTTCCATTTCGCTCATCGCCGCCTCGCAAGCTACGATCGAGCGGCGCATGGCCAGGACTTCGTCTGGCGATTTGATCAGACGTGCATTTTCCATCAACGCTTCGCCATTGCCGATCGAAATGCCGAGGCGGGTGAGCGCTTCCACGCCCTCGGGATTGATATGATCGACGGCGATGCGGTTGATGCCGCCGCCATGCTCCCTCACCAGATCGGCGATGCCGGCCGCCCAGCGGCGGGTCTTTTGCTCGGTCAACTCGCCGCTATAGAGATACATCCACGACACAGCCGGCCGCACCTCATCGACGACGCCGGAATGGTCGGAAAGGTGCTCGCAGGAAAAATAATCGAACAGCACCACCGGGCCTTCGGTGGCGACGAAACAATGCCTGGTCGGATTGTGCGCGACCCAGAGCTGCATGTTGGTCGAATCCGTCGCATAGCGGATGTTGATCGGATCGTAGAGCAGGGCTCCAGCATAGCCGCGACGCTTCAGCTCGGCTCGGATGCGGTCGAGCCGGTACTGGCGCATCGCGGGCAGGTCGGGAGCAGCAAGGCCGGCGGCTTGCCATTCCGCTTCCGCCAATGCGCCGTAGCCAAGCACATGCTGGTTGAGTTCAGCGGCCTTCTGCCGCGACTTCAGGCGCAACGCCTCGATGAAGCCCGCTTCGTCCGGCTCGAATGGCATTATCTTGCGGTGGCGACCGAACCGTCGCTCGACGCCTGGCTCGCTCACTTTCCCATCCTTCCGATCTCAATCGGCCGCAGGAGCATTGGCATTTCGCTTTTTCAACTTGACGACGGTCACTAGCCTGCCTTCGCTGGAACCGAGAAATTCGGGAACCCTGAGGCTGCGGCGTTCACTGTCAAGGACGAAACCCGCCTGGTTGATGCGGTCCAGGATTTCCGGTTCCGGATCTGGTTTGTCAAGCCAGACCAGAACGGCGGGTTCCTGCAGCAACGCGGCGAAATCAGGCACCTCGTCCCCGAGAATGATAAGGTCGGGATCGACGAGCCTGAGATTGCCCACCCAGTGCCAGTCTGAAGTAACGGTCTTGACTGTGCCATCCGCGGTCAGGGCATTATACAGCGCCGGGTAGTCCAGGCGGACGACGCGTCCCTGGCCCGTTCCGCCGTAGACCTGATAAGCCCATGTCGCCGGCAAGATCAGTATGGCCAGTGCGGCTGCAACGGTGATGGTGAGGTTTTGCGCTGTCCTGCCTTTGTCGCCGAGGGCCTCCATGCGAGCAGCGAAAGCGACAGGCAGAAAAAGCAGGACCGGCAACAACCAGCGCGCCTTGAACGTGGTGGCGCCGCTGGCAATCACCAGCACAATAGTGATGCAGAGCCCGAAGCCGAGAATGCGCCACAGTAGTTTTTCCGACTCTGGAAGCCGCTGGCGGAGCGTCGATGGAACGACCCGTCCCGCCAGCATTGCCACCGCAAGAATCACGACCGGCAGGATGGCAAAATTCAGTACGGCATCGCCAAAGGCGATGATGCCTTTCAACGCGACGACGAAAGCACTGTCGCCTCCATTGATGCCGAACTTGTAGCTGCGCGCCAGCAATTCGGTCGGATGCGTGGCGGTCCAATACAATGTCGGCAGGCAGACCAGCAGCGCCACAGCCATGCTGATCATGATTTGCGGGCGCAGGATGACGTGGCGGGTTTCGCGCAACGTCAATGTCGCCGCCAGCATCGCGGCAATCAGGATGAAAAGGTTGTATTTCGCCAGCACAGCCGCACCGATCGCCAGGCCGAACAAGGCATAGGTCAGCAGCGATTTGCGCTGCAGCAGCTCGACGAGCGCAAGCAGCATCAGCCCCGAAAAACAAAACGCGGCAACGGTATGCGACAAGGTGTGCTGCATTTCCCAGATCAGCTGAGGAAACAGCAACAGACCCAAAATGGACGCAACTGCGGTGCGTTGGGCATAGCCGAGTTTTTGCACCACGACGAAGATGGACGCCAAGGCTACGAAAATCAGGGAGTATTTCAGTAATTTCAGCGCGAAGATGTTGGTTCCGAACACCGACGACGTCAGCCAGCCGAGCCAGGAGTAAAGCGGTGGCTGCGAGCCGCCATAGCCCGCCCATAAAAACCTGATATACATAAGCTGTTCGGAGTCATCGACACCGACCCCAGTTCCCGCCCAAAGGCTCGCCAGCGGCATCACGACGATCTGTGCGCAGCAATAGAGCGCGATCAGTACGATCGCCGCGGGGAAGGGGCCGATCCTGCCCTCGGCAAGCCATTCGGCCCATCTCATCGAGTGTTTCAAGGAATTCTCGTCGTCAGTGCCAGTTGCCGGCTCCGCTAGCATGAAGACCGCTTCCTGCACAACGTGACAGCACTGATCGCTGCTAGAGCGGCGGGCTTTCGAGTCGAATCGTACCGCCGCACTATCTCTTTGCCTGAGCATCGGATTTCCCAAACCGGACCCACTTTTGGGTCCGATGCTCTAGGTCCGCATCTTCTCGCCCCTCGGGTCGAACGGCGGCTCCATATTGATGCGGGCCGGCCGACGGCTTCCGAGGATTTCGATCTCGAACAAGCCGGCGCTCTCGTTGTCGGCCAAGGCGGCCGGCACATAGCCTTGCGCCATCGACTTCTGCACGTAATGTGCATAGCCGCCGGAGGTGACCCAGCCGACCACGCGCCAGTCGCCGTCGACGATGCCACGCACGGCCGAGGCGCCTTCCGCAGCCCTGGAGCCGCGCACTTCCTTGCCGTCCGCACCGAAACGTGGCGCGCCATAGCCATGCGGCTTTTCCACCGTGCCGTAGTCCTTGCCGCCGACCTTGGCCCAGATCGGTTCGTCGCCCATGACGTCGGCGTCCGCGGCATCGACGATGAAGGAGACGCGGCGCAGTTTCGGCCCTTCCGCATGCTCCCGGGCCGCAGCTTCGCGTCCGATGAAATCATTCTTCTCGAGCTTGATGAAGCGATCCATCGCACCTTCGAACGGGCCATAGATCGGGCGCAGTTCGCGGAACCAGGTCGGAAAATTCTTTTCCAGGCGCATCGACAGCAAGGCGCGCATGCCGAAATCGACGATGCCAAACTCCTCGCCGGCATCCTTGATCGCCTTGTAGACCAGGCGCTGATAGGCTGGCGCCATCCAGATCTCGTAACCGAGATCGCCGGTATAGGTAACTCGATTGACCATGCAGGGCGCGCCGCCGACCGCCATCTCGCGGAAATCCATGAAGCGGAAAGCCTTGGTCGAGACATCCACGTCAACAAGCTTCTGCAGCAGATCGCGCGATCTCGGCCCGGCGATCGAGAGGCCGACAAGCGTCTGGTCGAAGCGGTGGATGCGGACGCTACCATCCCTCGGCAGGTGCTTCTCGAACCAGCGCATATGATATTTCTGCGCCGCCGACGAGCTCCAGATCATGAAGCGCTCTTCACCAGCCTTGGCGATGGTGAAGTCGCCGATCAGCCTGCCGAACTCGTTCAGCATCGGGGTCAGCACGATGCGGCCGATCTTCGGCATGCGGTTGGTCATCAGCCGGTTGAGGAAATCTTCCGATCCCGGCCCGGACACTTCGTATTTGGCGAAGTTGGCGATCTCGGTGACGCCGACCCTTTCGCGGGTCGCACGCACTTCCTCGCCGATCGGCCCGAAATCGTTGGAACGGTGGAACGAAACGATATCCTTCGGCTCCGTGCCTTTCGGCGCGAACCAGAGTGGCGTTTCGAGGCCCCACGAATCGCCCATGACGGCATTGTTGGCCAGCATCGTGTCGTAGAGCGGCGTCGTCTGAGCCGGGCGAGCAGCCGGCAATTCCTCGTTGGGAAAGCGTATGGAAAAGCGGCGCGAATAGTTTTCGCGCACCTTGGCATTGGTGTAGCGCAGCGTTGCCCATTCGCCGAAGCGGGCGACGTCCATGCCCCAGACGTCGAAGCCGGGGTCGCCATTGACCATCCAGTTCGACAGCGCCAACCCGACGCCGCCACCTTGCGAGAAGCCGGCCATGACGGCGCAGGCGCACCAGAAATTGGTCAGGCCCTGCACCGGGCCGACCAGCGGGTTGCCGTCCAGCGCGAAGGTGAAGGGACCGTTGATGATCTGCTTGATGCCGGCCTTCTCGATGCCGGGGAAATGCTTGAAGCCGATTTCGAGCGACGGCGCGATGCGGTCGATGTCGGGTTGCAGCAGCTCATGGCCGAAATCCCATGGCGTGTTGACCGGCGACCACGGCTTGCAGGCCTTTTCATAAGTGCCGAGCAGGATGCCGTTGCGCTCCTGGCGGGTGTAGATCTCGCCTTTGAAGTCCATCACGCCGATCATCTCGCGGCCGGTCGATTTGTTGAATTCTTCGACCTCCGGCATCGGCTCGGTCAAAAGGTACATATGCTCCATGGCCAGCAGCGGCAACTCGACACCGACCATGCGGCCGATCTCGCGAGCCCACAGGCCGCCGCAGTTGACGACATGTTCGGCCTTGACCGTGCCTTGCTCGGTGACGACGTTCCAGGTGCCGTCGACTTCCTGCGTCAGCTCGACGACGCGGTTGCGCAGCACGATTTCGGCGCCGAGCTTCCTGGCAGCCTTGGCATAGGCGTGGGTGGTGCCGGAAGGATCGAGATGGCCTTCGACCGGATCCCACATGGCGCCGACGAAATTCGTTTCGTCCATCAGCGGGAACATCGCCTTGGCCTCGGACGGCGTTATCAGCTCGGTGTCCATGCCGAGATAGCGGCCCTTGGCGTGGGCGAGGCGTAAAAAGTCCATGCGCTCGGGTGTGTCGGCCATCATCACGCCGCCGGTCAGGTGCAGCGAACAGGACTGGCCGGAAAGCTCCTCGATCTCCCTGTAGAGCTGCACCGTATAGGCCTGCAGCTTGGCGACATTGGGATCGCCGTTGAGCGTATGGAAGCCGCCCGCCGCATGCCAGGACGAGCCGGAGGTGAGCTCCGAACGCTCGATCAGCATGATGTCGGTCCAGCCGGCCTTGGCCAGATGGTAGAGCACCGAGCAGCCGACGACGCCGCCGCCGATGACAACCGCTTTTGCATGAGATTTCATGAAGATAGTTCCGTTTTTGCGTAAACTGAATCAGTTGATTGGTCAGCGATGACTCCGCGCCTCGACGCGAAGTTAAAGCGTTGCCGAGTGTCGGTCAGAAATCGGTCGGCGCGCCGCCTTCGGACCGGCGTTTTTCGACGAATGCGTTGAGCTCTTCGCGAATGGCCGGGTCCATGTAAGGCTCTTCGTAGGACGCCAGCCGTTCCTTCCACACCTTGTTGGCCTTTTCGAGAGCCGTCGGCGATCCGGCTTCGGCCCAGGTCTCGAAATTGCGCCAATCGGAGATAACAGGGGAGTAGAAGGCGGTCTTGTAGCGGTCCTGGGTGTGCTGGGTGCCGAAGAAATGGCCGCCCGGACCGACCGACTGGATAGCGTCGAAGCCGAGTGCTTCCTCTGAAAGGTCGAGCGGGGTCAAAAATTCCGCCACCATCTGCAGCAGGTCGATGTCCAGAATGGTCTTCTCATAGGAGCAGCGCAGGCCGCCCTCGAGCCAGCCGGCCGCATGCATCATCAGATTGCCGCCACCTTGGATGGCGCCCCACAGCGAGAACACGCTTTCATAGGCCGCCTGCGCGTCGACTGTGTTGGCGGCGCAGGTGTTGGAGGTGCGGTAGGGTATGTTGTAGCGGCGGGCGAGCTGGCCGCCGACCAATTGCGCCTTCATGTATTCCGGCGTGCCGAAGGCCGGCGCGCCGGACTTCATGTCGACATTGGAGGTGAAGCCGCCATAGCCGACAGGGGCGCCCTTGCGCACCATCTGTGCGAAGGCGATGCCGGACAGCGCTTCCGCATTCTGCTGCACCAGCGCACCGGCGATGGTCACGGGCGCCATGGCGCCCGACAGGGTGAATGGCGTGACGATGACGACCTGGCCCTTGCTCGACATCTGGATAATGCCTTCCATCATCGGCACATCGAGCTTGAGCGGCGAATTGGTGTTGATGATGGTGAACACCGACGGCTCTTCGAGAAGCTGTTCGTCGCTGATGCCGCGCGCGATCCTGGTGATCTCGATGCCGTCGACATTGCGCTCCTTGCCGAGCGAATAGATGTGGAACACCTTGTCGGTGAGCATGCTCAAATCGCGGATGCATTCGAGGTGCCGGACGGACGGATGGATATCGATCGGCTCGACCGGATAACCGCCCGTGCAGTTCAGGATGTTGTGCATCTGCGCGAGCTTGAGGAAGTTGCGGTAATCCTGCTGGTTGCCCGGCCTGCGACCGCGGTCGATGTCGGAGCAATTGGGCGCCGACGCCATCATCGAGATGATCAGATTATCGCCACCGAAGCGGACATTATGCGCCGGATTGCGGGCGTGGATGGTGAATTCCGACGGGCAGTGCGAAACAAGTTCAAGGATCATGTCGCTGTCGAAGCGCACCCGCTCGCTGCCTTCGCGGACATCCGCGCCATGTGCCTTCATGATGCGCCTTGCTTCATCGTGCAGCACGTCGACGCCGATTTCCCTGAGAACGCGCAGCGAGGCGAGGTGGATCGATTCCAGCTCGTCGTCGGATACCAGCGTCGTCGGCGTCAGCGGAATTTTCAGCTGACGGAAAGGCGGCTGCTCGAACGCCGCCGCTGCGCCGGCGCGCTTCCCCGCGCGGCCGCCACGACGGGCGCGGTCGTTTGCCAGTGCCGGTTCGGCGGGATAAAGGGCGGCGGTCATAATAGGCCTCGTACGCTGCGACAGTGCGGCGGCATAATGGACCGCCAGCCGTCCCGCCATTGCGGAGGCGGCGACCACTAGGACGAGGGAAGCGACATGACGGCTCCGGGGCTGAAGGGGCTCTCTGGCTGGCGCAAGCGGTTCTCGCCGCCGGTGCTTCCCGGCACGCCGCCGAAACGCTAATCGTGCAGGTTCCTTATTGGTGCGATCATGACCCGGGTGGAACAGAGCGACGGCGAGAGAATGCAGTGGGCGGCGATCACCGGCGTGATCGCCACCGTTTCGGTGTTCGCCATCGCGCAAGGGCTGAGTTACCCGCTGTTGAGCTTCATCCTGCAGCGCCAGGGCGTCTCGCCGGCCATTATCGGGCTGTCGGCGGCGATGACGCCGGTCGGCTTTATCGTTTCGTCGCCGCTCATCCCAGCGCTGGCGCGCCGGTTCGGGGCAGGGCGCACCGCGCTCACCTGCGCCGCCCTTTCGGCGATCGTGCTGGCGCTGATCGGCTGGACGCAAAATGTGTACCTATGGTTTCCGCTGCGCTTCCTGATCGGCGTGGTGACCAATCCGCTCTATGTGCTGAGCGAGATCTGGGTGATCGCGCTGGCGCCGCCGAAACGCCGTGGTCGTGTCATGGGGGTCTATTCCACAGTCATTTCGGCAGGTTTCGCCGCCGGTCCGCTGTGCCTGCTTGCCGTCGGCACCGAAGGCTGGCCGCCATTTCTCGTCGGCATCGCCGCGTTCGTCTTTTGCGGCGCCTGCCTAGCGCTGGTGCTGCGACGGCTGCCAAAGGTCGATGAGGCCGGGCACCAGGTTTCCGTCATGGGGTTTATACCGATGGCATGGCTGCTGTTGTCCGCGGTCGTCGTAGCCGCCGGTTTCGAACAGGGAGTACTGGCGCTGCTGCCGGTCTATGGAACGCATTATGGCATCGCGGAATCCCGCATGTCGGCGCTGCTGTCGATGATGATCGCCGGCAACATCGCCATGCAGGTGCCGCTCGGCCTGCTGGCGGAACGGCTGACGGCGCGTCTGGTGCGGTTTATCTGTGTGTCCCTAACGGTGCTCGGATGCGCGTTGTTGCCGGTTCTCATCGAAACGCCGCTGATCTGGCCATGCGTCTTTGTCTGGGGCGCGGCTTCCTACGGCATTTACACGATGTCGATCATCGAGCTCGGCGAGCGGTTCACCGGCTCGGCGCTGGTCGCCGGCAACGCCGCCTTCTCGCTGATGTGGGGCGTCGGCGGCATCGCAGTGCCGCCGCTGGCGGGCGGCGCCATGAATATTCTCGGTGCGGGCGGCCTGCCGATCACACTCGGCGCGATCTGCCTGGCGCTGGCGGTTACAACCGTCATGCGGCGGCGGATCGTGTGAGATTCGTATCGAAGTGCTGTAAGCCCTCAATTGCCTTGCCGTCTGAAAATAGCCCATAGGTCACAATCGGCATGGTGTTCCGGTGGATAGTATTTGCTGCGTAGCGTTCCTTGAATTTCAACAGCACGATCAAAGTCTGGGATCAGTCCGACGCTGGAGAGTTCCGAGTTCGCGAATGCTTCCGGAAAGCCGCCGCAATTGGTTAGCGCGCTTGTTGAGACGTCCTGGTCCAGCAAGTCGTAGCCAAGGAACGTGAATCCATTCCAGTCAAGGTGGCGCACGTCCGTTGAGGGCCGTCGGATCACACCAAGGACGTTGAGGTCGTTCGCGTCGACCAATTCCGAAAGAAGGAAGTCCAGATCCACAAAGAAGTCGAGCATGTATTCTTCGTTCACAATATGAGGCCAGTAGCTGTCCTTCGTATCTGCCAGTGCGACCGGGCAGAGCATCCCGTCGAGCGTGACGACCTCGCTCAACTGTGTGAGGCCCGACCACTGGATGTACTCCTTCCATCCTGTGCCGTTGACCGCATCAAACTTCTCATTCGCAATGTAGAGACGTTGCATGAAGTTCCCTTGCACCCTACGCAGAAGGCTTGCCTATGGAGACTACGGAGTCTGTTCGTTTTACGTGTTTCAATTGAATCTCGATAGCGCCATGCCGATGTTTGCGGCACCGAGCTTGACGATTTCGGAGACCACATGACCAAAGCTATGACACAAAAGCAGCCAGATTCATCCGGCGTGGCCGAGGATCCCTTTCTCTGGCTGGAGGACAGGACAGGCAAGGAAGCGCTCGACTGGGTTCACCGTCAGAACGCGGTTACAACAGGTGAATTGCAGGGCGATCCGTCCTACCAGGCCGCCTTCCAGACCGCGCTCGACCTGATGACGGCCGAAGACAACATTGCGGTCGGGTCTGCACTCAACGGCCACGTCTATAATTTCTGGCAGGACAAGACCAATGTGCTCGGCCTCTGGCGACGCACGACGGTCGCTTCCTACAAGACCGACAAACCGCAGTGGGAGACGATCATCGACTTCGACATGCTGTCGGCGAAAGAGGGCGTGAAATGGGTGTTCAGCGGCGCCAGCCGGCTTTATCCCGACTTCACCCGCTGCCTGCTCTCGATGTCGCCGGATGGCGGCGACGCCAGTGAGATGCGCGAATTCGACATCGACACCAAATCCTTTGTCGAGGGCGGCTTTCGCGCACCCGCCTCGAAGTCCGGCTTCGGCTGGCTGGACAAGGACACGGTCATCGTCTCGGCTGCCTTCGAGGAGGACGAAAAAACCCAGTCCGGTTATCCGCGCGTGGTCAAGCTTTGGCAGCGCGGCACCAGGCTGGAGGATGCGACGCCGATCTTCGAGGCGCAGAAGCAGGATCTCGCCGCCGGCGGTTCCCTCGAATACGACGGCGATAAGCGGCATCTGTTCCTGACCCGGACGCTCGACTTCTTCGCCTCGCATAGTTTTCTGCGTCTGCCTTCCGGCCAAAACAAGCGCATTCCGCTGCCGGATGACGTCACCGACACGGCACTGTTTCGGGATCAGTTCGTCTTTGGGGTGCGCAGTCCGTGGACGGCGCCGGACGGCACGCTGTGCCAGCCTGACGGCCTCTATTCGCTGGATTTCGCACGCTGGATCGAAACCGGTGCGCTAGATCAGGTGGAAACCGTGCTCCAGCCGGCGCAGCGCGTTTCCATCGCCGGCATTGCCCGTACGCAGGACCGGTTGTTCATCAATCTGATGGACAATGTACGCGGCAAGGTCGTCGTCTGCGAGCGCAACCATGACAGCTGGTCGCTGGAACCTGTCGCGCTGCCGGAGAATGGCAATGTCGGCATCGCCCATGCCGAACATTTCGGCTCCAGCGTCTCCTTCTCCTTCACCGATTTTCTGACGCCGAGTTCGATCATCTGGTCGGACGACAATGCTGCGACGCTTATGACGGTGAAATCGCAGCCGGCGCGTTTCGATTCTGCCTCCCTTGTCTCGGAACAGTTCGAGGCACGCTCGAAAGACGGCACCATGATCCCGTACTTCGTCGTCAGGCGGCGCGACCAGGACGGGCCGGTGCCGACGCTGCTTTACGGCTATGGCGGCTTCGAAGTGCCGTTGCTGCCCGGCTATGCCGGCGTGCGCGGCAGGCTGTGGCTGGAAAAGGGCAATGCCTATGTACAGGCCAATATCCGCGGCGGCGGCGAGTTCGGCCCGAACTGGCATCAGGCCGCGCTCAAGGCCAATCGTCAGAAGGCCTTCGACGATTTCGCCGCGGTCGCGCAGGACCTGGTGAAACGTGGCATCGCCACGCCGGCGACGCTCGGTATCCAGGGCGGCTCGAATGGCGGCTTGCTGACTGGCGTTTCGTTGACCCAGCATCCGGAGCTTTTCGGTGCTGTGATCATCGACGTGCCGCTGCTCGACATGCTGCGTTATACCGAGCTGCCGCCCGGCTCATCCTGGATGGCCGAGTATGGCGATCCGGCGAAGCCGGAGGAGGCCGCGTGGCTGGCCGCTTACTCACCTTATCAGCATGTAAAGACCGATGCGGCCTATCCGCCGGTGCTGCTGACAACGTCGACCGCCGACGACCGCGTCCATCCCGGCCATGCGCGCAAGATGGCGGCGCGGCTGCAGGCCGCCGGGCACGCCAATACGCTGTTCTTCGAGGAGACCGAGGGCGGCCATGGCGGGCGCGGCGATCGTCGGCCGCAGGCAGCACAGGCGGCGATGAAGTATGTCTTCCTGCAACGTGCGCTGAACGGAACCGCTTGAACGGAACTGCTTGAACTGATCGTATCGGGCGGCATAAGGTGCTGCATGGCTCGGATGAAGACATGTCGCGCATTTGGGGTGGCGGTGACGCCGTCGCCGCGCACGCTTCGCGCGGAGCTTTTGCGGCTTTGCGCCCGCATCGGCTATTCGCCGCCCGCGCTCCTCTGACGAATCCGCCCCGGCAAAACGCCGGATTGGTTCAAAGAGGAAAGATCAGACATGACTTATCAGAATTATTCGCTGAAGCAGCTTCAGCAGATCGATGCCGCGCATCACCTTCATCCGTTCACCGACCATAAGGAGATGCGCGAGGCCGGCTCACGCATCATCACCCACGCCAATGGTCCGTTCATCTACGATTCCGAAGGTACGGAAATCCTCGACGGCATGGCCGGGCTATGGTGCGTCAATGTCGGTTACGGACGCGACGAGCTGGCCGACGCGGCTTACGCCCAGATGAAGGAACTGCCTTATTACAATTCCTTCTTCAAATGCTCGACACCGACCCCGGTACTGCTGGCCAAAAAGCTGGCGGAACTGGCGCCGAAACACGTCAACCAGGTGATCTACGGGTCGTCCGGTTCGGAGGCCAACGACACGGCGCTGCGCCTTGTCCGCCACTATTGGGCACTGGAAGGCAAGCCGGAGAAGAACCGCATCATCTCGCGCAAGACGGCCTATCACGGCTCGACCATTGCCGGCACGTCGCTGGGCGGCATGGAGCCGATGCACAAGCAGCTCAACGGCGCGGTTCCCAACATCGTCCATGTGATGATGCCCTACGCCTACGAGCTGGCTCTGCCAGGCGAAAGCGACCATGATTTCGGCCTGCGCGCGGCCAAGGCCGTCGAGGACGCCATCCTTGAAGCCGGCGCCGACAAGGTCGCCGCCTTCATCGGCGAGCCGGTGATGGGGGCAGGCGGCGTGAAGATACCGCCGATGAGCTATTGGCCGGAAGTACAGCGCATCTGCCGCAAATACGATGTCCTCCTGATGCTGGACGAGGTCATCACCGGCTATGGCCGCACCGGCGAGTGGTTCGCAGCTCAGACCTTCGGCATCGAGCCCGATACCATCACCACCGCCAAGGCGCTGACCTCCGGCTATCAGCCGCTGTCGGCGCTGCTGGTCGGTGATCGTATCGCCGCGACGCTGGTCGAGAAGGGCGGCGAGTTCAATCACGGCTATACTTATGCCGGCCACCCCGTGGCCTGCGCCGTGGCGCTGAAGAACCTCGAGATCATGGAGCGGGAAGGTCTGGTCGATCGGGTCAAGAACGACACCGGACCCTATTTCGCCAAGGCGCTGCAGGAGCACATTGGCGGTCACGATCTGGTCGGCGAAGTGCGCTCGATCGGGCTGATGGGGGCGATCGAGATCGTCAGGGATAAGGCGACCAAGGAGCGCTTCCTGCCGGCCGGGAGCGCGGCCGTGATTGTCCGCGACCACGCGATCGCGCAAGGCATGATGCTGCGCGCCACCGGCGACACGATGATCTTGTCGCCGCCGCTGATCTGGACGAGCGAGACGATCGACATGGCCTGCGAGCGTATCGCCAAGGCGCTTGATCTGGCGCAAGCCGATTTGCGCAAGCGGTAGGATAAACCATCGCCGGGCGTCTTGAAGCCGGACGCCCGGCGTTTGAATGCCGCATTCTGCCGAAGATCTCGCCAGGCGAGGATCGGCCGTGAGGTCGGCAATCAGGTCTCCTACACCCTGAGCACGAACCCCAAGAAGGTCAGCTTCCAGAAGCATTCGATGAGTCATCGACCGCAACATCAATCTGATGCGCGCCGTGTCGGTCTTGTCCCAGACTGACACCTTGTCCTAGGAGTACCAGCCGGAGGAGCCGCTCACGAAGGATCGCTACGAGGATTCCGGCGGCGACGCGCCGTATTTACCTTAACGTGTGAGAAGTAGAGAGACATCGACACGAGGTGCGAAAAAGCAACGCCAATACAGCTGATTGGTTACGGCGTAGGTATTCTCGCAGATATGGTATTGGCCGTCTGGAGATTCCTGTACACGGTCCCGTGGGATGGTGAAATTATGCGGCAAATAAGTGTAACCACCGTCTACCCTGGACCGCACCGAAGACCGAGGTATGGCGCGGCAATCAGAACCACCGCAACACCTGAATTTCGTCTGTGGATCGATCTTGTCTTCGTACCAATCATGGGCGTTGGCGGCCGTTGCGGCGGCGATACACATTGCCGTGAAGATGAACCTTCGCATGGCATTCCCTCAGGGATTTGGCAGGCGCTGCTCGTTCGAATGTCCATGTATATTAGCGTTCCGTTAAAAACGCCATTGGCCTCCGACTGACTAACGCAGCTCCAGCCGGCAAGCCTCGTCCATGCAGAACGCGGCAAGCGTGGCGAACGGCGGCTGTCTTTCACCCACCGGCAGATCAGTCGCGATGCCCGTAAGCCATCCGTAAGGCCGGTCCTGTCAACTTCGCCCGATCGGCAGCGAGAAGAAATTGCGCACCTTTCGATCAGCTTAGCTGTCAAGGATGTGTACTTCGTCGGGATCTGTCGGAAGCAGAGGGAGTGACAAATGTTTAAACATCTGACTCGGGAAGATCTCACGACTGAACAATCGGAAGTTCTGGAAAAGGCCGCGTTCATGATCATCAGCGCGCGAAAAGAGGCTGCGGCGATGCTGGTGCGGGCTGGACTGGAGCTTGAAGATGGTGGGTTCGGGAACCCGTGCCACGCGCACATAGAGGGGCACGGCAACTGTGGGTGCCGCGATTACACGGGCGATGGTGGGACCTGTTTGACGCGGATCACAGTCGATGTGGCCTTCCCCCCTTCCAGGAGTTGCGGCCATCCACCATCAAAACATCTTTCCACGTAAGGCGTCGACATAGGTCAGGGCGATCGTCTCACTGTCCTTGAAGGATGCCAAACGCAAAAACCGCGCTCCATCGGGAACGCGGCTTTGCCAGATACGCATGGCGCTTCGCTACCAGAACACTTGCGAAACTTACGGGCTCCGGTACGCGAGACCTGATCCGGAGCGCCGGGCGGATGCGATATGCCGCCTCGCATTCCGTTTTACAGACACATCGTTACCGGGGGGTTATCGAGCGGTTAAGCAAATCTAAATTTGCGATGTTTCTTTTGCCGGGAAATAGAAGAAGCCCCGTCGAGTTCGAGGCTTAAAGCGCGTCTGAAGGGACTCATGCGACGCGCTTAAGTCCTGTCTTCCATATCGTTGTCCCAAAACGCTGCGCACCCTCGGGCCAAACCCGAGGGCAAGCTTTTGGGCGACATGCATTACGCCGGGGTACCGCGCAGGAAATTTATGATGCCGGAAAAATCGGCACCGGCGTGTCCCTGGGCGTTGAACAGCGCATAAAGCTGGGCTGCCTCGGCGCCGAGCGGCGTCACAGCACCGGCGCTTTGCGCGGCTTCCTGCGACAGTTTCAGGTCCTTCAGCATCAGTGCTGCGGCAAACCCCGGCATGTAGCCATTGTTGGCCGGAGATGTCGGCACCGGGCCGGGCACCGGGCAGTAGGTGGTCAGCGACCAGCACTGGCCCGACGAGGTCGAGGCGACGTCGAACAGCGCCTGATGCGACAGGCCGAGCTTTTCCGCCAGAACGAAGGCTTCTGCGACGCCGATCATCGAAATGCCTAACATCATGTTGTTGCAGATCTTTGCCGCCTGTCCGGCGCCATCATCGCCGCAATGGACGATGCGGCCGGCCATCGGCTTGAGGATAGGCTCGGCTTTGGCGAAGGCGTCCTTCGAGCCACCGGCCATGAAGGTCAGCGTGCCGGCGGTGGCGCCGCCGGTGCCGCCGGAAACCGGCGCGTCGATCGACAGCAGCTCATGTTTGGCGGCAATGGCGTGAGCTTTTCGTGCCGATTCGACGTCGATGGTCGAGGAATCGATGAACAGCGCGCCTTGTTTCGCCTTGGGCGCGATGTCTTCGTAGACCGACAGGACGTGCTTGCCGGCCGGCAGCATGGTGATGACCACATCGGCCCCCTTCACCGCGGCAAGGGCATTAGCCATGACGACGACGCCATGATCCCTGGCGATGACGAGGTTTTCCGGCATCAGGTCGAAGCCGTGCACGGTATATCCAGCCTTGACGAGGTTGGCGGCCATCGGATTGCCCATGTTGCCGAGGCCGATGAAGGCGATGGTGGTCATAATGGCGCTCCGTGGTTTGGGTAAGGCAGTAGGCAGTAGGCGGTAGGCGGTAGGCGGCCTATTCGGGCGCAAGTTTGCTAATAAGTTGGCGAAGCATTTTTCCGATGCCCTCGGTTGCTAACAGCATCTGATAAGCTTGATCATGTGTAGCAAGGCCAATGCGTTCAGCGATCTGGAGGTGCGTCTCGAACTCCTTCAGCGACCCTTGGGCTATTCTGAGAAATTGTTGATAAGAGCCTCTGTTGTCTCGGCCATAACCTTCCGCGATATTCGCGGGGATAGAGGTAGCTGAGCGGCGGATTTGGCTGGTCAACCCATACAATTCCTCTTTTGGCCATGCCTTGGTCAATGAGTAGGTGGTGACGGCCAGATCCATCGCCTGCTGCCACACGATAAGATCCTTGTACGAATTGATCTTGCCGCTCATCTTTCACCTACTGCCTACTGCCTACTGCCTACTGCCTACTGCCTAGATGCTTTAGCGGCCGATCAGGGCGCGTGCGATGATGACGCGCATGATCTCGTTGGTGCCTTCAAGGATCTGGTGGACGCGCAGGTCCCGCACCAGCTTCTCGATGCCGTAGTCGTGCAAATAGCCGTAGCCGCCATGCAGTTGCAGGGCGTCGTTGGCGACGTTGAAGCCGATGTCGGTGACGAAGCGCTTGGCCATCGCCGACCATTTCGAGGCATCCGGGGCCTTGCGGTCGAGCTTCGAGGCGGCGGCGTAGAGAAAGATCCGTGCTGCCTGCAGCTCGGTCTCCATGTCGGCGAGCTTGAATTGCAGCGCCTGGAACTGGTTGATCTTGGAGCCGAAAGCCTTGCGCTCGGCGGTGTAGGACAGCGCCTTGTCGAGCGCCGATTGTGCGCCGCCTAGTGAACAGGCGGCGATGTTGAGCCGGCCGCCGTCGAGCCCGGCCATAGCGATGGAAAAGCCGGCGCCTTCGGCTGAAAGCAGGTTTTGCGCCGGAACCTCGCAGTCCTCGAACACGACCTGGCGGGTCGACTGCATGTGCCACCCCATCTTGTGCTCGTTTGAACCGAAGGACAGGCCGGGCGCATCCTTCGGCACGACGAAGGTGGAAATGCCCTTCGGCCCATCGGCGCCGGTGCGCGCCATGACGATGTAGATGTCGCTGTCGCCGGCGCCCGAGATGAACTGCTTGACGCCGTTCAGCACATAATCACCGCCGCTTTTCACCGCGCGCGTCTTCAGCGCCGCCGCATCCGATCCCGAGCCCGGCTCGGTCAGGCAATAGCTTGCCAGCCATTCCATCGAGATCAGCTTCGGCAGGAAGCGCTGGCGCTGCTCGTCGCTGCCGAAGCGGTCGATCATCGACGCCGCCATGTTGTGGATCGAGATGAAGGAGGAAAAGGCCGGATCGGCGCGCGAAAGCGCTTCGAAGATCAGCACCGCGTCCAGCCGGCCGAGCGCCGAGCCGCCGACATCGTCACTGACATAGATGCCGCCGAGGCCGAGCGGGCCGGTTTCGCGGATCACATCCGCCGGAAAATGCTTGCTGCGGTCCCAGTCGAGCGCGTTCGGCGCGACGCGGTCGGCGGCGAAGGCCTCGGCCATCTCCTGGATCGCGCGCTGGTCCTCGTTGAGTTCGAACTGGCTGGTGCTCGCATCGACAGCGGCGTCCATGGCGTGCTCCCTGATGTTTCCGGCCTGCTGGCCTGTCGTTTTTGGCTTTGCGCGCGCACCAATCTAGACCAATGATGCCGCCGCGCAAGCTGACCCTCCGCGGAACGGCTGTGCGTGAATCGGAGCCAGATGTGTCGACGAATTCAAATGAACTGCTTGAGCATTTCCGAACCTATCTCGAAACCTTCGATGATGCGTTGGTGGGCGATGCCGTGACCCGGATCGGCTGGGACATGCCGGTCCGTCCGCTCGAGCCGCATCGCCTGCCTTGCCTTCGCTATCTCGATCGCGCAGCGGAACTTGCGCCGCCTGATGCCAGATCGCTGGCGCGGTTCCTCACGGCGCATCGCAATGAGCTGCGCTGGGGCCAGACATACAGCGCCGCCGATTTCGGCGCGGAATTCCTGGCCAGATACGGCTGGCTGGAGATCTTTGGTACGCGCGGCCATTTCGTCAATGACGAGGTTGCGGCCGGTCTCCTCATCCTCGGACCTGATATCGTCTATCCCGACCATCATCACGTCGCCGAGGAGATCTACATTCCGCTGACCGGCGGCACGCAATGGCGCATGGGCGAGGGCGAATTTAGCAGGCGCGAGGCGGGTGAGGTGATCCACCATGCCTCCAATGTCAGCCACGCCATGCGCACCGGCAAGGAGCCGCTGCTGGCGCTCTACATCTGGCGTGATGGGCCGCTGGCGGCAAAATCGACGATCACCGGAACGACGGCACAGGGCAAGGACTGATGGCTAGGGCGATCATGCTGCAAGGCACGGGCTCCGATGTCGGCAAGACGGTGCTGGTCGCGGGTCTGTGCCGCGCGGCCAGGAACCGTGGGCTGAAGGTGCGGCCGTTCAAGCCGCAGAACATGTCGAACAACGCCGCTGTCGCCGACATTCCGGGTGACAAACTCGGTGGCGAGATCGGCCGCGCCCAATGGCTGCAGGCGATCGCCTGTGGCGTGACGCCTTCCGTCCACATGAACCCGGTGCTGCTCAAGCCGCAGACCGATATCGGCGCGCAAGTGGTGGTGCAGGGCAAGGTGTTCGGCGAGGCGAGGGCGCGCGACTACCAGGCGCTGAAGGGCCAACTGATGGATGCGGTGCTGGACTCCTGGGCAAAGGTCGGCGAGGGCGCCGATCTGGTCATCGTCGAGGGCGCCGGCTCGCCGGCCGAGATCAATCTCAGGAGCCGCGACATTGCCAATATGGGCTTTGCCACGCGCGCCAACGTGCCGGTGATCCTCGTCGGCGATATCGATCGCGGCGGCGTTATCGCCTCGGTCGCCGGCACGCATCTGATCCTGCCGGAAGAGGACCGGCGCATGATCGTCGGCTGTCTCATCAACAAGTTCCGTGGCGATGTCTCGCTGTTCGATGATGGGATCAAGGCGATCGAAACGTTCACCGGCTGGCGCTGTTTTGGCGTCGTGCCGTGGCTGAAGGCAGCGGCGCGGTTGCCCTCGGAAGATTCCGTTGTCCTTGAGCGCCTGACTTCCGGCGAGAAGCGCGCGTTGAAGGTCGCGGTGCCGATGCTTTCACGCATCGCCAATTTCGACGATCTCGACCCGCTCAAGGCCGAACGCGAAGTCGAGGTCGTCTTCGTGCCGCCTGGCCAGCATCTCCCGGAGGACGCCGGGCTGGTGGTCATTCCCGGCTCCAAGTCGACGATCGGCGATCTCCTGAGATTTCGCGAGAATGGCTGGGACCGTGATCTTGTCGCCCATCGCAAGCGCGGCGGGCATGTGGTCGGCATCTGCGGCGGCTTCCAGATGCTCGGCCGTGTCGTGCGCGACCCCGACGGCATCGAGGGCAGCGTTACCGAGACCGAAGGGCTTGGCCTGCTCGACGTCGAAACGGTGATGGAGCCGGAAAAGACGGTGCGCAATGTCAGCGCGCGCTCGGTGCAATTCGAGTTGCCGCTGCAAGGCTACGAGATCCATCTCGGCCGCACCACCGGTCCGGACACGCTGCGGCCATCCGCCGTCATCAACGGCGTCGACGACGGCGCCATCTCGACCGACGGCAAGGTATCGGGCACCTATCTGCACGGGCTGTTTTCCGCCGACGCTTTTCGGGCGAAATTCCTGGAAAACCTTGGCGTCAAAGGCGGCGGCATCGATTATCGCGCCGAGGTCGAACGGGCGCTCGACGAGGTCGCAGCCGAGCTGGAGACCCACCTCGACTGCGACGCCATCTTTGGCCTCGCCCGTTAGCTGGCGGGCTCACCGGCCTTCGGCCAGTAGGTGCCGAAGGACCAGACATAGCCTTCCGGATCGCGGCAGATGAACTCGCGGCTGCCATAGTCGCGGTCAGTCAGCTCTTCCAGTATTTCGGCGCCGGCCTTTTTTGCTTTGGCAAAAGCGGCATCGGCATCGTCAACGGCAACATAGATCGATCTGCCACCACCCTGGCTCGGTGCACCGATCATCTGGCCAAACTTGTCGTCGCGTGCAGTGCCCAGCATAATCATTGAGGAGCCGAAAGTCAGTTCGGCGTGATGGACGATGTCGCCTTCGCCGTAGCGGGCATGAACGGCAAAGCCGAAGGCTTCACCCAGCCAGTCGATCATTTTGGCGGCATTGCGGTACCGTAAGGTGGGATAGAGCCTGGGCGCTTCGGTGGTATTCGGCATGACGAACTCCTTCGTTTGGATTGGTGATAACCCAGTCTGGGCGAAGGCTGTTGTGGCGTCTTGAAGAAATGTTACCTGAGCGTCCTGCAAAGGACCCTGCGCGTCTACGCCTGGGCGGCAAGCATCGTCGGCGTTTCGCCGGCAAGGTGGCGGAATTCGCGAACCAGATGCGCCTGGTCGGCATAGCCGCAGTCGGCGGCGATATCAGCCCAGTCGGATCTGTCCCGCTTTGCAAGGCCGAGCGCCCGGTTGAAGCGGACGATGCGCGACAATGTCTTTGGCCCGACGCCGATCGCGTTGGAGAATTTCCCCAAGAGATGCTTGCGGCTCCAGCCCAGCCTGCCGGCGAGCGATGAGACGCGAATGCGGCCTCCCGAGGTGATGATCCGTTCATAGGCCCAAGCGATTTCGGCCTGCGTTTCCCGGGCCTCAGCCAGCCGTTCGGCGACGAACGCCTCGACGATGGCAAAGCGCGCGCTCCAGTCGCGCGCGTTTCCAAGCCTTTCGCGCAGCGCGATGCCTTCAAGGCCGAGCACATCGTCGAGGCCTACCATGCGGTCGGTCAGCTCGCTCATCGGAAGGCCGAAGAAGCGGCGGGCGCCGAGCGGCGTGAAATTGACCTGGACGCAGCAGGCGCCACCGTAGGATTCGATCACCACCGGACCGGCGTAGAGGCCGGCGGCGAAACTGGCAAAGCGGTCATTGTCGCTGGGGTCCTTGCCGAGACCGATAGCGAAGGGTTCGGCAAAACTGATGACCAGCGGCACGGTCAGCGACGCATATTCGACGTTGCGGAAATAGCCCGGTGCCGTTTCGCGATAGAAGCAGATGTCGGTGACCGCGCCGTGAAGCTCAGGGCCGGGCGCGCCCCGCACCATCTCGAACCGGCCGACGCCGGGGCTGTAATAATTGCTGCTGTCTTCGCCTTTGGCGGACATGAATTTTCCTTCCGCTGGGGAACTGTAGCAGACCTGCCCTCAGAATCAAAAGCGCCCCGCATGTGGCCGGGCGCTCCGAGTTGCCTGAGATTTGAGTGCTTAGGCGCCGCGCATCAAGCAGCCACCGGCAAGCACGATATAAGCGATGAGGGCAATCCAAACCGCGGGAATGGGAATAAACGCAAGGACGCCAAAAGCGGCAAGAAGGCCGAGAATGGCGATAACAAGGGATATGATGAAAACAAGCTGTGTAGGCGCACTGAGATTCATGTGTGGCTCCTCCAACATGATTCGTACGGCCACATACTATCAGTCACGCCGCCACACACCAATTAGCGTGCGCAGCGGGTTTGCGCACGACGGTCTGGGTGGCAAGATCGAACATCGGATGGTTGCGGGGAGAGAGACGTCCGGCGCGTTCGACCACCCGTTTGCGCAAGGCCGATTCCGCGCTACCTATTCGCAACGAATCGGAAAGGGACGCTGATGGCATTCGCTTTGCTGGACCAAATACGCTCGATCTTCGACGGCGACCCCGGCGTGCGCAAGGTTGCGGACGATCCTGTGCTGTCGGCGGAGCTACTCATGCTGTTCCGCATGATCCTCGCCGACGGCACGGTCAGCGAGAGCGAAATGGCCGCTTTCAGGCGCATCTGCCGGGAAGCCTTCGGCATTCCGGAAGCCAGCATCGACAGCGTCATCGAATATCTCAACGAGTTCGGCTACGAGACCAACAGCTCGCAAGCCATCGCGCAGTTCCGTGATCTCGACGTCGAGCGGCGCAAGCTGCTTGTCCGCCATATGGCCGAGATCGCCAAGGCCGATTCGCAACTTGCCGGGACCGAGATGCAGCTCTTGCGCCGCACGCTCGACCTGCTCGACATCAGGCCTGCGGATGTGGTGAGGCCGCAAACGTAAGCCCCAACGGCCCGCCGTTCACCCTTGCTCCTGTAGCCGGCGCGCTATCGCCCGGTGCAGGTCCGGAGCAGCAGTGACCAGCGCCTTGGCTGCCTCGGATTGCGGGTGGTCGAGAACCTCGCTCGTCCTGCCGCGCTCGACGATCCTGCCGTCATCCATGACCATCACCTGGTCTGAAATGGCGCGGGCGACGGTCAGATCATGGGTGATGAAGAGGTAGGCAATGCCGAGCTTCTGGTTGAGCTCGGCGAACAGATCGAGCACCTGGGCGCGGATCGAGACGTCGAGCGCCGAGACAGGCTCGTCGGCGACAACCAGTCTGGGGCGGGTGATGATGGCGCGGGCGATCGACAGGCGCTGGCGCTGACCACCTGAAAACTCGTGCGGATATTTGTCCATGTCGCGTGGGCTGAGGCCGACCTCGTGCAAGGCTTTTGCCACCATCTCGCGCCGCTCGGCATTTCCCGGCTTCTTCTCCAGGACATGCAGTGGCTCGGCGACCAGCTTTTCGACCTTCTGGCGCGGATCGAAGGAGCCGTAAGGGTCCTGGAACACCACCTGCATGTCGCGCCGCGCCGGCTTGAGCTCAGTCTCGCTCTTGCCGGTGATGTCTTGCCCACGAAATCGGATCGTTCCCGATGTCGGCTCGTCCAGCGCCAGGACCATGCGGGCAAGCGTGGACTTGCCGCAGCCGGAACGCCCGACCAGCGCCACCGACTGGCCCGGTGCCATCGAAAATGAGACATCGTCGACGGCGCGGATCGGAGGCGCGCGCTTCAACAGCGAAGCGCGACGTCCCGGATAGTCCCGCGTCACGCTGTCTACCTGGAGCAGGGGTTTGGCACCCTGGAGCAGGGGGTTGTCCGGGCCGACCTCGTGTGCCTTGGCCCGCGCGGGCACATGCATCGAGGCCTGCGCCAGTTGTCGCGTATAGGGATGAAGCTGTTCGGACAAGGTGCGCGCCGTGTCGCCGGCCTCCATCACTTCGCCATGGCGCAGGATGGTGATGCGATCCGCCATCTCGGTCACCACCGCGAGGTCATGCGAGATCAGGAGCAGGCCGATGCGGTTTTCCGCGACCAGGTCGCGCAACAGGTCGAGGATCTGCGCCTGCAGCACGACGTCGAGCGCCGTCGTCGGCTCGTCGGCGATCAGCAGCTTTGGCTTCAACGCGCAGGCAATGGCGATGACGACGCGCTGGCGCTGACCGCCGGACAGTTCGTGCGGATAGCGTGACAAGGGAAACTGCGCCGCCGGCAGGCCGACCCGGTCGAGCATTTCTCGCGCCCGGTCCTCGGCGTCGGCGCGGCTTACCCCGGTGTGCCAGCGGATGCCTTCGGCGACCTGTTCGCCAATGGTCTTGACCGGGTTCAGCGCCGTCATCGGCTCCTGGAACACCATGCCGATGTCGTCGCCGCGCAGCGCGCACATCTGGTCTTCGCTGGCCGCAAGAATGTCGATGCCGTCGAAGATGACACGCCCGGTGGCGCGCGCCGCCCAAGGCAGAAGCTGCATTATCGTGAGCGCCGTTATCGACTTGCCTGAGCCGGATTCGCCGACCAGGCCCATCACCTCGCCTGGTGCAACGGAGAGCTCGACATCCCTCAGGATCGGCGTATCGCCGATGCTCAGCGACAATTTTTCGATTTCGAGCAGGCTCATCGCTGCCGCCGCGATTTGGGATCGAGAATATCGGCAATACCGTCGCCGAGCAGGTTCAGGCCTAGCACGGTGACGACGATCGCCATGCCTGGAAAGATCGCCATCCACGGCGCTGCCACCATGCGGGTCTGCGCATCGAACAGCATCCGCCCCCAGCTCGGCATTGGCGGCTGTGTGCCGAGCCCGACATAGGAAAGCCCGGCTTCGGCCAGGATGCCGAGCGCGAACTGGATGGTGCCTTGCACCAGAAGCAAGGTGACGATGTTGGGCAGCACATGTTCCAGCGTGATCAGCGTCTTGCCCTTGCCGGCGGCGCGCGCGGCAAGGATGAATTCGCGCGGCCATATCGCCAGCGCGCCGGCACGGGCGACACGGGCGAAGACCGGGATGTTGAAGATGCCGATGGCGATGATGGCGTTGAGCGCGCCAGGGCCGAAGATGGCGGTGATCATGATCGCCGAGAGCAGGGCAGGGAAGGCGAAGACAAGATCGTTCAGCCGCATCACCGCTTCGTCGAGGATGCCGCCGCGCGCCGCGGCAAAGGCGCCGAGCGGCACGCCGATGCCCATGCCTATGCCGACCGCCACCAATGCGACGGCGATCGAGTTGCGGGCGCCAACCATGATCATCGACAGTATGTCGCGACCGAAATGATCGGTGCCGAACCAGTGTGCCAGCGACGGTGCTTGCGTCTTGTCGGCGATCACCAGCCTGGTGACGTCATAAGGCGTCCACAAGAACGAGACGATCGCGACCACCGCCACCAGCGCCGTGATGACGAAGCCGGCGAGGAATGAGCGATTGCGAAAGGCCTTGACCAGAATGCCGGCGAGATTCTCTTCTGGCATATCGAAGCGCAGCGTCATTGCCGGCTCCTCAGGCGTGGATCGACGACTGCGTAGGAGAGATCGACGAGGAGATTGACCGCAATGACGGCGGCGACCAGCAGCATGACAACGCTTTCGACGACGATCAGGTCGCGCTGGGTGATCGCCTGGAACACCAGCCGACCGAGGCCCGGCAGGTAAAAGACGTTTTCGATGATGATGGTGCCGGAGAGCAAGAAGGCGAATTGCAGGCCGAGAATGGTCAGCACCGGGATCATGGCGTTGCGCAGTGCATGCCGCCACAGCACGGCGCGATAGGGCAGGCCCTTGGCGCGGGCGGTGCGGATATAGTCTTCGTTCAGCACCTCGATCAGCGCCGAGCGGGTGACGCGGGCGAGGATCGCCGCTTGCGGCAGGGCGAGCGCGACTGCCGGCAGGAACAGCGATTTCAGCGCCGGCCAGACGCCCGCGCTCCAACCCGGAAAACCGCCCGCCGGCACCAGCCGCAGCCAGACGGCGAAGAGGTAGATCAGCATCAGCGCGAACCAGAAATTCGGCACAGCGACGCCGAGCTGAGCGGCTCCCATTGCGATCGTGTCTCCGGCCCGCCCGTGGCGGCCGGCGGAGAACAGTCCGACCGGAATGGCAATGATAGTCGACAACGCCAGCGCGATCAGCGCCAGCGGCAGCGAGACGACGACGCGCTCGCGGACCAGATCGATGACCGGCACCGAATAGGTGTAGGAACGGCCGAAATCGAGGCTCAGCAAGCCGCCGGCCCAGTGCAGATAACGCGCGGCAAGGGGCTCGTTGAGGCCCATCTGGTTGCGCAGCAACTCGATCTGCTCAGCGCTGGCGTTCAGGCCAAGCATCAGCCGCGCCGGGTCGCCGGGAATGATCTCCAGCACGGCGAAGACCACCATCGAGGCCAGAACCAGGGTAACGATGGCGATGGCAAGACGTTTGAGGAGATAGGCGGTCATGGGGGGAAGACCGCTGCGTTGCCTGGTGCGAAGACCGGGCAGGGGTCGCGTTCCCGCCCATCCCCCTCTGTCCTGCCGGACATCTCCCCCGCAAGGGGGGGGATCGGCAGTTTCCAAGCTGGCGCTGTTCTTGCAACGCTAGTGGTTAGCGAAAGCAGCGATGAGGGCGCAATCTCCCCCCTTGCGGGGGAGATGCCCGGCAGGGCAGAGGGGGGTGGGAAGGATCGCAAGCTTCGCCCCTTTGGCCAGCAGCCCCTCACTCCGTCCACTTCACCTTGGTCAGGTCGTTGGCCTGGATCGGTGCGTTTTCCCAAAAACCCTCGAGCTTGGCGTCCCAGACGCCGACTTTCGGCAGTTCGTAGAGGAAACCGACCACGGCATCGTCGGCCAGTATCTTCTGCGCCTCGCCGAGCAGCGTCATGCGCTTGACCTCGTCCGAGGTGAGGTTCAGATCGGCAATGATCTTGTCGAAGGTCGGATTGTCGTAGTTGAAGTAGTAGTCCTTGCGCGAATAGATATCGATGTCGTTGGGCTCGGTGTGGGAGACGATGGTCAGGTCGTAGTCCTTCTTGGTGAAGACCTGGTCCAGCCACTGCGCCCATTCCACGGGTACGATCTGCAGATCGATGCCGATATCGCGAAGCTGCGAGGCGATGATCTCGCCGCCAAGCCGCGCATAGGGCGGCGGCGGCAGTTTCAGCGTCGCCTTGAAACCGTTCTCCAGGCCGGCTTCCTTCAGCAGTTCCCTGGCCTTGTCGACATTGTGCGGATAGAGGCCGGTGAAGTCGACATAGACTTTGCTTGCGGGCGACATATGCGAGCCGATTGGCACGCCGAGCCCGGCCGAAGCGCCGTCGATGATCGCCTTGCGGTCGAGCGCAAAGGAGATCGCCTGTCTGACCTCAAGCTTGTCGAAAGGCGGCTTCTTGTTGTTCATCGAAAGGATGGTCTCACCCTCGGTCGCGCCGATCACCACCTTGAAGCGTGGGTCGCCCTGGATCTGCGCGACGCTGTCGAGATCGGGGAAGAAGGGAAAGGCCTGGACGTCGCCGGAAAGCAATGCCGGCACAGCGGCAGCGGCATCGGGAACGATGCGGAACTCAGCCTTGTCGAGGGACACCGGGGTGCCCCAGTAAGTGTCTGATTTGATTAGCGTGATCGAGGAGCCCTTGGCCCAGCTCTGGAATTTTAACGGGCCGGTGCCGACAGGCTTTTCCTTGTTGGTGTCGGCTGTCTCAGGGGCGACGATGACCGCGTCGCCCCAGCCCATATTGTAGAGGAAGGAACTCTGCGGTTTCTTCAGCGTAATCTTGACCGTCGCCGGATCGACCACCTCGACCGTATCGATGGCGGCGAACAGGCCCTTTTGTGCATTGACGGAGTTGTCGGCGCGGGCGCGGTCGAGCGAAAATTTCACGTCGTCGGCATTGAAGTCGGTGCCGTCATGGAATTTGACGCCGGTATGCAGCTTGAAGGTGTAGGCCTTGCCGTCGTCGGAAATGGTCCAGCTTTCGGCCAGATCCGGCAGCACCTCGCCGTTCGGACCGATGCGGGTCAGCCCCTCGAACACGTTGGCGTACAGAACTTCGTCGATCGCCGCCGCAGCACCCGCGGTCGGATCGAGATGTGGAGGTTCGAGCGTGATGCCGATGACCAGGTCGGTCCGCGCGGCAAATACCGACGTTTCGGCAGCCAGCACCAGGCCTGCAGCGGTGAGAATGGTTTTCCACAATTTCATCGTGCAGCTCCCGATATGCTCAAAAATGCTCAGAACCCGGTGGATAGAAGCGTGATTTCGCCGAGGAGTAAATTGCGTTTCGTGCTTTCCGGCAGCGCCGGCAGGAATGTTTTTTCGTTAGCCGCCGACTCGGCCGATTGAAGCTTGCCCGTCGCTGCCGGATTACCGTGCGCCGGTGAGCAGTATGTTCAGCCCGATCGCCATCACCTTTGCCGATTCGACCATGTCTGATATCCCGACCCATTCGTCGGGCCTGTGGGCGAGGTCGAGAATGCCCGGGCCATAGGCGATGCAGTCGTAGATGTGGCCGATGCGGGCAATGTGCTTCTGGTCGTAGGTGCCGGGCGAAATCACATAGGCCGGCTCGCGGTCGAATATCTCCATGATGCCTTGCGCCACCGCCTTCACCACCGGCGCGTCGCGTTCGGTCATCAGCGGCAGCACCTCCATCAGATCGCGGATCTCGTAGTCGAATTTCTTGCGCTCGCGCTTCAGCCGGTCGAGGATATCGGTCACCTCGCTTTTGACGGTGCCCAAATCCTCTTCGAGCAGGAAGCGGCGGTCGATGGTCAGCCGGCAGGAATCGGGCACATTGGGCGAGGGCAGGCCGGGCCGGAAATCCTCCGTCTGGCCGCCATGGATCGAGTTGATGTTCATGGTCGAGCGCTTTGCGCCGTCGGGCACGACCGGCATGCGTGTGATCTTGCGGTCGAGCGCCGGGAACAGTTCGTCCTCGAAAGCCCTCAGCACGGCGCCCATGTGGCGCACCGCATTGTCGCCGAGGAACGGCATCGAGCCGTGGGCGATCTCGCCCTTGGTCTCGATCTCCGCCCACCAGACGCCGCGATGGCCAAGGCAGATGCGGTCCTTGTTCAACGGCTCGGGGATGATGACATGGTCGACCTTAGGCTTGGAGAAATAGCCGAGCTTTGCCAGATGGGCGACGCCGCCAAAGCCGCCGGACTCCTCGTCGACCGTGCCTGATATTTCGATGGCGCCGGGAAAGTCGGGGAAGACCTCCATGAAGGCCTCGACGGCGATGATCGAGGCGGCCAAGCCGCCCTTCATATCGCAGGCGCCGCGGCCGTAGATCTTGCCGTCCCTGACGATGCCGGCGAAGGGATCGAGGCTCCAGCCGTCGCCGGCTTCGACCACGTCGATGTGCGAGTTGAAATGCACGCAGGTGCCGGGCGAGCGGCCATCGAAGCGGGCGACGACATTGACGCGCGGGTAGCGGTCGGTGTCGCCGGGGGTGCCTTCGGCGCGGATGAATTCGACTTCGAAACCGCGCTTCTTCAGCCGCGCTCCGACATATTCGGCGCATGGCCGGTAGGCTTCGCCGGGCGGATTGACGGTCGGAAAGCGGATCAGGTCGGCGGTCAGTGCGACCAGGTCGTCGACTCTATTATCGACCGCTTTCAGGAGACGTTCGTTCATTCGGCGAATTGAGCAGCCAACAGTGCGGTTTGGCAAGCCTGTTGGGGACCCCGCCGCGTGCTGTTGCGGCAACTATCGCGGGAAATCGTTCAAATTCGCTGCTTTGGATTGGTGAATTCGTCAAGGAGTATGTGGTTACCTCACTTGCCATTTAAAAAATCAAGAATAGCGTGAAGGCAGGCAGGCAAGGGCAATCAAAGGGGTTTGATCGCATGAAAAAGACCGTTCTCATGGCAGCGTTACTGGTAACGATGCTGTTCGGTTCTTCGGTCGAGGGCTGGGCAGCCAAGCTGGTTGCAAGGATCGACGTGTCATCGCAGACGATGACTGTAAGATACGGTCAGGCGGTTTACCGATGGCGCGTATCCACGGCGCGCCAAGGTTATATCACGCCGCGCGGCAGCTACCGGCCGCAACGGACGGCACGGATGTGGTACTCGCGCAAATACGACATGTCGCCGATGCCTCATTCGGTGTTCTACCGCGGCGGCTACGCCATCCATGGCACCGGCGCGGTGAAGTCTCTCGGGCGCCCGGCGTCGCATGGCTGCGTGCGGCTGCACCCGGCCAATGCCGCCGCCTTCTATTCGATGGTGCGGCAAGCCGGCTTCCGCAACACGCGGATCGTGGTGACCAACTAACTGTTGCTGGCTGCAAACGAAGGAATCGAGAAGCAGGGGTTCGCGGCTGGCGGCTTATATCTCCTCGACGGCGTCGGCAATGTAGCCGCCGGTCTGCCGCTTCCACAGCCGGGCATAAAGCCCGTCGCGTTCGAGCAGCGCCGATGGCGTTCCCTCCTCGACGATTCGACCTTTGTCGAGAACGACGATGCGGTCCATCCTGGCAATCGTCGACAGGCGATGCGCGATGGCGATCACCGTCTTGCCCTCCATCAGGAGCGCGAGCTTATCCTGGACCGCCGCCTCGGCTTCGCTGTCCAGTGCTGATGTCGCCTCATCAAGAACCAGAATTGGCGCGTCCTTGAGCAACACCCGGGCGATCGCGACGCGCTGGCGCTGGCCGCCGGAAAGCTTCACTCCGCGGTCGCCCACGAAGGCGCCGTAGCCGGTGCGGTCTTCGCTATCTCTGAGATCGGCGATAAAGCCGTCCGCCTCGGCCAGCATCGCAGCGTGCTCCAATTCCCCTTGCGAGGCATCGGGCCGGCCGTAGCGAATGTTGTCGCCGACGGAGCGATGCAGCAGCGAGACATCCTGGGTGACGACGCCGATGCTCTCCCGAAGGCTGGCCTGGGTTACGCCACGAACATCCTGTCCATCGATCAGGATAGCGCCGCCCTTCAGGTCGAAGAACCGCAGGAGCAGGCTGACAAGGGTCGACTTGCCGGCGCCGGAGAGGCCGACGAGCCCGACCTTCTCGCCGGCACCCACGGTGAGCGACAGGTCTTCGATCACCTTTTGACCCTCTCGGTATTCGAACCGGATGTTCTTGAACTCGACTTTGCCTGCCGTAACAGCAAGCGGCTTGGCATCCGGCGCATCTTTTATGGTTGGCGGCGTCGTCACGACCGGCATCGCGTCGCGGATCGTGCCCACCGCCTGGAATATCTGCTGACCCATCTGCAGGAATGCACGGGAGTTGGCATTGAGCCGCTGAACGATGGCGATCGAGGCGGCGAACTGGCCGATGGTGACGAAGCCGGCGACAAACCCCCAGAGCCCTATGGCGACGTTGGTGAGAAAGAGGGCAACGTTGAGCAGGACGACGCCAATATCGGTTGTCAGATAGATGCGCCTTTCGCGCTGCTGGGTCTCGATGGCGTTTTCCATGATGGCGCGCATCGCACCCGCCTCGCTGTCTTCCGCCGCAAACAGCTTGACCATCTGGATGTTGCTGTAGAGGTCGGTCATGGCGCCGACAACAAGGCTGCGCCCCCGCGCCGACCGGCGCGATCGTTCGGAATATTGGGGCACCGCCACCACCGCGATGGCAATGTTGGCGGCGATCCAGACGAAAACGGGAAGCGCCAGTGGCCAGGACAAGGCGCCAAGCAGAACGAGCGAACCGACGAGCTGCACAAAAAACAGCGGTATTCTGTAAAAGGCGACGACGATCTGCTGCTGCACGGCGGATGCGACTTGCGAAATGCGCGACGCAACCTGGCCTGCGAAGAGATCGTGGAAGAAGGCAAGGTCCTGGCGTTCCACCGCCTTGTGGCCCTGCCATTGCATTGCCGCCGGCATACACACGGCCACCGTCTGGGAGTTCAGCGCATTACCCAGGAAGATGAGCAGCGGCAGCACGGGGAAAACCAGAACGCCGAGAACGGCTAGCGTCAGCCAATCCTCCTGCAGGAAAACCGCCGCGCCCTTGGCACTCACCCCGTCGACGATGAACGAGGCCCCCCAGATCGTCGCGAGGTTGATCCCCTCGACCGCCATCATCAAGACGGTAATGGCCGCAAGAGTACCGCGGAACATCCGCGCGAAATGCAGGAGCAGCGCAAATGGCCCGCTCGCAGGCAACGGCGTCGGTGGGATATCCAGCGGACGGATAATCGTCTCGAAAGGGCGATAAACGAGATCAGAAAACCACATGGCGATGCAAAACAGGCGAAGGAGACGGCGACCGCCGGTACTTAAACACGGATTGGGCTCAGCGGGAAAACGCGCGATTTGTTTGTTAACCGCTACCTTGACGTAGACGTGCCCAATTGGTTTGCCAGTTATCCTGTAGCCTTCCACCACGATGCCGACAGAGTGAAGCGGGGAAGAACCGACTCCCCGGGCATTCGGCGATCATGCGCCACATGCGGCGGCGCCTGCGATGGCGATCGGAGTTTCTCCCTGTGAGCGAAACAATTCATGCTTGAACCGCAATCCTTGCGTTGCGCTCTGTACTCGGACGACGGCGCAGCTTCGCCTGTTCGATTTCCGGGGGCTGGTAAGCAGCTTCCAAGCGCCCGACATCGGTGCCAGGAGGAACGATCTCGTCGATCCGGTCGAGAACTTCGTCGCTCAGCACGACGTCCGCTCCCGCAAGCAGATCGTCCAGGTGTTCCATCTTGCGCGGTCCGATGATGGCCGAGGTCACGCCCGGATGCGCAATCACGAAGGCCAGCGCCATATGGGTCAGCGACAGGCCAGCGTCCTCGGCGAGTGGAATAAGCTGCTCCACCACATCCAACCGGCGTTCGTCCGACATCTGTTTGGCAAAGTAATCCACACGCAGGCTCTCGGTGTGCTGCCCTTTGCGGTACCGGCCGGTCAACATGCCCATGGCCAGCGGGCTCCAAACCATTGCACCCATTCCGTACCGCTGGCAGACAGGCAGAACATCGCGCTCGATGGCGCGATTGAGGATCGAATAAGGCGGCTGTTCGGTGCGGAAGCGGGCCAGACCGCGACGCTCGGCAACCCAATGTGCCTCAACGATCTCCGCGGCCGGCAGAGACGATGCCCCAATCGCCCGCACCTTACCAGCCCGCATCAGGTCGGTAAGGGTCGAAAGGGTCTCTTCGATGTCGGTGTCCGGCGCGGGGCGGTGGATCTGGTAGAGATCGATGTAGTCAGTCCCGAGACGGCGCAGTGAGTCCTCGACAGCGCGGGTCAGCCAGCGGCGCGAATTGCCCTGCATGTTCGGATCGTCGCCCATTGGGAGAAACGCCTTGGTGGCGAGCACGACGTTGTCACGGCGCCCCTTCAGAGCTTTGCCGACGATCTCCTCGGATTCTCCGCGGTTATAGGCATCGGCGGTGTCGATGAAGTTGACGCCGGCATCCAACGCCTTGTGGATGATCCGGACGGAGTCGTCATGGTCGGGGTTGCCGATCTTGCCGAACATCATAGCGCCCAGGCAGTAGGGGCTGACTTTGATGCCGGTTTTTCCGAGCGAGCGATATCGCATGGTCTGTTCCTTTGGTCCTTGAATGGCGGTCAGCGCGCGTTGCCGAGTCAAAATTCACGGGAACGGCCGGTCCTGGCTCGGGAACATGCCCATCGGACCGTTCGCGTCGAGGAGCGCGGCCGAACGGGTTCACGCGGCCCGTTCGGCCGTACCCTCGAAGGTGTTGAGGTTCGTCGAAGTGAAGCCGGGGCAAGCGGCGTTGGCCTCTATGCCAGCGTCCTCAAATTCGATGGCGAAGGCGAGCGTCGTCGCATCGAGGGCAGTCTTCGAGGGGCTGTAGACGGGGCCGAACAATGTGCGACGTGGATTGGACGGGTCTACGTTGACGATGCGTGCCGCCGGCGCCTCCTCAAGGAGCCTCAGCATCGCCTGCGTGACGGCGATGACGCCGAACACGTTTGTCTCGAACACCGCAGGTACCTCGTCGAGAGACGCGACGCTCGGGCGACCCGGCTTTCCCGCATGGGAAATGCCCTGCTTTCCCGCTTGGGAAACACCTGCATTGTTCACCAGCACGTCGAGACGGCCGAATTCACTGCGGATGCGCTCTGCCGCGGCGGCGATCGAGGCTTGGTTCGCGACGTCGAGTTGGAGGGCGCGGGCATCCGCTCCGACGCTCTTTGCAGCCGTCTGCGCATGCTCGAAGTTACGCGATCCCACGAGCACGGTGAGGCCGTGCATCGCCAGATCCCTGGCGATTTGGAGACCGATTCCCTTGTTGGCCGCGGTGACCAGGGCGACGGGTTTGTCCTGCATGGTGGTCTCCTCTTTTTTGCATTGACGTGTAGGCAACGAAGCCGTGCTGTGCTAATTTCCCCAAGCGGAACTTAATTCCGTTTTTATACGGAACGTTGTTCCGTTTATCAAGTGGAAAATGATGGACGACAAATCGCAGGAGCGGGGTGGTGGCTTGGAGCCCGTAAACTCGACGGATCGGCGCGTGCGTGCGGACGCGCAACGCAACTCCAATGCGCTGCTCGAAGCGGCAATGGCAGTCTTTGCAACGTCGGGGGTCGATGCTCCGGTGCGAGAGATCGCCGATAAGGCCGGCGTTGGCGTGGGTACGCTCTATCGCCATTTTCCGCAGCGTTCGGACCTGATCGTGGCGGTCTTCCGTAACGAAGTGGATGCCTGCGCAAATGCTGCGTCTGTCATTGCGGCCGAATATGGACCCGGCGAAGCGCTGGCCCGATGGATGCAGCGTTACGTGGATTTTATCGCTGCCAAGCGTGGACTCGCGGCGGCTTTCTCCTCAGGCGATCCGGCATACGAGTCGTTGCCGCTCTATTTTCTCGAGAAACTTCGGCCCGCGCTGCAGACCTTGCTGGATGCCGCTACCGAAGCGGGCGATGTTCGCGCAGACGTCGATGCCAAAGAACTATTGTTCGCGATAGCCAGGCTCTGCTCGCCAGACCACTATGGCGGAGGCCCCGAGCAAGCACGACGCATGGTCGGCTTGCTGGTGGACGGGCTTCGCTATGGCGGCGCCCCTTCGGTTGGCCCTAAAATCTAGAAGAAAGCTGCCAGTCTCGCTCCGACGCCTGCGTGAGTTCTCGAAAGTCGGGATGGTCTTGCCGGGGCAGGTGGCCACCAAACGGTCGGTGACCAAACAAAAACCCGCCTCGGGGTCCGGGCGGGTCGTTGGCGCAAATCAGCACCATGAATAAATTCCTAGCATAGCTGCCGTCACCTGTCAAGTTGAAACCGTCACATTTTGCGGTTTCTGCATGTTGCAGCTTCTGCTCAGGCGGCTTCGCCGCGCTGTCTCGCCGACCGGCGCTTTTTGCGCCGGCCGCTGATCTCCCACCTTTTGTGGAACCACATCCACTGGCCGGGATCCTCGCGCACCCAGCGCTCGACCACGTCGTTGAGAAGCTGGGTGGTGCCGTGGACGTCGACGCTGCCGCCGGCGGTGCGCGGCAAGGTCAGCTTGTCCTCGATCTCCAGCCGGAAGCGGTTACCCGGCAGGCGCATGCAGCGCGCCGGATAGACATCGCAGTCATAGTGGCGCGCCAGAGTGCCCAGGACCCGGTTGCTCTCGCATGGGCGGCCGAAGAAGGTCGTTGCGAGCCCGCCCGAGAATTTTTGGTCGACCAGCACCCCGATATTGCCGCCTTTCTCCAGGATGGCGGCAAGCGCGAATGAAGCGCCGGTCGAAGAGGGCAGCAGCGACCCCATGGTCGAGCGGCGCGTCGAGAGGATGTAATCGGCAAGGTAAGGGTTGTTGGGCGGGCGAAACAGCGCCGTGATGTTCATGCCGAAAGTGGCTGCCGCTACCGGAAGCAGCTCGAAATTGCCGAGATGCCCGGTGAAGATGATATGCGGTTTTTGCTCGCCGGCGATCTCGACGAAATGATCGATGCCGCGGACCTCGACGCGGCCCGGCTTCGTCGCTTTCGGGTCGTAATCGAAGAGCGCATCGAGAAAGATGTATTCCGCGGCGAGGCGAGCCATGTTGCCCCACATGTCGGAAGCGATGGCCTGGATCTCGCTATCGCTCTTTTCCGGATAGGCCTTGCGCAGATTGGCGACGGCGACGTTGTGGCGTCCCACCCAAGGCCCAACGCGGCGGGCGACGCGGTCGGCGAAATTGAGCGCGCTGTCGACCGGCAGCAGTCGCAGCACCCAGATCATCGTCATCGCGGCACGCGCAAGCAGCCAATAGTTGAACTGGCGCAGCCGCCTGCCGTGGCGGAACGCCAGGTCCCTGCGGAGCTTCCTGAAGGCGTCGCCGATCATCCCTAGACCATGATGTTTTCAGACAGCAACATCACGGACTAACCGACGCGCAGTATGATCTTGCCGAACACGTCGCGGCCTTCCATGCGCTTCAGGGCCGCGTCGATGCCGTCGAAGCCGACCTCGGTGTCGATAACCGGAGAAACCAGTCCCGCCGCCATTTTCTGCATGGCGTCGGCCATGTTTCCCATGCGGCAGCCGAAGGAGCCGAGCAGCTTCAGTTGCTGCTGGAACAATTGCATCAGATTGATCTGTGTCGAGACGCCCGAGGTCGAGCCGCAGGTCACCAGGCGACCGCCGCGTTTCAGGCACAGCATCGAGGCGGCAAAGGTATCGGCGCCGACATGCTCGAAGACGACGTCGACGCCCTTCTTTTTGGTCAGCTTGCGCACGACGCCTTCGAAACGGTCCTCGCGATAGTTGATGACGTGGTCGGCGCCAAGCGCCTTCGCCTTGTCGATCTTGTCGTTCGAGCCGACCGTGGTGATCACGGTGCAGCCCATTTTCTTCGCCAGTTGGATCGCGGCGGAGCCGATGCCCGAGCCGCCGGCGTGGATGAGGATGGTTTCGCCGGGCTGCAGCCGGGCATTGTCGAACAGCATGTGCTCGACCGTGCCGAAGGTGACGGGTGCGACGGCCGCCCCGATATCCGTCACGCCGGGCGGGGCAGGGACCAAAAGGCGCGCCGGCAGGTTTATCTTTTCTTGCGCAAAGCCGTCGAGATGAAAGCCGTGAACGCCCGAAACATGTTCGCAAAGATTGTCGCGGCCTTCGCGGCAGGCGCGGCAAAGCCCGCAGGTGCGCGCTCCATAGATCGACACAAGCTGCCCGGGCACAAGGCTGGAGACGCCGGGGCCGACCGCCTCGACCTCGCCGGAGGCTTCGGCGCCGACGACCAGCGGCAGCTTGCGTTTGGCAAAGGCCATGCCGCGCCAGCCCCAGACGTCGATATGGTTGAGCGCCACGGCCTTGATGCGCAGCGTCACTTCACCCAGCGCAGGCTGCGGCGGGGGCGGCAGGTCCACCGTTTCAAGGCGGCGGTCCTCGATAAGTTGCAATGCGCGCATTAGGCCTGTCGGTTCTGTTGAGCTGGAAAAGGCTCGCTTAGACCGGTTCCCGCGCCATGACAAGGCAGGTGTTCTGGCCGCCGAAGCCGAAGGAGTTCGACAGCACCGTGCCGACCTCGGCATTGCGCTTCGTGTTCGGCACCACGTCGAGCACGATCGCCGGATCGGGATTGTCGTAATTGATGGTCGGCGGGATGACGCTTTCGCGCATGGTCATCAGCGAAAACGCGGCCTCGACGGCGCCGGCTGCCGACAGCGTGTGGCCGATCATCGATTTGTTCGACGAGATCGGCATCGAGCCGATCCGCTCGCCGAACACGGTCGACAGCGACAGATGCTCCATCTTGTCGTTTTCCGGGGTCGAGGTGCCGTGGGCGTTGACATAGTCGATCTCGTCTTCGCTCAGGC
Source organism: Mesorhizobium sp. M0938 (assembly GCF_040319125.1). Taxonomy (NCBI): domain Bacteria; kingdom Pseudomonadati; phylum Pseudomonadota; class Alphaproteobacteria; order Hyphomicrobiales; family Phyllobacteriaceae; genus Mesorhizobium; species Mesorhizobium sp. M0938. Next base: position 174,110 of record NZ_JAMYNS010000006.1, on the reverse strand, counting down.
CTGCATCGGCAAGGGCGGCGCGAACCGCCGCGATCGCCGGCGAACCGTCCGGCTTCGAGCGGGTGCGATGGAAGTCGTCGGCCTTTTCGCCGCAGCCGCGCAGGATGCCGAGGATGGTCGCCCCGCGGGCGAGTGCTGCCTCCAGCGATTCCAGCACAAGCGCGCCGGAGCCTTCAGCAAGGACAAAACCGTCGCGATCCCTCGAGAACGGCTTGGACGCCTTTTCGGGGATGTCGTTGTGGGTGGAGAGCGCCGAAAGCAGCGAGAAACGGATCAGCGCCTCGGCGGTCGCCGAACCGTCGGCGCCGATCGACAGCGCCCTGTCGCATTCGCCGCGGCGGATCGCCTCGACGCCGAGCTGGATCGAAGTGGCGCCCGAGGCGCAGGCGGTCGACAGCGTGATCGGCAGGCCGCGTGTCCCAAACTGGTCGGCGAGCCGGTCGGCGATCGACCCGAACTGGGTGGTTTCGAAAATATCGAGTTCCTTCAAGCCCCGCGCCACGCGAAGCAGCCTCTCGGCGCCGATGTCGTCCTTGTCGGAATTGTAGAGCGAAAAGCGCTCGCTCCAGTCGAGTTCGACCGGCGGCGAGGCGAGGAAAAGCGGCCCGCCGAAATCGCCCGAATTAAGGCCGGCTTCGGCCACGGCTTCCTGCGCGGCTATCTCGGCGAGATCGTAGGTAAGAAGGCTGGCGCCCTTGGAGCTCGACGGCAGGAAATCGACCGTGCCGGAGATGCGGGTGTTCAGATGGTCGACCGGAAAGCGGGTGATCGGATGGATGCCAGACTTGCCCGCGGTGAGCGCTGCCCAATTGTCGGCCTTGCCGACGCCCAGTGACGTCACCACGCCGATGCCGGTGACGGCGACGATCGGCCTGCCCAAGTGGTCGTTCAGATTGGCCATGACTTGTCCTGGACCTTTAATCGGCGGCGTTGACCAACGCCATGCCCTCGAATTGGTGATAGCCGATCGCCGTTGCAAGGACGGTCGCGGGAATGCCGTCGAACGGCTTCTCGTTGGCGGCGTCAAAAGCCGGGTAGGCGGCCTTGCGCTCGACGGCCAGTGCCGCCAGCGCCACGGCGAAGGGAAACTGCGCTTCCTTCATGTGGCCGGTCAGCGTCGAAAAGCCGCGTGCGGCAATCGCCGGATGGGCGTCGAGCGCCGATTTCTCGGCGGCAGTCGCGGCATGGGCGCCTGAAGCGCCTGAAATCGTCAGCAACTCGCCGTTTGGCAATGCTGCCTGCCTGAGCAGTGCGGCAATCTCGGCATCGAGCTCGCCCTGCCGGCGCCTGGCGCGTCCGGATACGACCGGGCCGAGTTCGGCATAGATCTTTCGCCCGCGGCTGATCGCGTGTTCGCGCTGTTCCAGGACGAGAAACGCGCCGCCGGATCCGGTCACTACGCCACCGCCTTCGGCGCCCTGTCTCTGCCAGACCGGTTTCCAGGGGCCACGATGCAGGTAGCCGGCCAGTTCGTAGCCAAGCAACATGTCGGAATGCTCGGTCTGGAAGGCGCCGCCGACCAGTATATGCGTCGACTGGCCGGAGCGGATGCGCGCGGCGGCCGTCTCGACGGCGGCGACGCCGGCACCTTCCTCGCCCATGAAGGTGCGCGACGATCCCGTCACCTTGTGGACGATGGAGATGTTGCCGGCGAGCAGGTTTGAAAGCTGCGCCAGAAACAGCGTCGGCCGCAATTCGGTGGTCAGTTTCTCGTTGAGCAGCACGTCGCGATCGTTGCGGCTTTCCGAAGCGGCGAGAATGTCGGCGTCGACCGCCTCGTCGCGCTCGCCGCCGCCGGCAGCCACCACCATGTCCATGGTCGTGCAGAGTTCGTCATTGCCCTTGATGCCGGCGTCGTCCAGCGCCATGCCGGCAGCGTAGGTGCCGAGCCTCTGCCAGGTCTCCATCTGCCGCTGGTCGCCGCGCTTGGCGATCTGCAGGTTCCAGTCGATCTCCGGCAGCGGGTGGACGGTGTAGGGCGAGAAGCGCGCGGGTTCGAGCACGGGTTCCAGACCCGGCTGGACGAGTTTGCGCCAATGCGCATCCGGACCTTCTCCCAGCGAAGAGACAAGGCCAATGCCAGATATGACGACGTGGTGGGGGCTGCTCATGAGCGGCTTTGTGGGTCAGGCGGCGGAGCGCGTCAAGATCACGCGCTCAACTGGACGTCAGGCGTTCTTGGCCGCAACCAGTGCGTCGATCTTGGCGCACAGGTTTTTCATGACGAAGTAATCGTCGGTCGAGGCCTTGCCGTCATTGACCTCTTGCGTCCACTTTTCCAGCGGCACCTTGATGCCGAATTCCTTGTCGATGGCAAAGACGATGTCGAGGAAGTCGAGGCTGTCGATGCCGAGATCATCAATGGTGTGGCTTTCAGGGGTGATCGTGTCGATATCGATCTCACTGGTGTCGGCGATGATCTTGGCGACTTTGTCGAACGTGGTGGACAAGGGCTTTTCCTTCGGGTTGCGGGCGGAATCTGTCCGCATGTGTTTGCGCGCTGTCTAATCGGTTTTTCCGGGCAGGAAAAGGGCCTGATACGCCGGGCGCAGATGGGGTGACTGTTCTGCCAGGGCAAGAGGGGCGCCGGCAACCCGTCGGCAATGTGCCGAAAACCTTAGCGGCGACCCTGGAAACGATCGGCCATTTGAAGCGCATCTATGGAATGGAGCTTGGCGCAGGGGCAGCCATCGCGCCGAAACCGGCGGGAAGGGAATACCCAACCTACCTTGAGCGCAGCCACAGAACCGTGCTTCGGCAACAGTCGACAGCGTGGTGAGCGCGCAGTTGGCGCGCCCACCGTCTCAATTCAAGCGATCAGGCCAACAGCACCGCCTCGTTAGTCAAGCACGACCACGGCTTCCACCTCGAACAGCATGGGATCAATTGCGAGCTTGGGAACGGGAACCAGTGTCTGTGCCGGCAGCGTGTCGCCGAACATCTCCTTGACGTTCTTGGTCAGCACCTCAAGCTTTGACATATCGTGATCGACCACGAAGACCGTGAGCTTGGCGACCTGATCCGGCCTGGCACCGAGCGCATCGAGGGCGGTGCGCAAATTTGCGTAGGCCTGCTTAACCTGGACAGCGAAGTCGGGCGACAACGCTCCCGTGCTGTCTTGTCCGCCCTGTCCGGAGATGTAAGCCACTCGGGTATTGCTGGGCGTGATCACCGCCGTGCTGTAGCCATTCGGCGACGGGTCGTAGAGGTTTTGCGGATTGACGAGGGTCAGCTTGAGATCATTCTCATTCGCTGTCGTCGCAGTGGGAATGCCCATGGTCATGATGATTAACCCTCCGATAAGCAGATGCTTGATTGCGCGTGACATGATTTTCTCTTGGCTCTGCGGAACTGCGAGCAACGTATCCTCGCGGCCGCATGATTGAATTTTTGCATATCGCTCATACGACTCGTACGAGGTACGATTCAATCCTATGGTACGTCGTACGAGTCAATCGTTCAAGATCGACATTCGTCGCGTTGCCGGTCAAAATCGACATTCTCAACAGCGAGGAAGAAGGATGGCAGCCAAACACACCGGCGCCCGGAGCGAACGCTCTCAACGGACAAGCGAGTGGCTCCAGCCAGCGGGAGAGCCGCGCAGCGAACCACCTCTCTCTCGGGAACGCATCGTGGCGGCCGCGGTAGAACTGCTGGACGCTCATGGGGTCGACGGATTGACGATGCGCCGGCTGGCCGATGCCCTCGGCTCGGGCGTGATGAGCCTATACTGGCACGTCGACAACAAGGAGAATGTCTTCGATCTGGCGCTCGACTCGGTGCTCGAATATCACGGGCAGCAAACAGCTCAGCAGGCTCAAGACTGGCGCGCAGAAGCCGTTCATATGCTCGAAGACTGGCGCGCCAGCATGCTGCGCCATCCTTGGTCGGCATCGCTGTTGCCGCGCCGCGCGCTCGGCCCGAACATCCTCAGCCGCCTAGAGTTGCTGAGCAAGACCTTGTCCAGAGCCGGTGTTGCGGACGCAGATCTGAACGTCGCGATTTGGTCGCTCTGGAACTATGTGATGGGCGCCACCGTCACCCGGGCAAGCTTCGACCTTTCGGACGAGGACAGGGCGGCAGCGCAGCAGCGCCTTACAAGTCTCAGCGAACGCTACCCGACAATCGAACGTTCTCGTCTGCTGCTGGACAACGATTGGGACGGTGCTTTCCGGCAAGGCCTCGGGTTCCTGCTCGATGGCCTTTCTCCAAGATAATGACTTCCTGACATGAACGCCGGTTCGAGCGCGGATTAGAAGGTGACGCGGCCGAGCACGCGCAGGCCGTCGTCTTGCGGCTCGACGATCACGGCTTCGCCTTCGCGCGGCGAGATGCCGGTGAGGGCCATTATGTTTTCCAGATGGGTGACCATGACCACATTGTCGGAGCCGGAATAATTGCGGATCTCGGCCATGATCGCCTCGAGCTGGGCGGCTTTCTCGCTCGCGTTGGTCTTCAACAGGTCAAGCGGCGCGAACGGTTCCGGCTCTGCTCTGAAAGCGATGCTAGCGGTGTCGAGGCAGCGGCAATAGCGGCTCGACAGCATGCGCTCGATGGGCGCGGCGCGGGCGGCGAACAGCGCGCCGATCTTGCGCGCCTGCTGCTTGCCACGCACCGAGAGGTTGACCTGGGTCGCACATTTCTCGATGTCGAAATTCGCCGGATCGGTGGCGCCGGTGACCATGGCATGGCGGAGCAGCACCACATGCCCGCCGTCGCGCAACAGCGCCCAGCCGGCTTCAGTCGCATGGGCCGCGGCGGGAACGACGAGCAGCAATAGAGTCAGCACAAATCGAAGCATCAGACGTCCTTTTCCGGCCACCGCAGGTGGGTTGCGGTGACCTGATATAGGGACGGCAAAGCCGGCTGAAAAACAAGGCATGACCGATCCCGGCTGTTTGCCAGCACAGGCCGCTTCGGAAGGCGGGGCGATTGCGCTGCAATCGCGGCTCGCCTATCAGGAGAAAAATGTCTCCACTCATCGAAACCGTCCTTTTTGTCTTCGGTCTTGTCGCGCTCGGCTATCTGGCCGGGCTCACCGGCTATTTGAAGGCCGAGGCGGGCGCGGCCATCGCCGAATTCGCCGTCGGGGTGGCGATGCCGCTGCTTCTGTTCCGCACCATGGTCAACGCCGATTTCCATGGCGCAGCGCCCTGGTCGTTCTGGGGAGCGTATTTTGCGGCGGCGGCCATCACGTGGGCCGCCGGCCATCTGGTCACCACACGGGTGTTCAGGCGCGATGCGCGCGCCGGCGTCGTCGGCGGCGTGTCGTCGGCGTTTTCCAATCTGGTCCTGCTCGGCATCCCGTTCGTGCTCGGCACATTCGGGCCAGATGGCTTCGAAGTGCTGTCGCTGCTGATTTCCGTGCATCTGCCGACGATGATCATGGCGTCTATCATCCTGTTTGAAATCTTTGGCCGTGGTGACGAGCACGTGCATCCGCTGCGCATCATCCGGCGCTTCCTTCATAAAGTGTTTTCCAATCCGCTGATCATCGGCATCCTGGCCGGATGGGTGTGGCGTTTCACCGACCTGCCATTGCCGGCGCTGGCTGTCCGGCTGGTCGACGCATTGGCCAACATCGCCGGACCGGTCGCGTTGTTTGCCATGGGGCTTGGCCTATGCCGTTTCGGCATTTCCGGCAACGTGCGGCCGGCGCTGGCGCTGTCGGCGCTGAAGCTGTTGCTGATGCCGGCGGTCGCACTCGGCCTGGTCTGGCTGCTTGGCTTGCCGCCGCTGTCGGCGAAGGTGGCGGTGGTGGCGGCCGCGCTGCCGTCCGGGGTCAATTCCTACCTGATTGCCACGCAGTTCAACACCGGTCAGGCATTGGCATCGAACCAGATGACCATCGCCACCGCATTTGCTGTCGTCACCACGGCCTTCTGGCTGACGGTGGTCGTCCATGTGTTTGGATAGCGACGTGTTTGGATAGCGACGTGTTTGGATAGCGGCGTGCTTGGATAGCAACTTGGGCGCAAAACCGGGTCTCGCTTTGGCTGGCCCAAACCCTATATGCCATCTTGCGATTGATTGCGGGGCTTGCCCTAGGTAAAGAGCAGTGGCTCCAGGCGTGCCGGCATCGATGCCGTTGCGCACGCCCACCAAAGAAATCCAGATACCGGCCCGTCAGTGCGCCGAACGGAGGCTAGACCATGCTTCAGAAAACCAGCCATTTCATGCGCCAGGCCAATCTCATCAATGGCGAGTGGGTGCAGGCCGACAGCGGCCAGACGGTCGACGTCAACAATCCGGCCACCGGCCTCAAGATCGGCACCGTGCCGAAGTCCGGCAAGGTCGAGACGCGCCGCGCCATCGAGGCCGCCGAAGAAGCTTTCAAGACCTGGCGCAAGACCACCGCGCTTGAGCGTTCGAAGCTGTTGCGCAAGCTGCATGACGCGATGATGGACAATCAGGATGTGCTGGCTGAGCTGCTGACCATCGAGCAGGGCAAGTCGCTGGCCGAATCGAAGGGTGAGATCGGTTCTGCCGCGTCCTACATCCTGTGGTTCGCCGAAGAAGGCCGCCGTACCTACGGTGACGTCGTGCCGTCACCCTGGGCGGACCGCCGCATCCTGGTGACCAAGGAGCCGGTCGGCGTCATCGCCGCCATCACGCCATGGAATTTCCCGTCCTCTATGCTGGCCCGCAAGCTCGGCCCGGCGCTTGCCGCCGGCTGCACCGCGGTCGTCAAGCCGGCGTCGCAGACGCCTTATTCAGGCCTAGCCTGGGGCGCGCTCGCCGAAGAAGTCGGCTTCCCCAAGGGCGTCATCAACATCCTGACCGGCGCCGCCGGCGAGATCGGCGACGAGATCTGCGCCAACCCTCTGGTCAAGAAGATTACCTTCACCGGCTCGACCGAGGTTGGCAAGATCCTGATCCAGAAGTCGTCGACGACCGTGAAGAAGGTGTCGATGGAGCTCGGCGGCAACGCGCCGTTCATCGTTTTCGATGACGCCGACATCGAGCGTGCCGTCACCGGGGCGATCACCGCGAAATATCGCAATTCCGGCCAGACCTGCGTCTGCACCAACCGCTTCCTGGTTCAGGCCGGCGTCTATGACAAGTTCGTTGAAAAGCTCGCCGCCGCCAGCAACGGCCTGAAGGTCGGTTCCGGCCTCGAGGACGGCGTGCAGCAGGGGCCACTGATCGACGAGAAGGCAGTCGAGAAGGTCGAGGAACTGATCGCCGACGCCACCGCCAAGGGCGGCAAGGTCGTGGCCGGCGGCAAGCGCCATGCGCTGGGCGGCTCGTTCTTCCAGCCGACGGTGATCGCGGATGCGACGCCGAAGATGCGCTTCATGAAGGAGGAGATCTTTGGCCCGGTAGCACCCGTGTTCAAGTTCGAAACCGAAGAGGAAGCGATCGCACTCGCCAACGACACCGAATTCGGCCTCGCCTGCTATTTCTACACTGGCGATCTCGGCCGCGCCTTCCGGGTCATGGAAGGGCTGAAATACGGCATGGTCGGCGTCAATGAAGGCCTGATCACCACGCCTGAGGCGCCGTTCGGCGGCGTCAAGGAATCGGGCCTCGGCAAGGAAGGCGGACATCAGGGCATCGAGGACTATCTCGACACCAAATATGTCTGCATCGGCGGCCTCGGCCTTTGATTGGGGCCGGTCTCTGATTGACTGGGGTCTGTTGACTATCGACAGACCCAAGCCGGCCCGAGAGGCCAGGCGGGAATCGATCAACCAACTGGCGTTTCGGGCATGGCGATGAAGGACGGCGAGGTCTTCGGCACGACGCAAGCGGGTGAGGCCGTCCGCCGCTTCACCATCCGCGGCGGCGGCCTCACCGCCAACATCATCGGGCTGGGTGCGATCATCCAGGATCTGCGCCTGGCCGGACACGATGCGCCGCTGGTGCTCGGCTATGACAGTTTCGAGCCCTACGAGACGGACACGGCTTTCTTCGGAACCGTCGTCGGACGCTATGCCAACCGCATCCGCGATGGCCGCTTCACCATCGCCGGCCAGCGCTACCAGACCGAGCGCAATTTCCTCGACAAGCACACGCTGCATGGCGGCTCGCAAGGTTTTTCCCACCGGCCATGGGAGGTTTCGCTGCACGGCAGGGATTTTGTCACCCTGACCCTGCATGATCCCGACGGCACGATGGGCTTTCCCGGCGCGCTCGACGTGACCTGCACCTACAGGCTGAAAATCCCCGGCACGCTCAGCGTCGAGATGAGCGCCACCTGCGAGGAGCCGACGCTGTGCAACCTCACCCAGCATTCCTATTTCAACCTGGATGATGGCGGCGCCGGCGACATCCTCGACCATCGGCTGATGCTGAACGCCGGCGCCTATCTTCCGGTCGACGGCGACCTGATCCCGACCGGCGTCGTGAAGCCGGTCGACGACACGCCGTTCGATTTCCGCCAGGCACGGCCGCTGCGCATGGAGAGCGAGGGCAAGCAGCTCCCCTACGACCAGAATTTCTGCCTTGCCTCGACGCGCGGACCGCTCCGGCAGGCGTCATGGGCACAAGGGGCAAATTCCGGCGTCGAGATGGAGCTCTGGACCACGGAACCGGGCGTCCAGCTCTATACCGGCCAGTATTTGGCGCCGCCTTTGCCGGGGCTTGGGGGACGTCATTACAAGGCCTTTTCGGGCTTCTGCCTGGAACCGCAGGTCTGGCCGGATGCGCCGAACCGGCCGTATTTCCCACAGGCCACGCTATGGCCGGGCCAGATCTACCACCATGTGACGGAATATAGGTTCAGGCTGCCTTACGCATGACCTGGAAGCCGGTACCGGATTTCACGGTGCTACCCTCGGTTCGGAAAGCGATCATGTCCGCCGTACAGGCATGTCCTGGCCGAGACAGCAGGTCCGCTCTAAGGAGCAGACGCTCCCAAGCGGACCTGAAGCCAATCAACGGTGTGGTACCTGCTTCGTCAAATGGCTTGGCCGCCGGACACTTCGATCCGCTGGGCATTCACCCAGCGATTATCCTCGGATAACAAGCTCGCGATCATCGGCCCGATATCGTCCGGCATGCCGACGCGGCCGAGCGCAGTCATTTCCGCGAACACTTTGTTGAGATCAGGCATGTCGCGGACGGCGCCGCCAAGGAAATCGGTTTCGATTGCGCCCGGCGCCACCGTGTTGACCGCAATGCCGCGGGCGCCCAACTCCTTCGCCATATAAACGCTAAGCACCTCGACCGCGCCCTTTACCGCGGAATAGGCGGCGAAGCCCGGGTACGACATCCTGGTGAGGCCCGAGGAGAGGTTTACGATACGGCCGCCGTCCGCGATCAGCGGCAGCAGCTTCTGGGTGAGGAAGAACACGCCCTTGAAGTGGACATTGACCAGCCGATCGAACTGCGCCTCGGTCGTCTCTGCAATCATTGCCATGTCGCCATGGCCGGCATTGTTCACCAGATGATCGAACGTCTCGCGCTGCCAGGTTTCGCGCAATGCCGCCTGCAGGCGCTCAGTGAAAGAAGCGAAGGTGGCAACGTCGCCGGTGTCGAGTTGCAGGGCGGCCGCTCGGCGACCCGTTGCCTGAATCTCTGCGACGACGGCCCGAGCGTCCTCGCTCCGGCTATGGTAGGTGAGCACAACGTCACCGCCGCGGCGTGCGATGCTGAGTGCGGTGTTGCGCCCGAGTCCGCGGCTGGCGCCAGTAACGAGGGTGATCTTGGTCATAGCCTGCTCCTTTGTTTGCACCACTGCTGTGGCCGCGCTGATATCGGCCCGGTGGGCAGGCTTTTGTTGCCGGAAGCGCGGTCGTTTTTGCCTAATCCTCCAAAACTCTTTGCGTGTCGGGCAGCAAAGGAATAGTTTCGGTCCATGACCGCGCTCCTCAATGCCGTCCGCCGCTATGCAGACGCCAATGCCGACCCAGACGGCATGGCGCACACCCCGGTACCGGGTCTCAACACGGTGCGGGCGACGGCACCCAGCGATCTGGTCTACGACATCTCCCGACCGCTTGCCTGTCTGGTGGTCCAGGGGAGCAAGCACGTTACGATGGGCACTCAGGGCTTCGCCTTCTCCGCCGGAGATTCGCTGCTGATCACGGCGGACGTGCCAACGGTGAGCCAGATCACCCGCGCCAGCACCGCAGCCCCTTACTATTCGCTGGTTCTGGAACTCGACCCGGCGGTCATCGCAGAGCTGAGTGTGCAAATAGGCGCCCAGCATATGGCCGACCACGCGCCCGTGCGGGTTGACCCGACTGACGCTGAGGTCGCCGACGCGGCCCTGCGTTTGATGCGGCTGCTCGATCGCCCGGCATCGGTCCCGGTGCTGCAAGCCCAGCTTGTGCGCGAGATGCACTATTGGCTGCTGGCCGGACGGCACGGGTCGGCGATCCGACGTCTGGGGTGGCCAGACGGTCACGTGCAGCGCGTGGCGCGCGCGGTCGCAGTGCTTCGGGCAGAGTTCGCGCGGCCTTTGCCGGTCGAGCGCCTGGCGGCTTTGGCCGGGATGAGTACGTCCTCATTCCACCAGCACTTTCGCGCGATAACCTCGCTCTCTCCCCTGCAATTCCAGAAGCAGTTGCGCCTGATTGAGGCGAGGCGGCTGATGCTATCGCAGGGAAAGACTGCGAGTAGCGCGGCATTCGCGGTCGGCTACGAAAGCGTGTCGCAGTTCACCCGGGAATATGGTCGTCTGTTCGGCCGGACGCCTGTGCGGGATGCCAAAGAAGCGAGAGGCAGAACCTTGGCCGCCGCTTGAGGCTCGATAGCCCGGAGGCGCAAAGCAGCCACGAAGCGCGAGCGGAGCAGCACCGTCGAGCGTTCGAGCGCAGAAGGGGATCACGGGCGAACGTGCGGCGCCTGTAATCGGCGAATTACATCGGAATGCCGCCACACTTGTTACTCCCACCCTCCGCTTTCCGGTGCCAAACTATCTCCACACCACAACGCGCGATGGGCAGCGAATGAAACGGCGCTTCAGTCACGGGCGCCGGAATTCGCCAAATCAGGAGGTATCGAAGTCATGACTGCATCAGCCAAGAACGGACGGACAAGCGGACAGCCCGCCATGCATACACCACCGGTCGTGTCGCCGCAGGCGTGGGAGGCGGCCCGCGAGCAACTGCTCGTGAAGGAAAAGGCCCAGACCCGCGCCCGTGACGCGCTGGCCGCCGAGCGCCGGCGGATGCCATGGATGGCGGTGGAGAAAACATATGCGTTCGAGGGGCCTGACGGAAAGGCCAGCCTGCTCGACCTGTTCGACGGTCGGCGTCAGCTGATCGTCTACCGCGCCTTCTTCGAGCCGGGCGTGTTCGGCTGGCCCGACCATGCCTGCCGCGGCTGCTCCATGGTGGCCGACCAGGTCGCCCATGTCGCTCATCTGAACGCCCGCGACACGACTCTCGTCTTGGTCTCGCGTGCGCCTCAGGCCGATATCGCGCGGCTGAAGGCGCGGATGGGGTGGGAGATGCCGTGGTTCACCCTGACAGACAGCTTCGACGCCGACTTCGGCGTGGACGAGTGGCACGGCACCAATGTGTTCATCCGTGATGGCGACCGCGTGTTCCGCACCTATCTTATCAACAACCGCGGCGACGAGCAGATGGGCGGCACTTGGAACTACCTCGACATCACGCCGCTGGGCCGGCAGGAGGCCTGGGAGGACTCGCCCGAAGGCTATCCTCAGACCCCGGCCTACAAGTGGTGGAACTGGCACGACAGCTACGCCGCCGACGCAACTCCCGACAAAAAATGGGTCGAGATATCGGATGCCGGAGAGGCGGCGTTCCGGAAGGCCAGCACGAAGGCGTGAGTAAGGCCTGTCCGGTGAATCGGGCGGACGGCGACGGTTTGGTCTGAGGGCCATCGATCCGCCGCCCGCTCCTGATCGCGTTCGGTAGTGAGTTTTACGGTCCCCGGTCTTGCGAACACCGGACGGATCTTCCGCGCGCTTTCATCACGCTTCTGCGGCGACGGCTTGCAGTTGCTCAGGGCGCTCCGCCGCTACTCATGCGGATTTGACGACCAAAAATGGGCGCTTGTGGGTAACCGGTCTCGCCCGGAATCTCGCGGCGGGAGCCGGACGGCCGACATAAAAGCCCTGGATTTCATCTATGTCGAATTCGCGGACAAGGCCCATCTGCTTGTCTGTTTCCACCCCTTCGACCAAGATTTTATGGCCGCGGTTTCGGACCAGCGCGATGATGTCTTGCAGCATCGCCTTGCCCCTTGGGGTGCCGCAGTCATGAAGAAACGAGCGGTCAATCTTCACGGTATCGAAGTCGATAAGACGAAGCCATGAGAGCCCCGCGAAGCCGGTGCCGAAATCGTCAAGCCATATCCTGATCCCAAGCAGCTTCAGGTCGCTGATGCAGCGAAGAATGTCGGAGTGCATCTCCATCTCCAGCCCTTCGGTGATTTCGAAGGCAAGCCTGCTGCCGGCTACGCCAGTCTCGCTCAAAATGCCTGCAACAGACGTTGCGAAGCCAGGCGTCTTGAGCTGAATTGGAGAGACGTTGACACTCACGACACGGATGTGATCGTCCACCAGGAGTTCAGCGCACACTGTCTTTATGGCCCAGCGCCCGAGTTCCAGGACCGCGCCAGTTCGTTCCGCGACAGGAATGAACAGGCCGGGAGGAACCGATGTCCCGTCCAGCATTTTGAGGCGCATCAGTGCCTCGACAGCTTCAACTCGGCCCGACGCAACATTCTGGATTGGTTGATAGACGAGTGAAACGAGATCCTGGCCAATCGCGATCTTCAGCAAAGCCGCAACGTTCTCGCTCTCATCGCTGCTCTGCGGATCGTTGGGATCGAACAGCCAAGTACAATTGCGACCGCCCGCTTTTGCCAGATAGAGCGCGCGATCGGCCTCGTAGATGATCTTCTCCAGTTTGGCGCCAGTCTGCGCCCTGGTGAACGCAGCCCCAACGCTCACCGTCACCACCGAGGTTCCATCTCTCCGGTGCTCGTGGGGAAGCGCCAGGTTCTGCACCGTGCTTCGAATGGCCTCCGTAATATCTGCGACCTGTTCTCTTTTTTCCATGCGGGCCAGGACAATGAATTCCTCACCGCCGTATCGGCCGATCGAGCCATTGTGCTGCTTGACCATATCGGCAAGGGCATTGGCGACAAGCACCAGGCAGCGGTCGCCCTCTTGATGCCCATAAAAGTCGTTGAACCTTTTGAAAAAGTCCACATCGATGAGGATCGCAACAAAACTGCTGCCAAATTTTTGCCAGTCGCTCCAATAGTCCCGCAGCTTCTCGTCGATCGCCCGCCGATTCTCCAGGCCCGTAAGCGGATCGGTTCTCGACAGACTCAACAGCGCCTGTCCGCGTTCGGTGGCTTCCTTGTGCTGGATTTTGGCTTCGAGGGCATTCAGGAAGACGTTGTAGCGCTCCTCGTTTAGCTTCCAGTTTACGTAAGATGTAAAGGTGAAGCATGATATGTAGAAGGTTCCAAATACCATTTTGTACGTCAGTGTGGACGGCACAAGATAATTTACGATATATAAAATTACCAGTATTATCGCTGAAGTTAGAATAGAAACACTGAATTTAAATGTGAAAAATAGATTAGCACTCATCATGAAGATGGTGCCGAATACCATGTAGTATGAGACACTTTCCTTGTCCGCGCCCATAACCGCTGGGCAAAGCCAGCCAACATAGCCAAAGATGATGGCTCCGGCGCAAGTCACGTCGATCCATTCCGTTGCGACTCCCCGGCGAAGTTGCGCCTCCAAGATCAGGAGCGCAGTCATTCCGACCGCGAAGCGTGCCGTGATCGTATAGATCGCCACATCCGGAATCAGCAGCAGATCCGTTGCCGAAAACATCAGATAGATGGCAACGGCGATCCAAAGCCCCGGCCTGGCGTCCATTCTTCGCTTCGCCTGGCCTTCCTTTCGGTAGAGGTTGCGAAGCTCGTCGGACCGCGGTTCGTAGTGCAGCTCGAACGGTTCCGCATCGGCAATATCCGCCAATGCAGGTGACGCGCGTTCGTTCGTCACGACAAATCCCGTTTGAACGGGGCTTGGTATTCCAAACTCATTTCTGGCTTCTGCCCCCACGCCGGCCGACTCCTCAGGCGCGACAGCGATTGCGGCGCCTCGCACACAATATGCAGTCGCGCAAATAGGCTTTCGTTAACTCGTATCGGGAATTCGACCCGCAAGGCGTCCAAAGAACTGGGATGGTTGGCGAAGAATTAACGACACCGTTAAAATGCCGAGGGTGTGTGTCTTGGCAAAGGTAAAATTTTACGCAATATCTAGCTAATATCTAGCTAATTGTAATTATGGAGTCTGCGGTGGCAACCATCCTCGATGGCAAAAGTCTGATCACTGCCGAGATGATCGCCGCCAGTCTCCCTCGAGGAAAGCTCGAGCCCCATCGCGAAGCGTTCGAAACCGTCCGAGCGGAGCTTGCGCTCGTACTCCACTCGACACACCAGCAAGTCGAACAACGAAAAGATCCCGCGGAGGTCATTCGTCGTCTGATGTCGTACCTCGACGCAACGCGTTCCAAGGTTCATCCGGACGTTTGGCAAGCATTGATACCGGTCGTGCAGAACCACCCGATCTTGGAGTACTTTCTCGAGGATCCGCTCACGCGGTGGTCCCATGACAAGCCCAGAGGTTATTCTGGCGACGCGCAGTTGCTCGACTACATCTATTGTGATCCGCACGTGGCCGAGAGCGTGGCCAGCGCCTCGGAGATCGGCAAGGCACTCTACAGCCACACCAAGGATGTACCGTCGTGCATCGCGGCACGGGAACGGCGCGATCTTTTGACCTGGTATGTCGATGAGATTGCGGCCAAGAATGGACCGCAGACCGAGGTCCTTGCGATTGCGGCGGGCCATTTAAGGGAGGCCAATCGCTCAGTCGCATTACGAGAGGGCCGTCTCAAGCGCTGGGTTGCGCTCGATCAGGATCCTCAGAGCGTTGGATTGATCACGCGAGACTTCCGGGGCACCGCGGTCGAGGCCATCGACGGCTCGGTACGGACCGTGCTTACGAGAGGCCACAAGCTTGGCAAATTCGACTTCATCTACGCCTCGGGCCTCTACGACTACCTTGCGCACAACGTCGCCGTGAAGCTCACGAAAACCTGCCTGCAGATGTTGAAGCCGAACGGGACATTCCTGTTCGCAAATTATGCAGAGGGCAATCCCGACGCCGGCTACCGGGAGACGTTTATGAACTGGGTACTGCTGCTGCGGTCGGAAGCCGATATGTGGAACATCATCAATGCCAGCGTCGACCGCAACACCGTCGAGGCGCAGGTGTTCTTTGGCGAGAATCGCAACGTGCTTTATGGCGTCATCGAAAAGCGCGGATAACCGCTGCCTTGGGCTGCAAGGTGCCGTCCATTGGCGGCAGCCATCCTGATTGTATTTTGTCTTAATCTTCGAACGCTGCCATTAACGTCTCGAACGGCGCCAGCGCGCCGCGCACCTGCACGACGCTTGCTGCGACGCGATGCGCGCGCAGCACGGCCTCGGTCGGGACATGGCCGGCAAGCCGGGCTGCGAGATAGGCGCCATTGAAGGAATCGCCGGCACCGGTCGTATCGACGGGCGCGGCGACATCCACTGCCGGAACGGGCCGTAGCGTTTCGTTGGCGGCGATCAGCGCCGGCTCCTCGCCGTTCTTGACGACGACTTCGCCGACCAACTTTCCCAGCCGTTGCGCGGTTGCCTGCGGCGCTGCGTCGCCGAACAGCATCTGCTCGTCGGGGAAGGTCGGCAGCGCGATGTCGGTGACCGCGAGTGCATCGAGGATCGCGGCCTGCGCTTCCTCGCGGTTGGGCCACAGCCGCGGGCGATAGTTGGGATCGAAGGCGACAAGCGAGCCGGCGGCGCGCGCCTTGGCCACGGCCGCCAGCAGCGTCTTGCGCGCGGCGGCATCCAGAATTGCCAAAGTGATTCCGGAAAAGTAAACAAGCGCTTGATTTTCAAGGCTTTTCGCCAAGGCGGCTGCGTCGGAGGCAAGCCGCCTTGCGGCGGCATCGCCGCGCCAGTAGGTGAAGGAGCGTTCGGCGCCGGTCAGCGTGATCGCATAAAGGCCGGGCCGGGCGCCCGATATGACCGGGCTGGCACCGATGCCGATGCCGTTTTGCGCGAAGAAACCGATCTGGTCGCGCGAGAACGGGTCGTCGCCGAAGGCCGACACATACGTCGCCGGCCGATCGCCGCTCAGCGCATGCAACGCCCACAGCGTGTTGAACGTGTCGCCGGCAAAGCCCATGCGCCAGTTCGGCCCCGTCTGGCCTGAAAGTTCGAGCATGCATTCACCGATCGAGGCGACGCCGTTTCCTGTCATGAATCTTCCTCCTAGTGCATGTCGCCCAAAAGTACGCGGCGGTTTTGGGATAACGACATGCACAAAACCAAAGACGCGGTGCTGTAGCTTTTTGCGGCCGGCAGCGCCATGCTTGGCGGCAGCAGATTTTGCGCCAGGTTCGTTTTCTCAACGGCGCGGCGGGACGCGATCTGCCCAGCGAGACGTTATCTCTGGAAGAGGAACCGGTTTGGCATCGTTATGGCGTTATGTTCTGGCAGGTCTTGGTCTGGCTGCCTTGCTGGCTGGCATTCTTGCCGCCGTCTACTTGACCGCGCCGCAAGCGCCGCAACGTGCGGTCTCCGAGATTGCCCGTTCGAAGAAGACGGCACACGGGTTATTCGTGGCCAGTTTCGAACCAGAGCGCGGTGTTATCAGGCAAGGCGAGCTGCAATCCTGGCTGCTGACCCTCAAGACAGGTGCGGGAACCCCGGTGGAGGGCGCCGCGATCACGATTTCCGGTGGCATGCCGCAGCACAGGCATGGTCTGCCGACCAGCCCGCAGGCGACCGACTATCTGGGCGACGGGAGCTATCGTATCGACGGGGTGAAATTCACGATGAGCGGATTGTGGCAATTGCATTTCGCCATTTCCGCGGCGGCCGGATCCGACACGGTCGTCTTCAATGTGCTGCTGTGAACTGGAGCCGCCCCTTGCGCCTTTTCGCGTTGCTGGCGACGGCCGTGATTGCCGGCTGCGGCAAGCCAGAGTTTTCCGATGCCGAAAAGAAGACCATCGCCTCGCTGGCGCTGTCGGCGCTGCCGCCGCTGAAAACCGACACCACCAACCGCTTCGCCGATGTGCCGGCTGCCGCCGCGCTTGGTTCGACGCTGTTTTTCGACGTCGGAATGAGCGGCGACGGTAAGGTTTCCTGCTCGACTTGCCATAAGATCGACCGGCAGTTCCAGGACGACCTGCCGCAAGCGGTCGGCGTCGGCCGCACCAACCGGCGCACAATGCCGCTGGCCGGCGTGGCGCATGATCCATGGTTCTTCTGGGACGGGCGGCGCGACAGCCTTTGGGCGCAGGCGCTGGCGCCGCTGGAGAATCCGCTGGAGCAGGCGGGCAATCGCGCCGCCTACGCGCATTACATCAAGGCGCGTTTCGGCGAGCGCTATGAGCGCATCTTCGGGCCGCTGCCCGACCTTTCGACTGTGCCGGCCAATGCCAGCCCGCTTGGCAACAATGCCGAAAAAGCGGCGTGGGGCACGATGACCGAAGCGCAGGCCGAGGGTGTCAACCGCGTCTTCGCCAACATCGGCAAGGCGATCGCCGCCTTCGAGCGGTCGATCGCGCCGCCGCAGACGCGCTTCGACCGGTTCGCCGCTGTCTTGGCTACCGGTATACAGCCGCAAGGCGCCGATGCCTTTTCGCCCGAGGAAATCCTCGGGCTGAAACTGTTCATCGGCAAGGCCAATTGCGTGACGTGCCACACCGGTCCGCGCTTCACCGACGGCAGTTTTCACAACACCGGCGTGCCGCCGGTTGCGAATTTGCCGCCGGATCGCGGCCGCACAGACGCAGTGGCGCAGGTCGAGGCCGACCCGTTCAACTGTTTCGGCGCCTTTCGCGATGGCGATGCCAGCGCCTGCGGCGAGTTGCGCTTCATGGTCAAGGCCGGGCCGGAACTCATCCGCGCCTATAAGACGCCGTCGCTGCGCGGCGCCGCCACCCGCCCGCCTTACATGCATGCCGGCCAGTTTTCCTCGCTTGACGAGGTGGTGGCGCATTATTCGAAGGCGCCGGCGAGTGTCGAGGGTGTGTCCGAGGTCCACCCGCTGCAGCTTTCGGACCGCGAGCGCGCGGCGCTGGTGGCGTTTTTGAAGACGCTCGTACCCACCTGACACAAGAAGTCCGGCTCGGGATTCCCCTTGGCTGGACGCGAAGGAGCGGCATTTGTTTGGGCCAACTCAGTCAGTCACCGTCGTGAGAAGTTCGAGTACCAGTTCCATTCCCACGTTCTGCCTGCATCAGCGGAGAACGCCCGGCTGTAAATCGGGGTTTTCGGGCTGCGCTTATTCCAGTGGAATTTCACGATAACGTCCTTGCCGGCCACAACCTCACGGCCGAAGAATTCGCCTTCGTCGCCATTGAACGAGCCCACCTTTCCGTCGTCGAGTTTGCCCGCGTTGCTGTCGGCCCAGTAGATCGTCCAGAGACGCGTCTTTGGATCGAACAATCGCACGGTGAGGCCCTCGAACGGTTTTCCTCCCAACTCCGTATGAAAAATATCGAAGTTGCCCAAACCCACTAGGATTTGGCGGAACTCCTGGGTCGCGTCGAATTCCTCCCACTCGTCGCTGCCGGCCAGCGGTTCCTTCAACGTACGATTTCTGATGTTCCAGTTGCCCACCAAATAGTCGAAATCATTTTTGGGCGACGTCTCGCTCGCCTTTATCGCAAGTTTCCCGTCCGATGAAAGAGAGAACGCACTCATCTACTTTTCCTTTGGATCGACGTCGTGCCAGCACTCCCATCGCCGCGGACATGACGAATGTATGGGCGTTTCTTCGATGACTGCGGCGCGCTTCGCATGTCCGATCGTGGCAACAATTGGATGGGACCCAACAGCGCGTCATGATGCACGCCGCCGTCACCTCCATGTTGCAACGCGTAAGCCGAAGACCCGTTCCGGGCAGGATCCGCTTCGGTTAGCTCCGCCACTCCGTCGCGAAGTCGCGTTGCTCTACTACCGATCCTTCACCGTCTCCATAGCCACGAAGGTCGAGGTCTGGGCGACGTGGGGCAGGGCGGAGATGCGCTCGCCGAGCACGCGGCGATAGGCGGCGATGTCGGTGGTGCGGACCTTCAGCAGATAGTCGAAACTCGACGCCATCATGTGGCACTGCTCTATCTCCGGCACCGCCTGCACGGCGCGGTTGAAGGCGTCGAGCGCGGATGAGCGGGTGTCCGACAGTTTCACCTGGACGAAGGCGACATGGCCTTCGCCCATCCGTTCGCGATCGATGATCGCCTGGTAGCCCCTGATAAAGCCGTCCTTCTCCAGCCGCTTGACCCGCGCCTGCACCGGCGTCTTCGACAGGCCGACCTTTGCAGCGAGTTCCGACATGGAAAGCCGGCCATCGCGGGCCAATGCCGAGAGGATGTTCCTGTCGATGCGGTCCAATTGGTCTTCGGTCATCGATTTCATGGTTCAATTGAGGGAAATCAGGCCATATGATAGGTCAATTGACCTGTCCTGTCGATTTCTTTGGAACGACTGAAATTTGGCTTTGTGCTAGCTTGCGCCATTCGGTCCGGTGATCGCCGGCCCGCTCCCTGATGCTCGCTTCATAGGACCGCCATGCCAGCGCTCGAGCCCATCCGCCAGCAGATCCGTGCCAATTATCTGCCCGACGAAGACGAGGCGGTGAAACGGCTGGCCGAGGCGACGGGGCTGTCGACAAAGGACCGCAACGCGATCTCGGCCCGCGCCGCCGATCTGGTGCGAGCGGTACGCGGCTCGACCGATCCAAGGCTGATGGAAGTTTTTCTCTCCGCCTACGGCCTTTCGACCAAGGAGGGCGTGGCGCTGATGTGCCTCGCCGAGGCGCTGCTGCGGGTGCCCGACACCGAGACGATGGACGATCTCATCGCCGACAAGATCGCGCCGCATGACTGGTCGGCGCATTCGGGCGACTCGAGCTCGATCTTCATCAATGCGTCGACATGGGCGCTGATGCTGACCGGCCGGGTGCTTGACGAAGGCGAGGGCGGTATCGAAGGCACATTGCGCGCCATGGTGCGCCGGCTGGGCGAGCCGGTCATCCGCAAGGCGGTCGCTGCCGCCATGCGCGAAATGGGCGAGCAGTTCGTGCTCGGCCGCACGATTGCCGAGGCCGTCAAGCGCGGCCGGCCGATGACCCAGAAAGGCTATCTCTATTCCTTCGATATGCTGGGCGAGGCGGCCCGCACCGAGGCCGACGCCTTGCGCTATCACAAGGCCTATGCCGACGCCATCTCGTCGCTCGATGCCGGCGCCAACGGCCCTGATATCCGCCAGAACCACGGCATCTCGGTCAAACTTTCGGCGCTGCATCCGCGCTATGAAGTGACGCAAAAGGAAAAGATGCTGCCCGTCATGGCCGAGCGGCTGTTGTCACTGGCGCTGGCGGCGCGCCATTCGCGCATGGGCCTCAACATCGATGCCGAGGAGGCCGACCGCCTCGACCTGTCGCTCGACGTCATCGAACGGGTTCTGGCCGAGCCGGAGCTTGCCGGCTGGAACGGTTTTGGCGTCGTCGTCCAGGCCTATGGGCCGCGCGCCGCCTTCACCATCGACTGGCTCTATGCGCTGGCGAAGAAATACGACCGCACCATCATGGTGCGCCTGGTCAAGGGCGCCTATTGGGACACCGAGATCAAACGGGCGCAGATGCTCGGGCTCGACGGCTATCCGGTCTTCACCCGCAAGGCCAACACCGACGTCTCCTACCTGGCCTGCGCGAAGAAGCTTTTGTCGATGACCGACCGCATCTATCCGCAATTCGCCACCCACAACGCCCACACCGTCGCCGCCATCCTGTCGATGGCGACGAACCGTGATTCCTTCGAGTTCCAGCGCCTGCATGGCATGGGCGAGGCGCTGCATGAGACGGTGCGCCGGGCCGAGGGCACGCGCTGCCGCATCTATGCGCCGGTCGGCGCCCATTCCGACCTGCTTGCCTATCTGGTCCGCCGGCTGCTCGAAAACGGCGCCAACTCCTCCTTCGTCCACCAGCTTACCGATGAGGAGGTCGAGCCGGAGGATATTGCTCGCGACCCGCTTGAGACCGTCGAGAAACAGGGTCCCGCCGCCAATCCGGCGATCACCCGACCGTCGGCGATCTTCGGTGCTGCCCGCCGCAATTCTAAGGGGTTCGACATCACCGATCCGGTGACGCTCGCCGCCATCGACAAGGCGAAGACCGAGTTTGCCGGCCCGGACCGCTGGCACGCCAAGCCGATCACGCGGGCCGCCGGCTATGGCAAGCAGCGTCCGGTGGTCAATCCGGCAAAGCCCGACGAGGTGGTCGGCACGGTCAGCGAGGCCACCGCCAAGCAGGTCGCGACCGCCGTGCGCATCGCGGTGGAGGCGCAACCGGCATGGGCAAGACGTGCCGTCGCAGAGCGCGCCGCCATCCTCAACCGCGCCGCCGATCTCTATGAGGCCAACGCCGTCGAATTCTTTGCGCTCGCCAGCCGCGAGGCCGGCAAATCGCTGGCCGACGGCGTCGCCGAAGTGCGCGAAGCGGTCGATTTCCTGCGCTATTACGCCGCCGAAGCGGCCAATGCCGAACCAGGCACGGAAGCGCGCGGCGCGATCGCCTGCATCTCGCCGTGGAATTTTCCGCTCGCCATCTTCACCGGCCAGATCGCGGCAGCACTCGTCACCGGCAATTCGGTGATCGCCAAGCCGGCAGAACAGACGCCGCTGATCGCCTTCCGCGCCGTCGAATTGCTGCGCGAGGCCGGCGTGCCGGAAGATGTCATCCAACTTCTGCCCGGCGACGGCCCCTCGGTCGGCGGCCCGCTGACATCGGATCCGCGCATTGCCGGCGTCTGCTTCACCGGCTCGACCGAGGTCGCCAAGCTGATCGAAAAGCAACTGGCCGAGACCGCCGCGCCCGACGCGATGCTGATCGCCGAGACCGGCGGGTTGAACGCGATGATCGTCGATTCCACCGCACTTCCCGAACAAGCGGTGCGCGACATCCTTGCCTCGGCCTTCCAGAGTGCCGGCCAGCGCTGCTCGGCGCTGCGCGTGCTCTATGTGCAGAAGGACGTCGAGAAGAAGATGCTGGAGATGCTGAAGGGCGCGATGGAGGCGCTCAGCGTCGGCGATCCTTGGCAGATCTCCAACGATGTCGGCCCGGTCATCGACGACGAGGCGCAAAAATCGATCCGCGACTATTGCACCAAAATGGGTTTGCAGGGCCGGCTGATCGCCAAGCTCGAAGCGCCGAATGATGGCCGCTTCGTGGCGCCGCATGTCTTCCGGGTCAAGGGCATCGAGGAGATGGAGAGCGAGGTGTTCGGGCCGGTGCTGCATGTCGCCAGCTTCGACGCCGACGAGATCGATGCGGTGATCGCCGCGATCAACCGCAAAGGTTTTGGGCTGACCTTCGGGCTGCACACCCGCATCGAAGGCCGCGCCCAGCACTTCGTCGACGGCATCCATGCCGGCAATATCTATGTCAACCGCAACCAGATCGGCGCCGTGGTCGGTTCGCAGCCGTTCGGCGGGGAAGGGCTTTCCGGCACCGGCCCGAAGGCCGGCGGGCCGCATTATCTCAGGCGCTTCCGCAAGGGGCCGCAGGCGGGCACGCCTGTTCTTGACGGCCGCAAGGTGACGGCGACAGAGCTTGCCGACAATCTGCCAGACCCAGCGCTTGGCGGTTGGTCGTCGCGGGCGGACCGCGTTGCCGTGCTCAGGAAGCATCTGCGCGGCAAGGGTGCTGCGGCCATCGGCGCCGCCGCCAGCATCGATTTCGGCCAGGTCGATCTGCCCGGACCGACCGGCGAGGCCAACACGCTGTCGCTGTCGCCGCGCGGCTGTGTGCTGTGCCTGGGACCGGACGCCGACACGCTGCTTGCCCAGACGATCCAGGCGCTGGCGGCCGGCAATGCGGTGCTGGCCGTCGCGCCGGGTGCGCCGGCTGCACTGTCGTCACTGACCGGCAAGGGCCTGCCGCTGGCGGCCATCGACGGGCGTCCCGACCCGGTCGAGGCACGCGCGCTGCGTGTCGACGCCGTCGCTTTCTCCGGCACGCCCGAGGCCGCACGCATCGTGCGCAAAGTCATCGCCGATCGTGCCGGCCCGATCGTGCCGCTGGTCAGCGAAGTGCTCAATCCGGCGGCTTATGCTCATGAAAGGGCTGTCTGCGTCGACACCACGGCCGCGGGCGGCAATGCCAGCCTGCTGGCGGCGGCGTAAGGCGGCCGGGCTCGTTCATCGCGGGCAGGAGATTGGCGAAGGCTGCGGTGACAGCCGATCTCCCCACTTGTGGGGGAGATGTCCGGCAGGACAGAGGGGGGCGTGAAGGATCGCCGGCTTTGCTTTTTCTGCCCACCATGCGCCGAACGTTGCGGCTGCAAATTGATCGAGTCGTGAGCGTCAGGTTCTGCAAAAGAGTCATGGCGGGAGCGGGCATGCCTTTGATCGGCAGGCCGGCGGGACAGCGCCCCCCTCTGCCCTGCCGGGCATCTCCCCCACAAGGGGGGAGATCGGCAGCTTCGCCGATGGCACCCGTCAGGGCGCTGCGGCGATCGTTCGGCAAAGGCCCGAAAAACCATAGGTCGCCTGAGAGTGCTTACGCGCCCTCGACGACCGAAAAGCCCTCGAATTGCGGATGGCCGAGATAGTGCACCTTGCTGGTGCCGGTATTGCGGTGCGCGGCGCGGAAATTCTCGGATTTGGTCCAGGCGACAAAATCCTCATGGCTCGCCCACACGGTGTGCGAGGCGAACAGCGTGTAGCCTTCGGCCTCGTTGACCGGACCGCGCAGCAGATGAAATTCCTTGAAACCTTTCATTTCGGACAGGCTGGAATCACGGTTCTTCCAGACGTCCTCGAAGGCGTCCTCAGACCCGTTCTGGACCCTGAAGCGGTTCATGGCGATGTACATTGGCTGTCCTTTCAGGATTGGTGAATTGTGACGGTAGATGGAAACGACGAGGCGACGACTCTCAAAACGGACCGATCGCGCCTGTAAACACCAGATTGTTGCCGACCTTTGTCGGGATGGGAGGGAAGGGAGCTGCCTTCCGCACGATGCCGAGCACGGCCTGATCGAAATCTTCCGAACCAGAGCTCTCTAGGATGCGCAGCTCATTGATGCCGCCACGACTGCCAATGACGAATGTGACAATTGCATTGTTGCGGACAGTTGCTTGCACCGACGGCGGGACGCCGCGATTGACGCGGCTGAGCTTTCTTATGACGTCGCTGCGGTAGCTGGATTCCACTGCGATGCCTGCTTCATTTTGTTTCTTGCCCTTACTCGCCGCCTGAGCAGTGCGGTCCTGGCCATCTGCCGTGCCGCGCTTCTCATCAGCTTCGCTTGTTCTTGAAGGGCGCGCGGCGGGACTTGGTCTGGCGCTGGGGATCGGCGGCTGCCCGGCAAACGCAGGCGCCTCGGTGCTTTCTGTCTGAACAGTCGGCTGTACTGGGGTCTTCGGGGCCGCGCTCTGGTCATCGGAGACCCCCGACGCCAATATGTCCGGCATGGCCGCCAACTGTTTGACAGCTTCCGGGGAAGGCTCAAGGGGCGGCTTCGTCGCTTCCTTGGTGGGCTGAGGAGGCTTTGTTGGCGGCACCGGCTTCTCGGCCTTTGCCGCCGCTGGTTTGGTCGGCTGCGGATTCGGCACCAAGGTGACCTTCATTGCCGGCGGTTCCCGATCTAGCGCGCTGCCGACCACGTTGGCGCCCGACTGATCGCTGCCTTCCGGCTGAGTGTCATCCTGGAAGTCAAATGTCCCGGCCGGCGAGAACAGGAAAACCGCCGCCACCGCGGCGTGGAGAAGGCAGGAAGTTACAATCGCCAGCGCCCATTTGCCGTTCCGGGCAAATGGCGTCGCCTGTGCCAGCGGTTCGGTCGGTGCTATGGCCGGCTCGCCAACGTTAGGGAAGGGACTGATTTCCTGCATATCGCGGAACGGAAACTGCCGCGGCCCGCTTGTCAAATCAAGATCATTTGCCCCCAGCGGCAACAGACCGGCCAAAGGCCATGCCACGGTGTTCCGTCCGACGGCAGGCTCCAGTCCCACTGTCTTTTCAGACCCCGAAAGCGATGCCGGTCTTGGTCTCGGTCTTCAATTTGCGCATGCAAGCGTCCGGCTCGATGCCGGTGCCGGCGCATTCGGTCGCGCCGTTGATTAGCACGCGGCTGACCTTGGCGCAGTCCGCGCCGGCAAGATCGAAACGCGTCACCTTGGTCTTGCCCGCCGGCAGGTCCTTGAAGTCGAGCACGGTCAGCCGGTCGACGACGCCGGCCTCGTTGAACAGCGCGATCTCGAATGCAGCTTTCGAGAGATCGGCGCCGAGAGTGTTGTTGACCACGAACGTCAAACGGCAGCCCTTGTCGGAGGGTTGTGCACCGTTGAGTTCAAGCGTGAGACCAGGGGCCGGCGCGGACTCTTGCGCCCACGCCGGACCCATCACAAGCGGCATTGCCAGCACCGAGGTCAGCAGGCGAAGCGATGCCGTCAAGCTTGCCATTGTCGTCAGCCTCCAAATCGCATGGTCGCCGCCAGCTTCAGCGTGACGCCGGGCTCGTAAATTACACTCGTGGCCGATGCATTCAACGGGTTGGTGTATTTCTCGTCGAACAGATTGTCGGCGCGGAAATCGACCTTGAAGTTGTCGGTCGCCTGGTAGCTGGCGAAGGCATTGACCAGCGTGTAGTCCCTGGCCACTTCGTTGCCCTTCGGCTTGCCATTGTACTGGACCTCGCCGCCGACGATCAGCTTATCCTCCAGAAAGCGCAAGCCGAGTTGCGCGGTGACTTGGGAAGAAGGGACGGTGACGAGGTCTGCCCGCTCGCCATCGTAGGAAATCGTGTGGCCATCGATAATCGAGGCCGACAGCCCGGCGAAGCCCCAGCTGGCGTCATAGACAGCTTCCATTTCAAAGCCGCGGATCTTGGCTTCTGCGAAGTTCTGGTACTGGAAGCAGATCGGGATGCCGGGGCCGAACGGGCAGCCGCTGGTCGGATCGAAAGCCGATAGGGTGACGCCGTCGATGTAGTCTTCGACGTCGTTGCTGAAATAGGCCGCCTTGAAACGAAACGCGTCGCCGGCTTCGAGGATGTCGTCCTGCTTGTAGTTGACACCGAATTCGACGGTTTTGCCGATTTCAGGCTTCAGGTTGGGATTGGGGAGAAACGGAAAGCTGACGCCAGCCGGATGATTGCCGCTGATGAGGGTTTCCGACAGCGACGGGGAGCGATATCCCTCCGCATAGGTGCCGTAGAGTTGCAGTCCCGAAAGGCCGGCGGTTTCAAACGGCGAGACGCCGACCGTGATGCGCGGCGACAGCCGGTCGCCGGAGGTTTCGCCGACATCGCTTTCGAGCTTGTAGCTGTCGTAACGCAGGCCGGCGATGACCTCGAGCCAATCCCAGGTGAGTTTGTCCTGGATGTATGCGCCGGAAACGTTTCGCTTGCCCGAAGGGGTATAGAAACTGTCGCCGCCTGCGGCGCCCCCCGTCTCGACGTCATCGCCAACCCAGTCGCCACCGTAGGTCAGCTCGTGCGCAATCCCAGCGGTCTCGAACCGCGAGGTGTTCCAGATGTCGATGCCCGAAGTGCCGATATCGAAGGTCGACATCGAACCCGCCGGCAGGACGGTGGGAAGACCGGTGACCGGATCAAACCGGTTTTGCGGAACAAGGCTCGTCATGTCCAGGTTGGTCTTGTTGTAGGAGGCGTTGATGTGGAGATCGAGCCAGCTCTTGTCTTCGTCGGTGATGTTGTAGCGACCGGTGAAGGTGTTCGCTTTCAGGTCGACGTCATTCACCGGCGTGCCGCCGCTGACCTCGTTCCACCCGTCGCTCGTGCCATTCCAGCCCAGTTTCAGCTCACTGTTTTCAGTGGGGCGGATGGTCGTCTTGAGAAGGCCGCTCAACACGTCGAAGCCGGTGCCGTTCACGGTATCGCCGCCGCCATCCTTGTAGTCGTCGTAGTCGCGATAGACGATGTTGCCGAGGACATCCCAGTTTTCATTGAAACGGTAGGCGCCGGCGGCGCTGGTGGTCCAGCCTTCGCCGTTGGTCTCGTAGCGCCCGGTCGTGGTCGCGGCCCATGTCTCGCCGTCGCGAAGAAAGTCCTCCGCGTCCTTGGTCTCGAACAAGACGACGCCGCCAATGGCGCCCGAGCCGTAAGTGTTGGCAACCGGGCCGCGGGTGACGTCGACGGATTTGATGAGCTCCGGGTCGATATAGAAGGTCGATTGCGTGCCGTGATCTGAGCGCTGGAAGTTCTGCCGCGCACCGTCGACGATCACAGCGACGCGGCCGAAGTCCTGCAGGCCACGGATATTGATGGAAGAACTGACGCGCCTTGCGTCCGCCTGGACCGTTACACCCGGCACACCGAACAGCATTTCGTTAGGCGTCGTTGCCATGCGCCGATCCAGCTGCTCCTGGTCGACATGACTGGTCGAAGACAGGGATTCGATCGCCGTCTCGCCGGTGCGGCTGATGACCAGGATCTGGTCGAGCAGCGTTGCGCCTGCGGGAGCCGGCCCGGCCTCTTCAGGCGCCTGCGCTTGTTCGGCCTGCTGCTGGTCTGTGGCCGGCTGGGCGGCCTGTTGAGCACTGGCCGGCGGCGTCAGCAGCGCAATCGCTGCAGCACCCGCCAGCAATGCCGCTATTCCCTTTGTCACCGGCCGATACACCGGACCTCGATACACCGGACCTGGGCTGCTATTCGCCAGACCCAGCCGTCCCCAATTCGCCAACCCCATGCCCCAACTCCAAAAGTCCTGGTTCGATGCTGGCTGGCTTGGAGCTTGCTGGCATTTTTCATCGTGTCCGGCGTCTTAAATCTTGACTCACCTAGTCCGGTATTGCACTGACTAATAAACATGATTATTCAAGTCAAGAAATGAATCGGCATTTCACGCAAGCCTCGAGCCAGCTGACCAAGCCCCGGCCCAGGAAAGGGATCGAACCAGATGAACACGCACAATCCCAGTGACTTTCGCTATCGCGTCCGCCGTTCCGACGACAATTCGGCTCGTTTCGAACGGGTTCCGTTGACCGTGAGAACCTTGTCCAGCAACACGCTGTTCCAGGGCGAGCACGAGATCGGCATAGAGCATCACGGAGCGCTCTACCGGCTCAAGATCACCCGCCAGGGCAAGCTCATCCTCAACAAGTAGGCAAGAGTAGGTATTTTAGAGATGGACCAGCGCGTAAAACCCGCTCCGCACGAGATTCGGCGGGCGCGGGAAGACAATCCGAAGACGCGCGAGCGCGATCTCGCCGCCCAGCTTGGGATTTCGGAGGCCGAGCTGGTCGCCGCGCATTGCGGCGACGGCGTCGTCCGCGTCGAGCCGCGCGTCAACGACCTTTTGACCGGCCTCGAAGCCGTCGGTGAAGTCATGGCGCTGACCCGTAACGAAAGCGCTGTGCACGAGAAGATCGGCGTCTACGACAAGGTCGTCACCGGCAACCACAATGCCATGGTGCTTGGCGAGAACATCGACCTGCGCATCTTCCCGAAAGTCTGGACGCACGGCTTTGCCGTCGAAAAGCGCGACGGCGATGATATCAGGCGCAGCCTGCAGTTCTTCGATGCAGCAGGCGAGGCGGTGCACAAGGTGCATCTGCGGCCGGCGTCCAGCCTCTATGCCTATCAGAAGCTGGTGGGCGAACTCGAATCGCCGAACCAGGAGCCGACGGTTGCGGTTTCGGAGGGCGGATTTGCCGACGAAGCCGAGACTTCCGATGTTTCCACCGATGTCGACGATCTACGCGACCGCTGGAGCCGGCTGACCGACGTGCATCAATTCTTCGGCATGCTGAAGACGCTGAAGCTCGAGCGCCGCCAGGCGATGCGCATGGTCGGCCAGGATTACGCCTGGCTGCTCGACAACGATGCCGTCAGCGCCATGTTCCATCATGCCGCCGAGGGCGAGATGCCGATCATGTGCTTTGTCGGCAATCGCGGCTGCATCCAAATCCATTCGGGCCCGATCAAGTCGATCAAG
Source organism: Mesorhizobium sp. M0938 (assembly GCF_040319125.1). Classification (NCBI taxonomy): domain Bacteria; kingdom Pseudomonadati; phylum Pseudomonadota; class Alphaproteobacteria; order Hyphomicrobiales; family Phyllobacteriaceae; genus Mesorhizobium; species Mesorhizobium sp. M0938. The sequence continues at coordinate 145,131 of NZ_JAMYNS010000006.1, read as the reverse complement.
CCGATGGGGCCATGGATCAACGTGCTGGACGAGACCTTCCATCTGCATCTGCGGACCGACCACATCCAAGAGGTCTGGGCCGTTCGCAAGCCGACCAAGGACGGCCATGTCACGTCTCTCGAAGCCTACGGCGCCGACGGCAAGATGATCATCCAGTTCTTCGGCAAGCGCCATGAAGGTGAAAGCGAGCGCGAGGACTGGCGGTTTCTGGCAGAGAACCTGCCTCGCATTCCAAGCCCGACCGCAGCCTGAGGACGACGACAATGGTTCCTTTGCTTAAGCGGGCGGCTCCTTTGCTTAAACGGGCGCGTGTTTTCAAAATGGCGCCCCTTTTCAAACGGGTGCTTGGGGCCACGATCGGCCTTTCCCTGGCCTTCGCCGCGTTGCTGCCGGCCCGTGCCGCCGAAGGCACAGAGGTGTTCGCCGACCCGTCGAAGATAGCCGCCATCGGCGGTTCGATCACCGAAATCGTCTTTGCGCTCGGCGAGCAGGGTCGGCTGGTGGCCCGCGATTCGACCAGCCGCTATCCCGAGGCGGCGCTCAAGCTGCCTGACGTCGGCTACATGCGCCAGCTGTCGCCGGAAGGTGTCCTGTCGGTCAATCCGTCGGGCATCCTGGCGCTGCATGGCAGCGGGCCAAAGGAAGCCGTCGACGTGCTGAAGAAAACGAGCATCCCGTTCATCGAGGTGCCCGAGCGCTACGACCATGAAGGCATTCTCGAAAAGGTCCACATCGTCGGCAAGGCGCTCGGCGTGGACGCCAAGGCCGACGCGCTGGCAGCCGAGATCGATGCCAAGCTGAAGGCCGCAGAAAAGCAGACCGCCTCGATCAAGGAGCGCAAGCGCGTCCTGTTCGTGCTGTCGATGCAGGGCGGCAAGATCCTCGCTTCCGGCAGCGAGACCGCCGCCGACGGCATCATCAAGCTTTCGGGCGGGATCAACGCGGTCGATGGCTTCTCCGGCTACAAGCAATTGTCCGATGAGGCGCTCATCACCGCCAAGCCGGACGTGATCCTGATGATGAGGAATGCCGGTCCTGCCGCATCGGATGACGAATTGTTTGCGCACCCTTCCATTTTGTCGACGCCGGCGGGTGCGGCGCGTAAGGTGATCCGCATGGATGGCGGCTATCTGCTCGGCTTCGGCCCGCGCACGGCCGACGTCATCCACGAGCTTGCCGCCTCGCTTTATGGCGAGCAGGCCGGGAACTGAGCGGGCTTCCAATGGTGGATCAATCGATCGCTGGTGCGGGCACTATGGCGACAGCATCCGACGGCGACCGTTCGGGGCGGGCGCGCATCGTCATCCTGCTTTTATGCCTGGGACTTGCCGTTGCCGTCCTGCTGTCGCTGACATCGGGCGCATCCGATGCCTCGGCCGTCAGCGTCGTCGGCGACTGGCTGTTGGGTGCAGCACCCGGCAACGAGGTGCTGAGCGCGCGCGACCGCCTGATCGTCTACGATATCCGCCTGCCGCGGGTCATCCTCGGTGTGCTGATCGGGGCAGCACTTGCCGTTTCCGGTGCGGTCATGCAAGGGCTGTTCCGCAACCCGCTGGCGGATCCCGGCCTCATCGGCGTTTCGGCCGGATCGAGCCTCGGCGCGGTGGCCGTCATCGTGCTTGGCGCCACGGTACTGGCGCCGATAACCTCGGTGCTGGGCACGCTCGCTCTGCCGCTTGCGGCGTTCTGCGGGGGACTAGCGACGACATTGGTGCTCTACCAGGTCGCCACAAGGCAAGGCCAAACCTCGGTCGCCACCATGCTGCTTGCCGGCATCGCGCTGGCGGCCCTCGCCATGGCGCTCACCGGCATCCTGATCTTCATGGCCGACGACCGGCAGTTGCGCGACCTGACCTTCTGGCAACTCGGCTCGCTTGCCGGCGCGACCTGGCAGAAGATCGGCTCCGTCGGGCCGATCATCGTGGTGGCGCTGGCGGCAATGCCGTTCCTGGCGCGCGGCCTCAACGCTCTGGCGCTGGGCGAAGCCACCGCCGGCCATCTCGGCATCCCGGTGCAGCGGCTGAAATACACTGCAATCATCGGCGTTTCGGCGGCGGTCGGGGCATCTGTCGCCGTCAGCGGCGGCATCGGCTTCGTCGGCATCGTCGTGCCGCATCTGCTGCGTCTGGCTATCGGGCCGGACAATCGTTACCTGCTGCCGGCCTCGGCCCTGCTCGGCGCTTGCCTGCTGCTGCTGGCCGATGCCGTCGCCCGCACCATCGTAGCGCCGGCCGAGCTGCCGATCGGCATCGTCACCGCGATCGCCGGCGCGCCGTTCTTCCTCTGGATCCTGCTGCGTAAGCGTGGCGTCATTGACCTGTGAGAGGGAACCTATGCGAGGGTTTTTCATGATCGAAGTGTGGGCATGATCGAAGCGCGGGATGTCTCGGTGGCAATCGGCGGCACGCGTATCGTCGCCAATGTCGATTTCGACATGCGGCCCGGCGAAATCGCGGCCATCGTCGGCCCCAATGGTTCAGGCAAGACGACCTTCCTCAAGGCGTTGTCCGGCGATCTTGCCTATTCGGGAGACGTCACCATCAACGGCCGCGACCTGTCGGCGATGAAGCCGGTCGAGGCCGCCACGATGCGCGCCGTGCTGCCGCAGGCGACGACATTGTCCTTTCCGTTCACGGTGCGCGAAATCGTCAGGCTCGGCCTGCTCGGCGGGCGTTCGGGCGCGCTGCCCGGCGAGGACGAGCGCCTGCCCGAACGGGCGCTGGCGCGGGTCGATCTCGACGGCTTTGCCGGCCGTTTCTATCAGGAGCTTTCGGGCGGCGAACAGCAGCGTGTGCAGTTGGCCCGCGTGCTCTGCCAGGTCTGGGCGCCAGTGCTCGACGGCAAACCGCGCTATCTGTTTCTCGACGAGCCGGTTTCCAGCCTCGACATCAAGCACCAATTGATCATCATGAACATCGCCCGCGATTTCGCCAGACGGGGCGGCGGCGTGGTCGCCATCCTGCACGACCTCAATTTGACGGCCATGTATGCCGACCGGATTTTCGTCATGCACCGCGGCAAGCTTGCCGCCACCGGCTCACCACAGGACGTGCTGAGCGACGATCTGATCGAAAAAGTGTTCGATTGCCGGCTGAGGGTCGGCGTGCTGCCGGCAGGAAACGTGCCGTTCGTGCTGCCGCAATCCGCGGCTTAAGGTGATGCCGGCCTGACCTGAATCTCAACGGACCTGGTCAAACCGCGCTGCGACCCGAAATCAGGCTGCCGGCGCCCTCTGCACCAGCATGTCGATGCCAAGCAGATGGCGGACGTTCGGGCGTGCCGCCACCATGTCGGCGATCGTATAACGCTCAAGCACGGCGAAGAAGGCGTTGAGTGCCTCGCGCAGCGCCGAATTCAGCGCGCAACTATCGACCAGCGGACATTCGGCGGCGTCGTTCTCGAAGCACTCGGCCATGGCGAAGCTCTCTTCGGTCACGCGTACGACGTCGAACAGGGTGATGGTTTCGGCCGCGCGGCCGAGCCTGACGCCGCCGTTCCTGCCGCGTACTGTCTCGACCAGACCATGCTCGACCAAAGGCTGCAGGATCTTGAAGAGAAAAAGCTCGGACACCGAGTAGGCGGCCGCGATCTCCGGGATGCGGCTCAGCCGATCGGTATTCGCGGCGCAATACATCAGGATGCGCATGGCGTAGTTGGTCTGGCGTGTCAGCCGCATTTTGTCCTCGCGAAGCAGTAGCTCAAGCCCAATATGGCCTATACCTTGGAATAATTCCAGACAAGCACTGCATAATAGATGAATTTTTTTGTCAAGTTTGTGCGCACCGGTGTGCAAACCATAGCCTTGATTTGGCAGGCATTCGGCTGGGCGGATACCTAAATTAGGGTCCGCGAGATCGACCAGGAGCAGCTCATCCATGTCACAATCAGCACCGGCTTTGGCATCCGCCCGGATCGATGCCGACGCGGACGCCAAGCTTTCGGCGCTTCGGCGCACCAAGTTCGTCGCCGCCGCAGCGCTCGCTCTCTGCGTCCTCATCTTTGCCGTGGCCAAGTCGTTCGAGGGCCGCTATCCGTGGCTGGGATTCGTCGCCGCTTTCGCCGAGGCAGCGACGATCGGCGGGCTGGCCGACTGGTATGCGGTGGTGGCGCTGTTCAGACGGCCGCTCGGCCTGCCGATCCCGCACACCGCCATCATTCCGGAGAACCAGAACCGCATCGCCGACAATCTCGGCCGGTTCATCGAGGTTAATTTCCTGGCGCCGGAGCCGGTTCGCGAAAAGCTCGCCGAGGTCGACTTTTCCGCGCTCGTTGCGGATTGGCTAGCCGACCCCAACCGCGCCGCCGATCTGTCGCATTTCGTCGGCCGGCTGGTGCCGCAGACGCTGGCGGCGGTCGAGCAATCCGGCCTGCGCGGCTTCGTCACCAGCCGCATGCTGGAGCAGATCGAAAAGGTGCCGCTGGCGCCGCTCGCTGCCGAACTGCTGTCGGCCCTGACCGACGACCGCCGCCACCAAAGGCTGTTCGACGAATTCACCAAGGTCGTCGGCCGCTTCCTGAGCGACGAGCAGGCGTTGACGACGATGCGCGAGAAGATCCGCGAGGAACTGCCGTCGCTGTTCAATCTGTTTCGCGCCGACGCCTATCTGCTGAAGAAGATCGTCGCTTCCGCCGGTTCCCTGCTCGACGAGGTGAGGGCCGATCCCGATCACCCGATGCGTGCCGAATTCGACAGTTTCGTTCAGTCCTTCGTCGAGCGGCTGAGGACGTCCAAGCAATACGCCAAGCGCGCCGAGAAACTGAAGCGCGACTTCCTCGCCAGGCCGGAGCTCAAGGCGTTGGCCGGCGATATGTGGGAAAGCCTCAGCCTGTTCATCGAGCAGGACGCCAAGGCGCCGAACTCGATGATCCGCACGCATCTCGCCAACATGTTCGTCGAGGTCGGCCGTCATCTTGCCGGCGACGCGCAGATCAGGGCCGACATGAACCAAGGTTTCGTCGTGGCGCTGTCTTCCTTCGTCGAAAGCCAGAAGAGCGGCGTCTCGAAATTCATCGCCGATCAGGTCAAGCGCTGGGACCTTGCCCAGCTCACCAGGCTGATCGAAATGAACATCGGCAGGGACCTGCAATATATCCGCTTCAACGGCATGGTCATCGGCGGCCTTGCCGGCCTCGTGCTCCATACGGTGGAATTGCTGTTCCTCGTTGACTGAGGGCGATCTATTGCGCCTCCGAATGGACCGCGAAGCGCCAGTGCCCTATTCTTCTCCTCGGGTGCCGCACTCGCAGCAACAGGGGAGAGAACCACAATGGCAAAGCAACCGGATTCCGGCTCTTTCATCGACATGTTCGGCCGGTTCGGGCGCGACCTGAAGCTGCCGAACGTCGATGTCGAGGCGATCCTCAACCATCATCGCAAGAACCTCGATGCACTGGAAAAATCAGCCAGGGCAAGTGCCGCCGGAGCGTCGTCGCTGTTTTCCACACAACGCGAGATGCTGCAGGACACGCTGCACGAAATCGCCGACATGGCGCAGAGCTACAGGGCGCCGGGCGATCCCAGGGAATTGATGGCCAAGCAAGCGGCGTTCGCCAGGAAATCCTTCGAGACCGCGTTGAAGAATGCCGGCGAAGTGGCCGAACTGGCTAGGAAATCCGGCACCGAATCGGTCGAGATCCTGCGCGATCGCATCAAGGAGGCGATGGAGGAAGTCCGCACCGGCTACGATAAAAAGTAGGCTGCTCCCAAGCCAAGACGGACTTTTCTCCCGTTGTCCGGCAACCTGTTCGGCGCTGGACACAGACATTGACGCGATACGGCCGAGGTGCCGCAGCGGAACGCACGGAGCGAATTGACAGAGGCGGCCGGTTCGTGGTCCGGAGGCAGGGCAAGTGATCGGGAAAGCAGGCGATCGGGAAAGCAGGAATGACGCAAACACGGCTGAGAACGCCGCCGACCTACGAGCAGCTCAGGACGATGACAGGGCAGGAGCTTGGCGTGTCGGACTGGACGACGGTCGACCAGAGCCGCATCGACCAGTTCGCCGAATGCACGGGCGACCGGCAATGGATCCATGTCGATCCGGAGCGGGCGAGGCGGCAAAGCCCGTTCCGCACCACCATCGCGCATGGTTATCTGACACTGTCGATCATCGGCGCGCTGGCGCTCGACATGGGCATCGTGCCCGAAAACACGCAAGCCGCCTTCAACTATGGCTTCGACAGAGTGCGGTTCCTGGCGCCGGTCAGGGTCGGCGCGCGCATCAGGCTGCGCGTCACGCTTTTATCGATGGAGGACAAAGGCCCCGGCCAGTATCTGATGAAGGCCGCCAACATCGTCGAGATCGAAGGTGAGCAGAAGCCGGCGCTGACAGCCGAAACGCTCGTCATGCTCTATGAGCGCCGGAGGCGGGCAGGGGCCTGAAACAATGCAGATCAACGCAACATCGCCTCTTCGAGCACCTTGAAAATTCTCTCGTCCGCCGACTGCGCGACGTTGAAGCGCAGGAAACGGCTGGCTGTCCGGGACAGGCTGAACGCATTGCCGGGCGCCAGCACGATATTGGCCGCCAAGGCGCGGCGGGCTATTTCAGCCGCATCCACGCCGTCCGGCAGGCTGCACCACAAGAACATGCCGGCCGGCTGGTCGATCCAAGGCGTGATGCCGATTGCGTTCAGCCGCGTGCTTGTCTCGGCCATGGCGCGCGAAAGCCGCGTGCGCAGCAAATCGACGTGCTTGCGATAGAGGCCGTCCCTCAGCAGCGTCAGCACCAGTTCGGAGGCAAGCCGTCCACTGCCGAACGATGTGGCGATCTTGAGGTCGGTCAGTCCTTCCATCCAATCGCGCGGCGCCGCGATGAAGCCGCAACGCACCGATGCCGAGAGCGTCTTGGAGAAGCTGCCGATATGGACGACGCGACCAAGACCGTCGAACGCCGCCAGCCTGGGCGCGGGCGTGTGTTCGAAATCGGCAAAGATATCGTCTTCGATGACCGTCAGGTCCGATTGGTCGGCAAGCTTGAGCAATCGATGGGCGACAACCGGCGACAGAATTGCACCCGTCGGATTGTGAAGTGCGGAATTGGTGATGTAGAGGCGCGGCCGGTGCTCGATCAGCGCCTGCGCAAACAGCTCGATATCCGGCCCCGACGGCGTATAGGGAACGCCGACCACCTTGGCCCGGTGGGCGCGCAACAGGGCATGGAAGTTGAAATAGCAGGGATCGTCGACCAGCACCGCGTCGCCCGGCTCGAGCAGGAACCGGCACAGGAGGTCGATGGCCTGGGTGCCGGATTCCGTCAGCATGATCTGGTCGGGAGATGCCTCGATGCCATGTTCTGCCATGCGCCGTGCGAGCAGATGACGCAGCGGCGGCAGCCCGAGCGGGGTGCCGTAATCCGTCAGCGTGACATCATCGCCGCGTGCCATAGTCCGCAGTGCCCTGCGCAATCCAGCCTGCGGCATCCACGAGGCCGGCAACCAGCCGCAACCGGGTTTGAGCACATCGTCGCCGGCTTCCAATGACTGGCGCGAAACCCAGAGCGGATCGACAGCTCGATCAAGCCTGGGGCCGATCTCGGCCAGGGACAAGGGAGCCAGCGGCCCGGCGGCATAAAAACCCGAACCTGGCCGCGAGCGAATGGTGCCCTCCGCCGCAAGACGCTCATAGGCTTCGACCACGGTGGATTTGGAAACCTGCATGGTTTTCGCGAAAGCACGGATCGACGGCAATCGTGTACCCGGTGTCAGGCTGCGCGCAGCGATCCTGTGCCTGATCGTCGCCATGACGCTCTCGACAAGCGTCCCGCTTTGACTTGCCGTCGCCTGCTCGTCCATCCGTACTGCTCAATCTGCCATTACAGTTTCGGTAAATTGTACCTCATTGTCTCTGGTGGCGCTATATGTCCGGCCCGATAGAGGGCGGGAATATCAGGAGCATGCGATGGACAAGGCGGCGGGTGGCTGGATAAACGGATTCGTGGGGGTGCTGATTTTCAGCGGATCGCTTCCGGCAACGCGTGTTGCGGTGATGGATTTCGATCCGACCTTTTTAACCGTCGCCCGTGCTGCCACGGCGGGCATACTCGGCCTCGCGCTTCTGCTCATTTTTCGCCAGAAGCGTCCGGAGCGACAGGATTTGTTGTCGCTGGCCATCGTGGCGCTCGGCGTCGTGGTCGGCTTTCCCTTGCTGACCGCGTTGGCGCTCAAGCACATCACCTCGGCTCATTCCATCATTTTCGTCGGCCTGTTGCCGCTGGCGACCGCGATCTTCGGCGTCATCCGCGGCGGCGATCGCCCCAAACCGGCTTTCTGGCTGTTTTCGTGCCTTGGCAGCGCCCTTGTTGCCGGTTTTGCGGCGACGCAAGGCGTCTCGGCCTCGCCGGTTGGCGACATGCTGATGCTGGGCGCAATCATCCTGTGCGGACTGGGTTATGCGGAAGGAGCCACGCTGTCGCGTAAACTTGGCGGCTGGCAGGTGATCTCATGGGCGCTGGTGTTGTCGCTGCCGGTCATGCTGGCTCTGACGCTCATCACCATGCCGCCGTCGCTCGAAAGCGTCGGCAACGCCGCCTGGATCGGACTGGCCTATGTCTCGCTGTTCAGCATGCTGATCGGCTTTGTGTTCTGGTATCGCGGACTGGCGCAAGGCGGCATCGCTGCGGTCGGGCAGTTGCAGCTTCTCCAGCCTTTCTTCGGCCTCGGGCTGGCGGCAGTGCTGCTGCACGAGCAGGTCAGTCCCGCCATGATAGCCGTTACTGCCGCCGTCGTGCTTTGCGTGGTCGGCGCGAAGAGATATGCGAGATAAGCGCCGGCCCTTCTCTCTTCTCCCCTTGTTGTGGGAGAAGGGAGAGCCGTGCGGCTAAAATTTCGTCACCACGCCGATGCCGATGCCTTCGAAGCCGCCCATCGCCATCAAGGCCGCGGGCGCTTCGTCGAGGCTGATCCGCTTGCCGACCAGCAGTTCAGGCTTGAGCTTACCGGTGCGGATCATCTCCATCATCGCCTGGTAACGGTAGGCCTGCATGCCGTGGCTGCCGCGGATTTCGAGCTCGAAGGCGATCACCTTGTCCATCGGGATCTGCGGCCTGGCGTGATCGCCGAGCATCAGGCCGACCTGCACGTGGCGGCCGCGCCGGCGCAGGTTCGCGATCGAGTTGAACGAGGTACTGGAGTGGCCGAGCGCGTCCATCGACATATGTGCGCCGCCATTGGTGATCTGCTTGACCGCCTTGACCACATTCGGCGTCTTTGAGGCGTTGATCGTCGCCACGGCGCCGATCTTGCTGGCAAAATCCAGCTTCTCGTCGGTCAGGTCGATGGCGATCACATTGGCGCCCATGGCGCTGGCGATCATGATCGCCGACAGGCCGACGCCGCCGCAGCCATGCACGGCCACCCATTCGCCTGGCGTCACCCGACCCTGGTCGACAATGGCGCGGAACGAAGTGACGAAGCGGCAGCCGAGGCTGGCGGCGGTGGCGAATTCCATCTCGTCCGGCAAGCGGACCAGATTGGTGTCGGCATGGTCGATGGCGACATATTCGGCGAATGAGCCCCAGGCGGTGAAGCCGGGCTGGGACTGGTGCTCGCAGACCTGATGGTTGCCCGAACTGCATTCGAAGCAGTGGCCGCAGCCGACGGCGAACGGCACGGTGACACGCTCGCCGGCTTTCCAGCGGGTCACCTGGCTACCGGCCGCCACCACGACGCCGGCAAGCTCGTGGCCCGGCACATGCGGCAGGCTGATGCCGTCGTCATGGCCCATCCAGCCATGCCAGTCGCTGCGGCAGAGCCCGGTCGCCTCGACCTTGATGACGACGCCGTCCAGTGCCGGCTCCGGATCGGGAACGGTCTGGATCGTCGGCGTTTCACCGAATTTTTCGAAGACGACGGCTTTCATCGGCAATTCCTCATGCTTCAATCCAACTCGCTCTATTCGGCATCGATCTGGTTCTCGGGCGCCGCCCTTTGGAAGGCCGGCAGCGCCATGCAGGCGGCGTGGATGCGTGTGATCGTCGGGTAGGGCGTCATGTCGACGCCGAAACGGGCATTGCTGGTGACCTGAGCGACCAGGCAGATGTCGGCCAGCCCCGGCGTGTCGCCGTGACAGAATGTCCCGGTTTCGGGCGAGGAAGCCAGAATCTTTTCAAGTGGCTGGAAGCCTTCGTTCACCCAGTGCCGGAACCAGTTGACGACGTCCTCGTCGCCGGCGCCGAACAGCGTGCGCAATGAGGTCAGCACGCGCAGATTGTTCACCGGATGGATGTCGCAGGCGATCATCTGCGCCAGTATCCTGACGCGAGCCCGGCCAAGTGCGTCCTGCGGCAAAAGCGGCGGTTCGGGCCTTGTCTCGTCGAGATATTCGATGATCGCCAGCGACTGCGTCAGCAGAGTGCCGTCGTCCAGGATCAGCGCCGGCACCAGCCCTTGCGGATTGACCGAGAGATACGCGGGCTCAAGATGCTCGCCGTGGCGCAGATGATGCGGCACATATTGGTAGGTCAAGCCCTTCATTTCCAGCGCGATCCGCACCCGGTAGGAGGTGGAGGAGCGATAGTAGTTGTGAAGGACGAGGTCGCTCATTCCTGCACATTCGGCCGATTTGGCCGACCGGGCAAGGCTTGGTGGTCCGAAAATTGCCATCTCAGAGTCCGTTTGGAAATTCTACTCTGGCGGCCATCTGATGGCGTTTTCTGCGCTTCCGGTGCTCACGGACCAGATGTCCGCTGCGCTCCGGTTCTCGAAACCACCATCATATGACTCGCCAGAGCGAATTTCGAAACGGTCTCTCCGCCCTCCGCCAAGAATGGCGATGTACTATTTGTCAATAATCTGGCCATGGTCACTAGGCTATTCTATCCTGCCTGAACCGAAACGAATGCCATGACCGCAGTCAACGATCGCGCCCGGTTTCTGATCATCGACGACCACCCGCTGTTTCGCGAGGCGCTGCACAGCGCCGTGCAAATGGCCTATCCGGACGTCGACACCGTCGAGGCGCGTTCGATCACCGAGGCTTTTGAGCTTCTGGCGGACGCGAAACCATTCGATCTCGCGCTGCTCGACCTCAGCATGCCTGATGTGCATGGCTTCGACGGGCTGCTGCAGCTTCGGACCCGCTATCCGCGCCTGCCGGTGGTCATCGTTTCGGGGCATGAGGAGCCCAAGATCATTTCCGAGGCGCTGTCCTATGGCGCGGCCGGCTTCATCCCGAAATCGGCGCGCAAGAGCGATCTGGCCGCCGCCATCCGCTCGGTGATGGAAGGCGCGATCTACGTGCCCGAAACCTATGAAGGCCAGCCGCCGGACGCCGACAGCACCGACCGCGCCGAGATGGTGCAGCGCCTCGCCAAACTGACGCCGCAGCAATTGCGTGTGCTGCAGATGCTGCGCCAGGGCTTGCTCAACAAGCAGATCGCCTACGAGCTGCAGGTCGGCGAAACCACTGTCAAGGCGCATGTCTCCGAGATCCTGCGCAAGCTCAACGTCTACAGCCGCACGCAAGCCGTCATCGAGGTTTCGAAGCTCGACAGTGCCGAGCTGTTTCGCGGCCAGGCGGGGTTTTAGGCGCATCCGTTAGGGCGAATAAACCTTCGCTGAGAATTCACCTTTTTCCGTCCAGAGGCGCAACGGGCCTAATAGATCGCGCATGTCTGGAGAAGATAGAGTAAACAAAATACGGATTCGAATATATTTTGATCTAGATAAAATTGTACAATCACAGCTAAAACTATCTTCGGTTCCAAATTTTTCAGGACACCAGGAAAACTGACTGCGCCTTCCAGGATGTTTCCAGAGCCGTCATCTAGTTGAACGTCTATTGTTTTCATTAGAAGGTACCCTGAATTTCGGCGCCACGAAGTTGGTCATACGTATCGAATCGAGCTGGCCCTACGCCCATTCAATCGAAATACGGTGACAGCGTACCATTTTTTGGTCGCGCGGCCTTCTGCCCGCGTCTTGGGAGATCAAGCCAACAAATGCGCCAGCAGCGCGCGCAGTTGTGCCGGTTTCAGCGGCTTGCGCATCAGCTCGATGCCGGCGGCGCGGGCTGCTTTGGCAACGGTTTCCGAACCGTCGGCGGTGACGATCAGCGCCGGCACGGCGCGGCTGAGATAATCGCGGACCTCGGCAATCGTCGTGGTGCCGAGATCACCGCCGTCGAGATGCTGATCGGCAATGACGATGTCCGGCACCCAGTCCGTATCGCCAAGCATGTCGAGCGCAGCATCGGTCGAGGTGGCGGGGCGCACCAGGCATTGCCAGCGCTCGAGCAGGGATGTCATCGCCTGCAGCACCTCGACGTCGTTCTCGACCAGTAGCACCTTTGTGCCGAACAGCCCGTAGCCGCGCGGCCGCTCCATCTCGGCGGTGCTGGCAATTGCATCGGCTGTGGCGCCGATCCCGACCGGAACGTCGATATGGAAGATCGTACCGTGACCGACCTTTGACGAAAACGTCACGGGATGGCCGAGTGCGGCGGCGATACGGCGCACGATGGCCAGGCCCAATCCCAGCCCACCGCCGGCAAGCCCGGCATCGTTCGGGATCGTGCCGCGGTGGAATTCCTCGAACACCGCCTCGCGCTGGTCGTCGGGAATGCCGCAGCCGGTATCGGCGACATCGATACGGATCGTGTCGCCGCGATGCCTGGTGCCGACCAGCACGCCGCCGGAGCGGGTATAGCGCAGCGCGTTGGAAAGGATGTTCTGCAGGATGCGGCGCAGCAAGGTGCGGTCCGAGCGCACGACGGCGTGGACAGGCCGGAATTTCAGCGTCAGGCCCTTCATCTTCGCGATCGGCTGAAAATCCGAGCGCAGCGACGAAAACAGCGTCTCCAGGCTGACGTCGCCGATATCGGGCTGCACGACGCCGGCGTCGAGCTTGGAGATGTCGAGCAGGGTGCGGAGCAGGTCCTCCATCGTCTCCAGCGACCGCTCGACCTGCCGGACCAGTTTTTTGCCCTCGTCGCTGGTCTGCACTTCGGCCAGCGCCGAGACGGAGAGATGCGCCGCGTTGAGCGGCTGCAGCACGTCATGGCTGGCGGCTGCCAGGAACCTGGTCTTGGACAGGTTCGCCAGCTCGGCGTTTTCCTTGGCCGCGCTCAAATCGATATTGGATTGTTCCAATCTACGCAGTGTCGAGTGCAGTTCCTCGGTGCGCGTGCGCACTCGATTTTCGAGCGAAATCGCGGTCTGGAACAGCGAGAACGCGTTGCCCTGTTGTTCCATCGACCGCTCGACGCGGCTGACAAGGGCTGCGTTGATCTTCTTCAGCTTCTCCAGGTCGTTGATGTCCCTGAGCGGCATAAACGCTCCTACTCCGCCGCCTGCCGCTCTCCGAAGGCGATGCCGGTGAAAGTCTGGTTCAGATGCATCGACCGGTACTGTTCGCCATAGGTGCCGAAGCCGATGACGTTGTTGACCTTGTAGAGTTCCGAAATCTCGCGAAAGACCTGCCGGTTGCGCGCGTCGAGCCTGCGCAGCACGCAGTCGAAACCGAGGATCATGTCGATGCCGCCAAGCCTTTCCTCGACATCCCTAAGGGCGGCACGTGTCGATTCAACCATGTTCTTGGGCTGGGCGATGGAAAGGACGACCCCATCGTCGATGGCGCAGAAGAACGACAGCGAGCCGTCCGCGTGCATCTTCTGGATCGAGCGGCAATAAAATTCGCCGCCGACTTTCACCACCACCGGGTGCGAAGCGAAACTCAGCGGCGTCAGCATCTGCGGGATGACGCCGACCGAGGCGGCATATTCCTCGGCGGCATTGGTGGCGTTGAATTCGCGCACGGTGCGGTGGTCCGGATCGGATGCCGTCACCACCAGCTTCTCGTCGGTGGGGACGAAATTGTCGGTCTTGAACACGTGGAAAGGAATTTCAGTGGTGATCAGCACGATAATGGCGCTGTCGGAGGCAACCTTGCCGTTCGAGATCAGCCGCGTCGTCTCGAATTTCAGATCGTCGCCCGCCGAACCGCCGATCAGCGGAATATCGTCGAGGCCCCAATGAATGGCGGAGGTCACCGCTTCCTCGGCATAGGACAGTCCGTCGATGAAGCAGAGCGCGAAGGTGGTGTTGGTCCGTTCGTACCCGACGCGGCTCTGCAGCGAGCGCCGCAGCGCCCCGACCTCATCGGTGATCCTGTCCATGCTCGACGAAGCGAGACTATCGACCATGGTGCTTGCGACCGAAAACGATGCAGACGGAAGCAGCAGGGCGAGAACCTGGCCTTCCTCCAGACCGCGCGGCGTGATTTCGCCGGCGGTGGAGCAGCCGGCATAGGCTAATCCCGGCGCGTTGACCTTCAGCGCGTCCGACAGGGTCGTCGCATCGACCAGGCTCTGGGAGAAAAAGAGCAGGGCGAAACCGGCATCGATGGCTGCGGCTTCGGCCGCGATCGCCTGGGTGAACGCATTGGCGTCGGGCTCATCCGTGGTGAGCGCCGACAGGCCGCATGCATAGCGCGTCCGTGAACTGGCCAGCGGCTTCCTCCTAACCTTCCTCCGACGCTCTTTTTGTGCGCGTCTAGCGCGCCGGCGTCGAAGTCATTGTTGTCTTCAAGTGCCGCTTTGGCAATGAGCCAACATGACGGATTTGAAGTTTCTGCTATTTTTGGCGGCATTAGCGCTTAGAAACTTCAATCCAAAACCACACTGGGAGGGAGCTGATCGATGGAAGCAGAGGTCAGGAAGCTGTTTGAAAGGTACGAGCAGCTTTTCCGGAAATCCCTCGCCGGCGATGCCGACATGGATGAGGTCGTATCGGTCTATGCCTCCGCCTTCATTGCGGCGTCGCCTGCCGGCGTCATGGTCGGGAAGAACGACGACCAGCTCAAGCAGGTTATGGAACAAGGCTATGCTCATTACAGAGCGATCGGCACGAAGGAGATGCGGATACGGGACGTTCGTATCTCGCCGATAGACGAGCATCACTGCATTGCCCATGTCGCCTGGACCTCGGTCTATGCACTCAAAGACCGACCGGACGTCACGATCGATTTCGACGTCCACTACCTCGTGCAGCAGCTGGGTGGTGAGCCTAAAGTATTTGGGTGGATATCGGGCGACGAGCGGGAAGTTCTCAGAAAACACGGCATCGGCTGAAAACCGCTTGGCCAGAACCAGCCGCTCATGGATCGGAGGCGGCAGCGCACAGCGATCGAAGTTTTCGCTTGGTTGCGCCGTTTGCCTGCCTTTGCGTGACCGAAAGTACAATATGCGGATTCTGGGACGAACTGCATTCTCGCAATCTCGGCATTCCGCGGCACTTTTTCCATGCTTTATGCGGTATAAGACGGGCTTTATGCGGTATAAGAATAGCGGACAGATGGAGGGCTCGGGCACCACCGACGCCAGAACGACCAAGGTAGCACCCAGGGAGGTTTCATGTCGGATATATCGTTGACGGTGAACGGAAAGCGGGTCAGCGGCGCTGCCGAAGACCGTACGCTTCTGGTTCATTTCTTGAGGGAGAATCTCGGCCTGACCGGGACGCATGTCGGCTGCGACACTTCGCAATGCGGCGCCTGTGTGATCCATGTCGACGGCAAGGCGGTCAAATCCTGCACGATGCTTGCGGTGCAGGCCTCCGGATCGACCGTGATGACGATCGAAGGCCTGGCTGATGGCGCCGACCTGCATCCGATGCAGGCAGCGTTCAGGGAGCATCATGGACTGCAATGTGGTTTCTGCACGCCGGGCATGATCATGGCGGCGACCGACATGGTCAACCGCCACCCCGAAGGCCTCGACGAGGCCACCGTGCGGGCCGAGCTCGAAGGCAATATCTGCCGCTGCACCGGCTACCACAACATCGTGAAAGCGATCCTCGCCGCATCGGAGACGATGTCCAAGGGCGGGGCCAGGCAAGCGGCATAAGGCAGTAGGCAGTAGGGCAATAAGGCAGTAGGGATTTAGGAGCCAATTTTCCTACTCCCTTACTGCCCTACTCACCTACTCCCTTACATTTTGGGAGGAATTTCTGCGATGGGCATTGAAGGTATTGGCGCTCGCGTGGCGCGCAAGGAAGACAGGCGGTTCATTACCGGCGCTGGACGCTATGTCGACGACATGGTGGTTCCCGGCATGAAGCATGCGGCCTTCGTGCGCAGCCCGCATGCGCATGCGCAGATCAAGACCATCGACGTTAGCAAGGCGCAGGCCATGCCGGGCGTCATCGGCGTGCTGACCGGCAAGGAACTCAAGGCAGACGGCATCGGCAATCTCATCTGCGGCTGGATGATCCATTCCAAGGACGGCTCGCCGATGAAGATGGGGGCGTGGTCGCCGCTGGCCTTCGACAGGGTTCGCTATGTAGGCGACGCGGTGGTCGTCGTGATTGCCGAAACCAAGGGCCAGGCGCGCGACGCTGCCGAAGCGGTCGACATCGCCTACGAGGAACTGAAGGCAGTCGTCGATGCTCCGAAGGCGCTCGAAAGGAGTGCGCCACAGATCCATCCGGAAGCCGACGGCAATCTGATTTTCGACTGGGAGCTCGGCGACAGCACGGCGACCAACGCGGCAATCAAGGCCGCTGCCCACATCACCCGCATGAAGATCGTCAACAACCGGCTGGTGCCCAACGCCATGGAGCCGCGCGCGGCACTTGGCTATTACGACAAGGCCGAGGACCATTATACCTGCTGGACGACCTCGCAGAACCCGCATCTCGCGCGCCTGGTGATGAGCGCTTTCTACAATGTCGCGCCCGAAAACAAGCTGCGCGTCATCGCGCCGGATGTCGGCGGCGGCTTCGGCTCGAAAATCTACATCTATCCGGAAGAAATCATCTGTCTGTGGGCCTCGAAGAAGACCGGCGTGCCGGTCAAATGGGTCGCCGACCGCACCGAGAGCTTTCTCACCGACGCCCATGGCCGCGACCATGTCTCGACGGTGGAGATGGCCTTCGACAAAAACAACAGGATCACCGGGCTAAAGGTCGACACCATCGCCAATCTCGGCGCCTACATGTCGTTGTTCTCGTCCTGCGTGCCGACCTATCTCTACGCGACGCTGTTGTCGGGCCAGTACGATATTCCAGCGATCCACGCCAATGTGCGCGCCGTCTATACCAACACCGCACCGGTCGACGCCTATCGCGGGGCAGGGCGGCCGGAGGCCACCTATCTGCTCGAACGCACGATCGAGACCGCCGCACGCGAGTTGGGCGTGTCGCCGGCGGAGCTTCGCCGAAAGAACTTCATCACATCGTTCCCGCACCAGACGCCGGTCATCATGAACTATGACGCCGGCGATTATGCCGCTTCGCTCGACGCGGCGATGGCGGCTGCCGATTATGCCGGCTTTCCCCAGCGCAAGGCCGACGCCGCCAAGAGAGGCAAGCTGCGCGGCATCGGCTTGAGCAATTACATCGAGGCCTGCGGCCTGGCGCCGTCGGCGGCGGTGGGCAGTCTTGGAGCGGGTGTCGGCCTTTGGGAAAGTGCCGAGGTGCGCGTCAATGCCGCCGGCACCATCGAGGTGCTGACCGGCTCGCACAGCCACGGCCAGGGCCATGAGACCACTTTCGCGCAGCTGGTCAACCAGCGCTTCGGCGTGCCGATAGACAGTGTCTCGATCGTCCATGGCGATACCGACAAGGTGCAGATGGGCATGGGCACCTATGGTTCGCGCTCGGGCGCCGTCGGCATGTCGGCCGTCGCCAAGGCGCTCGACAAGGTCGAGGCCAAGGCCAAGAAGATCGCCGCGCATCTGCTCGAAGCCGACGAGGGCGACATCGTCATCGAAGACGGTGCCTTGAAGGTCACCGGCACCGACAAAAGCGTGCCATGGTTCCAGATGGCGCTTGCCGCCTACACCGCGCATAACCTGCCCGGCGGTATGGAGCCGGGGCTGAAGGAGACCTCATTCTACGATCCGTCGAACTTCACCTTCCCGGCTGGCTGCTACGTCTGCGAGGTCGAGATCGATCCAGAGACCGGCGTGACCGAGATCGTCCAGTTCGTCGCCGCCGACGATTTCGGCAACATCATCAACCCGATGATCGTCGAAGGCCAGGTGCATGGCGGCATCGCGCAAGGCATCGGCCAGGCCTTGCTGGAAGGCGCCAACTACGACGCCAGCGGCCAGCTGCTGACGGCCAGCTATATGGATTACAGCATGCCGCGCGCCGACGATCTCCCGTCGTTCGTGGTCTCGACCTCGAACACGCCGTGCCCGGGCAATCCGCTCGGCATCAAGGGTTGCGGTGAGGCCGGCGCCATCGGCTCACCGCCGGCAGTGATCAACGCCATCACCGACGCCATCGGTATAACTGATATCGCCATGCCGGCATCGCCGTCCACGGTCTGGGCAGCGATCCGGGCGACGAAACACTGATAAGCAAATAACGAATAGGGAGTAGCGAATAGGGAACAAAGAGCGTGCGAGGGGGTAGGCCCTATTCGCTATTCGCTACTTCCCTATTCGCTCTTTCCCGAAGGGAGAAAGACAAATGTACGCAGTCAACTATCACCGCGCCGCCTCGGTCGCCGATGCCGTCAAGCTGCTCGAGAGCGGCGATGCGAAGCTGCTGTCAGGCGGCATGACGCTGATCCCGGCGATGAAGACGCGGCTTGCCGCACCGTCCGATCTCGTCGACCTTTCGCATATCGGGGAATTGAAAGGCATCGAGGTGTCGGGCAGTACCATCACCATCGGCGCCGGCACCACGCATTACGACGTCGCCCGCGACGAGAAACTGAAGAGTGCCTGTCCGGCTTTGGCCCACATGGCTTCTCTGATCGGCGATCCGGCGGTGCGCTATAGAGGCACGATCGGCGGCTCGATCGCCAACAACGACCCGGCGGCCGACTATCCGGCGGCACTTCTGGCGCTCGACGCCAAAATCATCACCAACAAGCGCGAGATCGCCGCCGCCACATTCTTCAAGGGCCTGTTCGAGACGGCGCTGGAGGACGGCGAGATCGTCACCGCGGTGACCTTCACCGCGCCATCCAAGGCGGCCTATGAAAAATTCCGCAATCCGGCATCGCGCTACGCGATCGTCGGTGTGTTCGTGGCCAAGGGAGCGGACGGGGTCCGTGTCGCCGTCACCGGGGCCGGCGACGACGGCGTGTTCCGTTCGAAGGAAATCGAGGCGGCACTTGCCTCGAACTTCGACGCCGCTGCCGTCAGCGGGATGAAAGTGCCGGCGAACAATCTGATGACGGACATCCACGCCTCGGCCGATTATCGCGCCAATCTGATCGTGGTGATGGCCAAGCGCGCCGTGGCTGCCGCCAACGCCTGAAGATACCGATTGCCCGGTCTTGGGATTGCCAGCTATTGGGAAGGGGCCCTCGCGGCCCCTTTTTCGTTGCCCTCGGGCTTGACGGCAGGACATGCCGGAGTGTTGCCATCTCGCACTTGCACAACGCTCTATTGCACTGCAATATGCTTGGAGGAAATGCGAGCCGGGGCTCGGAGCGCACAGTCATAGCCTGCAGCCCTTTCGCATCGTTCAATGCGAAGGGACCGGCATGACGGATATCTCCGCGACGCAGCTTGTCGTGTCCCGACCCGCCGCCGACACATCGTCGAGAACAAGGCTGGCCTATCTCGACGGATGGCGCGGCCTGTCGATCGCACTGGTGCTGATCGGCCATTTCTTTCCCATTCCCGGGATCAACCTCGGTGTCATGGGCGTCGAGTTCTTCTTCGTGCTCAGCGGCCGGCTGATGGCCGAGATACTCTTTGTCGAACGCTATCCGCTCAAGGCGTTCTTCAAGCGCCGGTTCTCCCGCATCTATCCGGCGCTGCTGGTTTTCGTCATCGCTTCGATGGTTGCCCTGTCCGGTACATTTGTCGCCTTCAAATGGAAGGCGGCGCTGACGGCGCTGACATTCACCTACAATTATGCCGGGATTCTCGTCAGCCGCGCCGGCGCGCTCGACCATATCTGGTCGCTGTGCGTCGAAGAACACGCCTATGTCATCCTGGCGCTGATCAGCTTTGTCGTTTCGGGGCGTGCCCGCGTCGTCATGCTGCTCAGCGCGCTGTCGGTGCTGGCTATGGCGAACGGCGCGATTTCGTACTGGGTCTTCGGAATGGACTACGAAACCACCTATTGGCGGACCGATGTGCACATCGCCTCGATCCTGCTGTCGGCGGTCATATGCCTGCTCAGGGCCGACGACAGGCTGCCGGCCTTGTTCAAAGGGCAGCATGTCGCCGTTGCAGCGTCCGTCGGGGCGGTCCTTCTGTTCATGGATACGGTGCCGACGCCAATCCACTATCTGGTTGCGGTGCCGCTGTTGGCGCTCGCCGTCAATTCGCTCGATTTCAGCACTCGGTACCTGACCGGATTCCTGTCCTCCTGGCCGATGGCGACGCTGGGGCTGTGGTCGTATTCGCTCTATCTGTGGCAGCAGCCGTTCTACAAATTCGTCTATTCGCAGGGCAGCGCGCCGCTGCTGATGCTGGCCGGGGCGTTCGCTTGCGCCTTGTGCAGCTACTACATCGTCGAAAAGCCGGCCCGCGCCTGGCTAAACCGCAACTGGTAGAACTGTCGGCTCAGCCGGTGATCTGCCTGGTATAGTAGCGCACCGCCTTTTTGCCGCCGTGGATAACTGCGTCGCCGACCTCGACGAAGCCGAGCGCAGCGTGAAACGCATCCGAGGCCGGATTGGGCGGTTCGGCATTCACCTCGCAAGTGACGATGGTCTGGCCGGCACGCAGTGCATGGTCGAATAGATCCTCATAGAGCAGTCGGGCATGGCCGCGGCCACGCGCGTGGCCTGCGACGACGACACGGTCGACATAGACGAAGCGCGGATAGCGCTCGCGGAACCACAGGAAGTTCGGGCTGTCGTAGCTTGCGCCCTGGTCGAAGGTCATGATGAAGGCTTCGAGTGCGCCGATGCGGCGCGCATAAAACGCTTCGCCGAGCAGGAAGGACAGGCGTTCTGGCTCAAGCCACGACAACTCGGCCGCGTGCTCGTTGTTGAGGGCGAGGACGGCCGGCTCGTCCTGAGGCGAGACCCGGTCGATCTGCGAGGGTGTGTCGATGATCATGCTCTCACTGCCGCAATCGTCGCCGCCACCAGCCCTTCGTCGGTCACCGTGTTGCGGTACTCGCGGTCGAGGTTGGTGCCGCCCATGCCCACATGCGGGTTGCGGTAGCGCATGGTGCTCGGCATGTCCTTGAGTGCGGCGAAATGCATTTCGCTCAGCCCGGCTCTTGCCCGCACCTCAGCGATATTCCCGGGGTCGAGCCCACCGCAGCCGAGAATGATGATGCGCTTCCCGGCCTGCCGGACAAGGTCCGCCAACAGGGTTACGCCTTCCAACGCGGTGTCGCGCTGGCCGCTGGTCAG
Organism: Mesorhizobium sp. M0938; assembly: GCF_040319125.1. Classification (NCBI taxonomy): domain Bacteria; kingdom Pseudomonadati; phylum Pseudomonadota; class Alphaproteobacteria; order Hyphomicrobiales; family Phyllobacteriaceae; genus Mesorhizobium; species Mesorhizobium sp. M0938. The sequence continues at coordinate 123,855 of NZ_JAMYNS010000006.1, read as the reverse complement.
CACGCGGCCGACCTTGCTGCGGATCAGCGCTTCCAAAGCCTCGGCCGGATCGCGCGTCATGTCGAAGGCACGGTGGCAGGTGACGTTCAAGGGTCCTGCCGCCTGCACCAATTCGCTCATGCGCTTTTCGTCGATAGTGCCGTCGGCGTTCAGGCAGCCGACGACGACACCGGCCACGCCAAGCTCGCGCAGCGCGCTGACATCGGCGAGCATCGAGCTGTATTCGGCCTCGCTGTAGAGAAAATCGCCGCCGCGCGGCCGCACGATGACATGGAACGGGATCGTCGCCAGTTCGAGGGCGGCGCGCACGGTGCCGAAGCTTGGCGTGATGCCGCCTTCGATCAGGCTGGCGCAGAGCTCGACCCGGTCGGCGCCGGCGGCCTGGGAGGCGAGCAGGCCGTCTATGCCTTCGACGCAGATTTCGATCAGCGGCAGGCGAGGGTGGTCGATGTCGGTCACGAGGGATCCATTGGTCAATTCGGCTGATCCTGCCCTAGCATTGGGTCTACTGCCGCGAAAGCTGGAATTGCTGGCTCAGCCGCCGCTTGGCCGCGGCAGCGCATCAGATCCGCAAATTGTGAGCGTTCGCGCGCACGAAGTCGATAAAGGCCCGCAGCTTCGGGGGGACGAGGCGGCGACTGGGATAATAGAGGTGGAGCGGTTCGTAGGTCGGACAGAAAGGCTCCAGCACCTTGACCAGCGCGCCTGAGGCGAGAAGCGGCGCAGCGAGGCCTTCGACGGCGAAGGCAAGGCCAAGCCCTTGCGCGGCGGCTGTGATGCAGAGCGGAAGCGTGTTCACGATCAGACGTGCGTCGGGCGTGAACTCGACCTGGCGTCCATCGACGACGAACTCCCAGGGCGAGATTGCGCGGGTGCGGGTGAAGGCAAAGGCGATGCAGTGGTGGGCGGCGAGGTCGGTGGGTCGCGTGGGCGTGCCGTTGCGCGCCAGATAATCCGGGCTGCCCAACACGACCGTCTGCAGCGGCCCGCCCAGACGCGCACCGATCATATCCTTCTCGAGAAGCTCGCCGATCCGCAAGCCGGCATCGAAACCCTGAGCGGCGATATCGACGAAATTGTCGTCGAAGATCAGGCTAAGCCGCACGTCCGGGTAAGCGTCCATGAACGGTCCCATCAGCGGCTCGATCAGCAGCGGCGCTGCGATCCACGGTAGACTCAGGCGCAGCGTGCCGGCGGGGCGATCACGGGTCTCGCGCAGCGCCGCGCCTGCCGCCCAGATCTCTTCGGCCGCCGGGCGTACATGGTCGAGGTAGTGGGCACCGGCTTCGGTCAAGCCGACGCTGCGGGTCGTGCGGTTGAGGAGCCGCACCCCCAGACGCTCCTCGAGCCCCTTGACGGCCTCGCTCAACGAGGCCGGAGCGACGCCGAGTTCGGCGGCGGCGCGGGTGAAGCTCTTGACCTGCGCGACCTTCACGAAGGCGACGATGCCGCTGAACTGGTCGAGGCGCATTGTGAGGATATTCCAAATAGCCTTGTCGAACTATACGGGTTTTTCCGGTGAACAAAAAGCCTCATGTTGGGTTCGACGACTGGGCTTCGCTTTTGCGACGGCTCGAACAGGCAAGGAGACAGAACCAATGACCAGGCTCGCTTCGCTCGCCGCCGGTGCTCTCCTGGCGGTGTCCGCCGCCCCCGCCAACAGCGGTCCGCAGGAAGATCGCAACATCCAGGTCATCAAGGACTATTACGCGGCTTATGCGACCGGGAACCCGGAGGCGGTTCGGCCGTTCCTCGCGCCCGACATCGTCTGGCGCATTCCCGGCCATCATCCGCTCGCCGGCGACAAGCGGGGGCCGGAGGAGGTGGTCGCCTTTTTCCGCGGCCTGGCCGACGGCAAGTTCAAGGCTGAGCCGATCTTCTTCCAGGCGCAGGGCGATCTCGTCGTCGACATTCATCGCGGCTGGTCGAACGTCGGCTCAGGTCCCGAGGTCGATCAGCTCTACGCCCTGATGTTTCGCATCAAGGATGGCAAGATCACTGAAGCACAGAATTTTTTGACCGACATGTACCAGTCGGACGCCTTCTACTGGGCGCACTACCTGCTGAAGCCACTGCCCGGTCGACTGGCGGATGACCGCTGAGATGGCGGCCTTCCGTCGCGCCGCGCTTCTCGCTCCAAGCCAAAGGAGACTTGCAATGCTGAAAACCCTGGCGCTAGCCGTGGCAATCGCCGTCGCGCTCGCCTCCACTGCCGTCGCCGCCCCGCGCGTCGAGCGCGTCACTTTCGCCTCGCATGGCGAGCAGATCGTCGGCGATCTCTATCTGCCTGAGGATCTGGACCCCACGAAACCTCGGCCCGCGCTGGTGGTGACCGGCGCCTGGATGACGGTGAAGGAACAGATGCCAGCCCGCTACGCCCGCGAGATGGCCGACCGCGGCTTCGTCGCCTTGACCTTCGATTTTCGCGGTTGGGGCGAAAGCGGCGGCGCACGTCGCCAATACGAGGATCCCGGCGCCAAGATCGCCGATATCGAAGCGGCGGTCGCCTATCTCGCGACCCGGCCCGAGACCGACAAGGACCGCATCGGCGGGCTCGGCATTTGCGCCAGCTCCGGCTATATGGTCACTGCCGCCGCTAAAAATGCGGCGATCAAGTCGGCCGCTCTTGTCGCACCCTGGCTGCACGACGCCGAGGTGGTCGAGCAGACCTATGGTGGCAAGATCGGCGTCGCCAAGCTTGAAGCCGCGGGCGATGCGGCCGAGGCCGCGTATCGCAGCACCGGCAAGCAAGCATTCCTGCCCGCCGCGAGCCTGACCGATGATCGCGCGATCATGTTCAAGGTGCCTTACTACACCGAACCCGGTCGCGGCATGATCGCGGCCTGGCGCAACGAGGCCGATCCGGGCTTTTGGCGCGGCTGGCTGGCGTTCGACGCGGTCCAGGCTGCTCCGCGCCTGCGCCAGCCCTTTCTGATGGTCCATAGCGAGGCGGCTGCCATCCCGCAGGGTGCGCACAAATTCTACGCACGGCTGACCAGCTCCAAGCAAGAGCTGTGGCTCGACAACGTCAGCCAGTTCGATTTCTACGACCACGCCGCGCCGGTGAGGGCCGCGAGCGACGCCGTCGCTGCGCATTTCCGCGCCACGCTGGGCAATGCGGGGCTGGGCAATGCGGGGGAGGAGGGACAATGAACTGGGTCACGCGCCGGCACGTCGTCCTGGTCTCGGCAGTCTTCACCGCGACGCTTGCCGCTTCACCCGCTTTGCGTGCGTCGCAGTCCACGGCTGCGCTGACGGTCGAAGACAGGACCGCCATCGCCGAGGCCGTGGCGGGGGTCGGGCTCTATGCCGATTTACGCGAATGGAACCGGGTCCGATCCTATTTCGCGGCTCGCGTGACGACCGACTATACCAGCCTTTTCGGCGGCGAGGCAGCGACCAGCGACCGCGACGCGCTGATCGCTCAGTGGCAAGGTCTGCTGCCGGGCTTCGACGCCACCCAACACCTCATCACCAATATCGTTGTCGAAGGCGCGGGCGACGATGCGGTTGCGCGCAGCCATGTCCGCGCGACCCACTGGATCGACACCCGGTTCTGGACAGTCGGCGCCAGCTATCTCCACCGGTTGGTGCGGACACCAGAAGGCTGGCGCGTCAGCGCCATTTCCATTCGCCGCTTGTACGAAGAAGGGGACCGCGCCGTTCTTGCCGCCGCCGCGGACCGGGTGAATGCGGAGGCGAATTGAGCAGTGGGGTTGGTAACCGCTGAAGTGGCAGCTATTGGCGCAACACCGTGTTCTTGGTGCCTTCCTCGACCTGATCTATGACCAGCAGCTTCACCGGATCGGCGCCGACATTGGTGGCCTGATGCCACTGCCCGATCATTTCGATGATGAAATCGCCTGACTTGTACGTAGTGCTCTTGCCGGTCTCGACATTGGTGACCTGAAGCGTTCCACCCTCGACATAGGCATAGCGGGGGAACGGGTGCTTGTGGACCGGTAACGTCGCGCCCGGCGCTATCTCATAGGACGAAACCAGCACCTGAACGTTCTTCTGCGGCAGCGTGATCGGCTGGCCGGACGCCGTCTCGGTTCGCGAGGCAAGCGGGGTCACGACAACCGGGGTGCCGCTGGCGTCCAGCGCGTGCGCGGCGGTTGCGGACAGGGCTGCCGTTAGCAGCAGCGCAGATGCCAAGATTTTGTGCATGATTCCCCCCGAGTTGCGTCAGCATTGCGCGGCGAGCATTCGCACGCAAGCTTGGCTGTTCAGGAGCGCCTAGCCTGCTCTCCTGAACATGCCTGGCGTCATGCCATGCGCAGCGCGGAACGTGCGGGAAAGATGGCTCTGGTCGGCGAAACCCGCCGCAATGGCGGCATCGGCGAGGCCAAGCCCCTGTTCGATCAAGCAGCTGGCGCGACGCAATCTGCGGTCGCGGATATAGGTCGCCGGCGTCAGGCCAATCGCCTTCTTGAAATCCCGGATGACCTGGAACCGGGTGACACACGTGGCGCCAGCAAGCCGCTGCAGGTCGAGCTGCGACCCAAGTTCGCTTTCGACAAGGTCCTGGTAGAGCGAGAACCTTTGTCGCGATCCCGAGTTTTCGACCTCGTCGGTTCGCCCGCTCCAATCGCCATGCCGAACGATAAGGCGCCTCAAGGCGACAAGCAGGGACGCCTCGGCTTGCGTCGCGTCTTGGGACGTCGAGCCTGCATGCGCTGCCGCCAAGGCCGCGGCGAGATGGCTGTCTTCGATGATCGCGCGTGAGAAGACCGGAGCGCCATTCCCGCCCAACTCGCGGGCGACCGCCGTCATGAGCGGCACCGAGGGATAAAAGGTCCGGTAGGCCCAGCCTTCCTCCGCACCCTGCTCGCCGTCATGCCACTCCTCGGGGTTGACGACGGCAATGGTGCCTGCCGGAGCGACAACGCTTTGGCGGCCGATGCGGATGCGTTCGCAGCCAGACGTAATCAACGCGATCACATAGGTAGGGTGCGTGTGCAGTTCGTAGCGGTGCTGGGTGAAGCGCGCCTTGAACAGGGCAAGATCAGGGAAGCAGGGATGGCGCCAGTACTTCCTGGTCTCTGTGGCGTGCATGGCTTTTGTCCCTGCTGCGGTCAATCTGGTTCAAGACGCCCTTGCGTGGCCCTGTAATCATGATCCCGGATCAAACCGCCCTTTGCCGGCGCGGAAGGAGAGTATCATGCTGCACAATGACCCCATCGCCGCCCTGACGCCAGAGGTGATTGCCTGGCGCCATCATATCCATTCCAATCCCGAACTCGGATTCGATGAAAACGAAACGGCGCGTTTCGTTGCCGAGAAACTGCGCGCCTTCGGCTTCGACGAGGTTCATGAGGGGATCGGCGGCACCGGGGTTGTTGGCGTCCTGCGCGGCGGCACAGGGACACGCGCCATCGGTCTTCGCGCCGAACTGGACGCGCTTCCGGTCGTGGAGAAGACCGGCTTGCCCTATGCCTCCAGGAATGAGGGCATAATGCACGCCTGCGGCCATGACGGCCACACCGCCATGCTGCTCGGCGCCGCCAGGCTGCTCAGCCAATCCCGCGCCTACGACGGCATTGTGTACTTCATCTTTCAGCCGGCCGAAGAAAACGAAGGCGGCAGCATGCGGATGATCGAGGACGGCCTGTTCGAGCGTTTCCCAGTCGAAGCGATGTTTGCCGTCCATAATTGGCCGGGCCTCAAGTCCGGCACGATCGCCGCTCGCGCCGGAGCGCAGATGGCGGCCGTCGACAATTTCGAGCTGACCTTCGAGGGTCTTGGCGCGCATGCCGCCATGCCGCAGCGCGGTGACGACCCGATCCTGGCCGCGGGCGCCTTCGTCCAGGCCGTCCAGCGCATCGTCAGCCGTTCGGTCGACCCTCAAAGCGCGCTGGTCGTCAGCCTCACACAGATCCATGGCGGCAATGTCGGCAACATCGTGCCTGGCAAGGTCTGGCTGCAAGGCACCTGCCGCTTTTTCGAGCCCGGTCATTCCGATCATTGCGAGAAGCTGATCGGCGAGATCGCCCGGGGCATTGCTGCGGCCCATTCGCTCAACGCCACGCTCGACTACAGGAAGGGCTATCCGCCGCTCGTCAACACGGCTGACGCGACAGCCCGCGCCTTCGAGGCCGCCGCCGCCACCGTCGGGACGGAGAACGTCCTGACCGAGTTCAGCCCGAGCCTCGGCTGCGAGGATTTCGCCTTCATGATCCGCGAGGCCGGCGGCTGCTACGTATGGATCGGCGCCGGCGATGTCGGCCCCGGCGAGGGCCTGCACGGCGATCGCTACGTCTTCAACGACCAAATCGTCCCGACCGTGATGCGGTACTACGTCAATCTGGTCGAGCAGACGCTTGCCCCGCGCTGAACCGTCGGCGGGAAACTGAAGGTTCAGCGAGAAATGCCGATCTGAACGCGCTTCGTCGTCTGCGCGTCAACCCAGCGCCTCTCAACCGGCTGTGGCCACGAGTTGCTCTACGGGAACGAGATTTCCGAGCGCCGCCTGCGCCTTATTGGCCTGCTCTTCATCGACATGCGCCATCACGAAAATGACGCCTTGTATAACGTGCGGCTCACCCGGCTTTTTGGCAGGATCGGCGAATGCCTTGAGAAGCCCGCCGGCAAAGCCGCCGCAGGCCCCACCGACCAGGACCATGCCAGCCACCGCTCCGACAGGGTCGATGCCCGTGGCTCCAAAAGCACCCAGGCCAACTAACAGACCAACTGCCGCGCCCAGGGCGGCACCGCCCGGACCGCGCATAACGGCGCCGATTTCGTCGTCGTAAGGTCCTATGACGCTGATCTGTTCGTGAGAAATTCCTGCCGCCTGAAGCGCGGCAACGGCACGCGCTGCTTCATCGTGGGAATCGAAAAGTCTGCTGATTGTTCGCATTTGACACTGCCCATAGCACATCGCCCGCCGCTCGTTTCGAAGCGGCGGGCGTCTCCTCCCTCTCGTTCAGATCACTGAATGATTTTGACGATCTTGCGTGTGCCTGGATCAACGACAACGGTCCGATTGTCCACGACAACGTACCGGTATTCGACGTCGGGAACTTCATGAAGCTCGACCGTCTCGGGTACCGTTGAGCCGATATTGAGCTCTACCCCAGGGAGTTCCACCGATGCGAGTGGCTGCTTTTCCACATATTCCCTGATGACGGTCTCCTGCTCAGGCGCGATGATCACGTCCTGAGCGGCAGCAGCGCCGATACCTGCCAAGAGCAGAAATCCCGCGGCTGCGGTTGAAAGACGCATTTTCATAGTTTTGCCTCCTGTATGTGAGCTCTGTTGCATGTGAGCTCGCTTGGCACAATCTTCGCGCTAGGCCCACTCAACCATGAGACCGCTGCAAAGGTTCCTTGGCTGGGCTTCGGTCCGATCCGAGAGGTCTTGCCGTTGGACTTAAGTCTGACCTGCCGCGCGCAATGGGGCCGGAGGTCGAACGGTCCGGAACTGCGACGGCTCGCACCCGTTCGCCCGCAAGTTTACGGGAGGATCTCATGGAGAGGATGGCCGACGAAAAAAGCAATCGAGACTTCCTCGACCGCAAGCGACTGTCGGTCGACGAGTATTATGAGGTGGAGCATTTCGCGCGAGAAAATGGCGTCTCACCCAGCCAGGTCAGCAGACTGATCAAAAAGAATGGCAGTGATCGGATGACCCTTACTCAAGCGATAAGAGCCTTGCGCGACCGGAAGTGAAAAACCGCCGCGAGGGCGATCAGGCGTTGCGCCGTCTGTACCGGCGAGATTGCAAGCATCGGAGTTGGCACATAACACCGGGCAGTGGAGCTTACGCAAAAAATCGTCGGGTGCGGTTTCCGTCCCGCCCGTAAAGCCCTAAGTTCCCTAGCAATTGATCGGTTGCAGATCAAAGATGGCGTCGCTTAGCGCTGGCGCGACGCGCCGCCGACCGGGCCGGTGGGGACATGGCGCCATACAGAGCGACAAGGCTGATCGATCGATGGAACGCACTGTCGCTGGCCACTCAGTTCCTGCTCGCGGGCGGGCTGTTCTCATTGTCGGCGATGATCGTGGTGGGAATTTCCGTGACAAGCCAGATAGAAGCCGCGGTCACCCGGAACTCGGCTTCCGCCACCGCCCTTTACGTCGACAGCGTCATCGCGCCGCTGCTCCCCGACATGCGCAGGAGCGAAGTGCTGGACGAGAGCGTTGCCCATGCGCTGGATGAGACGCTGGGGCAGGGCGCGCTCGGCACGAGGCTCCAATCCTTCAAGCTCTGGCGCCGGGACGGAACCATTCTCTATTCAACCAACAAGGCGTTGACCGGGAAGCGCTTTCCACCCAGCGACAGTCTTCGGACTGCATTTGCAGGCCAGATGGTCGCTGAATTCGACAAGCTCGATGACGCCGATGGGCAGGCTGAGAGGGACAGCGGCCTGCATCTTCTTGAAATCTATAATCCGCTGCTTCAGCCGTGGTCGGGAGAAGTCGTGGCTGTTTTGGAATTCTACGAGATCGCCACCGATTTTGAAAATGACCTTCGGCAGGCGCTCGTTCGGACCTGGTTGGACGTCGCTGCCGTCACCGCGGTTTTTTTCCTCGGGCTTTCGGCGATCGTTTTCCGTGGCAGCCGCACGATTCGTTCCCAGAGTCGCTCATTGAAGCAACGCATTGCCGAGCTTTCCGATCTGCTCGCTCAAAACAGAATGCTGAGATTGCGGGTGCAGCGGGCTTCGCAGCGCGCCACGGCGCTTAACGAACGCTACCTCAGGCGGATCGGCGCGGACCTGCATGACGGGCCGGCGCAACTGGTAGCCCTGGCTGCGTTGGGGATCGATAGCCCCGTGCTTTCCGATCCTGCCACGCCGGCTGCGGCGCGTGCACGCGAATTGCAGGCCGTCAAAGCCAATTTGGACGACGCGATGCGAGAAATCAGAAACGTCAGCAAGGGCCTTGTGCTACCGCATGTCGAGAATGCCGAGCTGACCGAAATCCTCGAGCTTGCCGTGCGAGCGCACGAAGAGCGGACCGGCGTCAAAGTGATGCTGTCCATGACCGGGGGGCACACATCCTTGTCGCCAGCGGCCAAGATCTGCATCTTTCGCTTCATCCAGGAGGCTCTGAACAACGGCTTCCGTCACGCCGGAGGTGCCGGCCAATCGGTGGCGAAACATTTCGACGGGGAGCGCGTTTTTATCGAGGTTTCCGATACCGGCCTCGGTTTCGACCCGAAGATCGTCCACCCTGAAGGCTTGGGGCTCGTCGGGTTGCGTGAGCGGGTAGAAAGCCTCGGCGGCCAGTTTGCCGTAACATCTTCACAAAATGGCACGATGGTGAAAATGGTTCTCAACACAGTCGAAATGGGACAGGCGTGATGCCAGCAGCCATAAAACTCGCCGTTATCGACGACCACCCGCTGTTCAGGGAAGGCGTCGTGCGCACTCTCGAGCAGATCGGCGGCTTCGAGATCGTTGCGCAAGGCAGCAGCAGAGATGACGCCTTGCGGATATCGGAAGACCAGCAGCTCGATATTCTCCTGATGGACATCTCGGTGCCTGGAGGGGGCCTGAGCGCGATCGAGCCGGCTCTGCAGCGACACCCGGATCTGAAAATCGTGATGCTGACGGTTTCGGAGGAGAACCAGGACGTCGTGACCGCCTTGCAGAGCGGGGCACGAGGCTATGTCCTGAAAGGTGTCGGGTCGAGAACCCTGGCCGCCATTCTGCGTACAGTGGCGCTAGGCGAAAGATATGTTTGCCCGCAATTGTCGGCGCGCGTGCTGGTCGACCTGTCTACCCAATCAACTCCGACCGCCAAGGCTGACGTGCTGGCCGAACTCACCAGTCGCGAAAGAGAGATCCTGACGTTCGTTGCCGCAGGATTGAGCAACAAGCGGATTGGTCTTCAGCTGAACCTGCACGAGAAAACCATAAAGCATCACATGACGCGCATTCTCTCCAAGCTCAACGTGAGCAACCGGACCGAAGCCGCGATGACATTGCGCGACGCGACCGAGCGTCAGCATTCGCCTGTCCGCCATTCTGCATGAGGCAACGTGGCCTTGCGGCTTGTGGCTTATGAACGCGTCGTCACTCGATCATGGCGAGCAGCCTTGCCCGATCGGAGTTCGTTGCCTGGCGCCGGATGATGGTGCGGCCCCTGGCATCTCGCATTTCATAATGGCCACCGTCGATGCGCTCGCTGAGCCCGTTGGAATGCACCACACCTACGCTTGGCCCGTGCACCTCGATCCGGTCCCCAGTGGCCGCGTTGATATACAATCTTGGCTTATTGCCAGGGTTTACCGCGGTGACCGCATCTTCAGGGGTGGTGGCCGCATTTTCGGGGGGGGTGCCCTTCGGCGATTTTGATTTGCCCTTGCCCGCGTTACCACTGGAGTTGGATTTCCCGGAATTCCCAGCATTTCCGGAATTACCATCGTTTCCAGAATTCCCCGAGTTTCCAGAATTCCCGCCGTTTCCAGAGCTTCCGGAACTCCCGTTGCCATCGTTCTTTGCCCAGGCGGCGTGCTGACTGAGCGTCAGCGACAGACCGTTTAGCGCCAGGCGGTAGGGGCTCACGACGAGAATCAAGGTCGATGCAGCGAGGCATATGGCGATGCGAAGCCGTCGTGGCGACTTGGCGGGAACTCTTGTCTTACGAAGCCTCAAGCGTTGCAGCCATGTCTGTTGCGGCCATGTCTGTTGCGGCCGTGTCGCTTCTATGATCGATGAGCTTGCCAATAGCACGTTAGAATATCCTCTAACCGTAACGGCCTGGACGGCATTATGCCCTGCTGTTTCGATTCGCCCGAGCCAATCCCAAGCCAATCTTTTGTATCTGCACCGTTTATCACGCTTCCGTCATCAGCAGGCGGTGTCAAGACCCACCAGTCTCAGGGGAGAAACTGATGGGTCTCGCTAGCGCAGGAAGGGACTCATTACTGCGCAAGTGCGTTGCCTTCATCGATCGGCTCATCAGCCGAGAACAAGCCCGACGGCTGCGGCCCCGAATGCCAAGCCAAATACCGGAATAAGCAGCCAACGTGCCTGATGGATGCTGGGGTCCATTGCAGCCTCCTGTCACGGGGTCGGCACCGTAACGGCGCCTGCGGGAACTCGGTTCCTGGAAACGCCTCCACCTCAGGCTTTTGCGATAGTAGTTCCGGACCAAAGCACTGCCTGCGCCAGCCCATGGTCGGCCAGCGGGCAGACCGAAGTCCTATTCTCGGGCCTTTTGGGACATGAAGGGCAGTCCTCGCACTAGAAGCCCCGCCGGCTCGACACAGCGGCGTGCCGGCGACGTAAATGGCCGTCGCCGTTCGATGAATGGGGACTGCTCTCCAACTTTGATCGATGACTATTGAAGGGGTCCGCACAGCGGCGGACCCCCTCGCGCCGAACGAGCGCGTTAGGTCAGAATAAGGACAATCTTGAGCGTGTCCGGGTCGACGATGACGATCCGGCCATCAGCCAGCATGAAATACTCATAGGATTCGTAAGCCGGGACGATCTCGACGATACGCGGTGGCAGACGACGCAATCTGACCCTCTCCCGCGGGACCTCGATGCCCACCGAGATGTCAAAATCGACGTCGGAAACCGGTTCGACCTTCTCCTCCTTCAGAATCTGAGTGATTTCCGTTTTCTGTTCAACGGTCACATTCTCGATCGAGCCGGTCGAGGTTTCATCCTGCTGAGTGGAGGTCTTGCCCTGGGTTTGCTGCTCGGTGGTGGTGCCGGCCTCGCCTTGGGTCTGCTGCTCGGTCCGGCTCTTCGCCTTGTCCTGGGCCTGCTGCTCGGTTGTGGCGCCAGTCTCGCCCTGGGTCTGCTGCTCGGTCTGGACCTTGGCCTTATCCTGTGCCTGTTGCTCGGTGGTGGTGCCGGCCTTGCCTTCGGCCTGATCCTCGGGCTTGACCTTCATCTCGTCTTGCGCCTGCTGATCGGTGGTGGTGCCAGCCTCGCCCTGGGCTTGCTCGTCGGTCCGCATCTTCGCCTTGCCTTGAGCCTGCTCCTCGGTGGCGGTACCGGTCTCGCCCTGGGTCTGTTTGCCCATCGACGAACCGCTAGGACAATCGGCTGAGCCGGGTGCGCAACTGGTGCCGGCGCCCGATTGGCTTTCGGCCGGCTGCTGCTGTTCCTGAGCGAGTGCTGCTCCACAGCCAACGCCGATGGCCAGCATACTGGTGATCAGAACTTTTTTCACGAGGCATCTCCTTCGAAAAGTCTGTCCCTTCAGGAGGGAAACCACCTCCAGGAAATTTAGTTCCAGGCGAATTGACCGGGCGGGGCAGGGTGCACGTTCCCTGGTTGAGGGGAATTTATCGCGGCCAATCTCGAACCTGAGGCCGCGATTTTTTCCCCTCAGGATGGAACACTGTCCTGCGACAAAAGTTTAACGCGAGCAGCATGGTATTGTCCCCTCATACAGATGCTGCAAGATCGGTGGCGCCGATCAGCCCGCGTCCTCTCCCGGAGGGCGCGGGCTTTCTGCTGTTGTCGGGCACGCCAAGAATGATGCCGAGGGGTGGTCTTCGAAAGTCGCGCTTCGTTCCCGAATTGACCGTCTTCCTTGACAGCAAAAAGTGCTCTTCACATATTTCCCGCAGCCGTCGCTCACGGCTCTCATAAAAGCTCAAACACTCGTTCAGTTGAATGGAGGTTCTAATGAACGACAGGACTTTCGACCGGCCTGTTTTCGTCAGAAATGGCGAGTTTATGGTGGAGGAAATCGGATGCTTGGCTGATGCTTTCGAGTTTCTGGAGGAATGGCCGAGGAATCGCAGAGGGCCAATCTTTGACACGGCGTTGCGAGCTTGCCAGCGCGCCTATGATGGCCAAGTTCCCATCTCAGTTGCCCGCGAAGCTTTCGCGGGCTTCGCCAGATCGGCCAGGATTTTCGAGGATGTCTCTGCAGCTATGCCATGGATGACGGCACCGAAAGCCGGCCGCGGAGGTCTGTCGGCCTAACCGAGGTACCCAGCGAACGATGGCCGGCGCCACAGGGGGCGGGGAAGTGGGTTGCCCAAGGCTGGCGCCGGCAAAGCGGCATGGAACTAGCCAATAAAAAGGAGTTCGCCGGATTGATGAGGTGATCGCGGAAATTCGCCGCTCCTGTCCGCAGTAGCCGCAGATCGACATGTCCTGTCGGCGCGCTAGCCTATCGCCTGGCGGCTGTAGTGCCGGACGAGAGGTCGTGCATTACGAGGCTATAGTAAAGTGGATTAAATCGCGATTGACCATACTCGCCACTTTATCAAGGTTAAGCTATTTTCGCGGTTTTTGTCTTTGAAAAATTGGGCCGAAATAGTACGGTAACCTGCAACATTCGCTTTAGGGAACTGAGTCTCAACTTTCGATGACGGAGAAATCATGAACAAGATCATGTCGGGTTTGCTGGCGGCCGCGTTGTCGGTATCGTTCGCGGCCACCACAGCAGTGCCTGCGGACGCAGCTCAGGTATTCTTTCCGCAAGCCCCGTCCGTTTCGACTGATGTGCAGAAAGTTGACAATAATCGGTGGGTGAAGCGTCACAACCGCAAAAACCGCAGGTTTTCGCGCCACGATGGCTCGCACTGGAACGGCCATCGCGGCCATCGTAAATACCGTCGCGGCTATCGCCGTCATGGCGACTACTGGTTCCCGCTGGCTGCTTTCGCGACCGGCGCGGTGATCGGCAGTGCGATCGCCAACAACAACCAGAACCGTGTCAATCGAGGCGACGCCCATGTGGAGTGGTGCTACGACCGCTACCGGAGCTATCGCGCTTCAGACAATACGTTCCAGCCCAACTACGGACCTCGTCAGCAGTGCAATTCGCCCTACTGATCTGGCGCGCTGAAGTGTTGAAAAGTCCGTGCCGACGACGGCGTGGGCTTTTTCATATTGACGGGACCGCATCTCTGGAACCGTGCCACGTCGAGATCCTCCCGGTGACGAGTGCCCGAGGCGAGTGCCGCAACAGGAAGATTGTTGAAGCGCGTGGCCGCCCAATGCTGCGACGACAGCGCCGCCCAGAGCAATTTCAGGAAAAGCGTGAGACGGTTTTCTCGGAAAAACCCGTAGCGCCTAGGCTGTAGCGGCACGATAATCCGAACCAGACTTCGACAGTGATTTCCATCCGAGGAGCAACGAGATCAAGCAGGGACGTAGGTCAACCTGATCACGTCCTCGCCAATCCGATCATTAGTCATAAGGCGGAGCGGCGGCCGGGGTCCGGCGAAATACGGCGTGCCGTGGCCAAGCACAACGGGATGCAGGTAGATGCGATACTCATCGATCAGGCCGAGTTCGGTGAGGCTTCGCGCCAAGTCCGGGCCGGCAACTTCGATCTCGCCGGCGCGCTCGGCCTTCAGCTCGCGGATCGCGCCCTCGAGATCACCGGCAACAAGCGTAGCGTTGGGCCCCACGGATTTCAACGAGCGCGAGACGACCCATTTCGGCTGGCTCCGCCACGCTGCCGCGAACGCGTGTCGATCTGCATCCCACTCAGGATGATCGTCGTCCCAATACCGCATGATCTCATACATTTGACGACCGTACACACTGCCTGCCTGCCCCTGAGCCTCCTCGATGAAGTGGCGGAAGAGCAGGGGGCTTGGCGCAAACGCCATATGGTCGACGTAGCCGTCCAGGGACTGGTTCATTCCGAACACGAGCTTAGCCATACCCACTTCCTTTCCTTATGCGGCATATCCGTGCAGTTCTGATTGCCTTATGCAATCGGTCGCAAGCTAGATCGACTGATTTTATATCGCAATTGGTTTTTAGAGTGCGCATGAACGCCATCAGGCCACGCCGAGTTCGCCATCAGAAATCGCGCCGCTTTGATGATCTCGCCACTTAGGTCTTCGCGCAGGACTCCACTTTTTCGCGTAGACGCCTGAAGGTTTGCTGCCCGCTGCAGGGTAATGCTGCGCTAATTCGGGTTCTCCAAGCGGTTTGTTTTGCTCCACTCCTCGTACTCCCCGCGGGCATCGTCATGCAGCGGATAATAGCGCTGCAACGACCCGCCCCCCATGAGCTTCACTCGCGAGAACTCCTCCCAGTCGTGATGCTTCTGTGATTCTTCGATTACTTTTGCGGCCATTGCGACGGGTAGCACCACCACGCCATCATCGTCGGCGACGATGATGTCGCCGGGGATCACCGTGACACCGCCGCAGGCAATCGGAACGTTGACGGCATTGGGATAGATGCTGGTCTGCACATGATAATTTGGCGTCCAGCCGCGCAGCCATAGAGGCAGATCGAGCTTTTCAACATTGGGCCGGTCGCGCATGCACCCGTCGATGACGATACCCGCGCCGCCTCTGCCTTTGAAATACGTCGACATCATATCGCCGAAGACGCCCGAGCTCATGTCACCGCGCGCGTCGACTACGACCACATCGCCCTCCTGCGCGTGATAAAGCACGTGCCGGTGCAGTTGCGTCTCCGGATCGGCATATTCTCCCTCGCTGAAGAGGTCCGGCCGCTGCGGCAGGAACTGCAGCGTCAGCGCCGGCCCGACGATCGACTTCCCGTGGTTCTGCGCCACCGGTCCGACCATGTGCGGATTGCGAAAACCCATGTGGCCAAGCGTGCCGGCAACCGTCGCGGCGCCGATCTCCCTTAGCGCGTCGATCAGATTTTTTGGTGGCCGCGTGATGTCAGGAGCATGTGTCATCGTGGACTCCGGTTGAAAGAAAACTACCAGTTCGTAACAGAACCGTCGCGGCGCTTAAGGTGAGGCGCTTCCCAGAAACGGAAGCTCTCCGCCTGGATCGCCTTTTCGTCGACCTCGACGCCTAGCCCCGGCAGGTCACCGATCGGATAATCGGCGCCATCGAGTTGTGGCTGCACCGGGAAGAAGTCGGAATTGTCGAAGCCCAGCTTTCTTTCGGGCGCCCTGGTCTCCAGCCACGCGAAGTTGGCGACCGCGGCGGCGAGATGAATGGTCGCGGCCGTGCACACCGGGCCAAGGGGATTGTGCGGCATCAGGTCGACGTAGTGCGCTTCGCTCCAGCCAGCGACTTTCATTGCCTCGGTGAGCCCGCCGACATTGCAAACATCGAGCCGGTTGAACTGGTGAATGCCGCGTTCGATGTAGGGCAGGAACTGCCACTTGCTGGCAAATTCCTCGCCGATGGCAAAGGGGACGTCGGTCATCGTGCGCAGGGATTCATAGGCCTCCGGTGTCTCGTCCCGTATTGGCTCTTCGAGGAAATCGAGCACGCCGCGGCCGAGCTTGTTGCAGAAGCTCGCCGCCTCTGCCACCGAGAGCCGATGATGATAGTCGATGCCAAGGACGACGTCGTCGCCCAGCGCCTCGCGCGCCTTGTTCAGCATACTCGCGGTAGCGCCGATCGACTCGCGCGCCTCGAAGATGTCCCTGCGGTTTTGCCCGATGGGGAAGAAGCGGATCGCCTGCCACCCCTGCGCGCGGAGTTCGCGGGCTCGTTCTATGGCAACATCTCCCTCGGCCTCGTCTCCGGTCGAGGCGAAGGTGGGGACGCGGTCGCGCTGCTTGCCGCCTAGCAACTCGTAGACAGGCACCCCCAGCGCCTTGCCCTTGATGTCGTGAAGGGCGATGTCGATGGCGGAAATCGCCGCCTGCAGAACTCGCCCGCCCTCGAAGTATTGGCTGCGATAAACCTCCTGCCAGATCCGGCCAATCTGCATCGGATCGCGGCCGATGAGGAACTCGCGATAGTGCTCGACCGCGCCGGCCACGGCCTTCTCGCGGCCGCTCAGGCCGCTCTCGCCCCAGCCGAAGATGCCTTGGTCGGTCTCGACCTTGACGAGCATCTGGTTGCGCGTTCCTACCCACACTGGATAGGGCTTGATCGCGGTGATCTTAAGCTTCTCAGTCATGCACGCCCACGTTCCACACCCGCCGCCGTAACTCAGCTCGCCTTGAGGGCCATTTCAGTTTCGCCGTCGAACAGATGCATCCGCTCCTGATCGAACTCGAGCCAGATCTGTTCGTCAGGTGCGACGGCGATGTTGGGGGGCACGCTGATGTTGACGATGGCGCCGGAGAGGAACGCCTGCACGAAGGTCACGTCTCCGGTTGGTTCCACCGTAAAGGCCTTGGCCGGAATGGCGCCGGGGACCGCGCTGTTGTGCAGCTTGATCGTCGAGTGTCGTGCTCCGAGGACGACCTTCTTGGTCGTCGCCCTCTGGACCTTAAGCGCGTTGAGTTGCGACAGCTCGAGGCGCCAGCCTTCCGCGCTGGTCAACACGGCGTTGCCGTTTGCCGTCGATGCCTCCAGCGGAATAAGGCTCATCGCCGGGCTGCCTATGAAGCTCGCGACAAACATGTTCACGGGATGGGCGAAAACCTGCGCCGGCGAATCGTACTGCTGCAGGTAGCCGCCGTTCATCACCGCCATCCTGTCTGCCATGGTCACGGCCTCGAGCTGGTCGTGCGTTACATAGATGATCGTCGCCTTCAGGTCCTGATGGAACCGCTTTATTTCGGACCGCATCTGCACGCGCAGTTTGGCATCGAGGTTAGAGAGCGGCTCGTCCATCAGGAACACGGCGGGGTCGCGGACGAGGGCACGGCCCAGGGCCACACGCTGCTGCTGCCCGCCCGAAAGTTCGCGCGGCTTGCGCTCGAGCAAGTGCGTCATGTCGAGCACTCGCGCCGCTTCCTTGACCTTCTTGTCAATCTCGTCCCTGGGGAGTTTGCGCATCTGCAACGGGAACGCCAGGTTCTTGTAGACCGATTTCTGCGGGTAGAGCGCGTAGTTCTGGAACACCATTGCGATGTCGCGATCCTTGGGGTCGAGGTCGTTGACCACTCGTTCCCCGATGACGATGTCGCCCGATGTGATCGGGATCAGCCCCGCGACGAGATTAAGCGTGGTCGTCTTGCCGCAGCCTGAAGGGCCGACGAGCGCAACGAATTCGCCGTCATTGACCGTCAACGAAACGTCGTTCACGGCTTTGAAGCTGCCATAGGTCTTGACGAGATCTTTGAGGACCACGTGGGCCATCGGCAACTCCCTAATGCTTGACCGCGCCTTCCGTGAGGGCGCGTACGAAGTATCGTTGCAGGACGAGGAACAGCACCACGACGGGCACGCTCATCATGAAGCTGGCCGCCATCAGGCCCGGAAAGTCCGTCGTGTTTTCCGAGAAGAAGCGCTGGATGCCGACCGGCAGGGTCAGCTGTTCGTTCTTGGAGAGGAAGGTGTAAGCGTAAATGTACTCGTTCCACGCGCCGATGAAGGAATAGATCGCGGTGGCGATGATCCCCGGCGTCGAGAGCGGCATCACGATCAGGATGAAGGCCTGGAATCGCGTTGCGCCATCGATGCGCGCCGCCTGCTCGAGCTGCACCGGGATGTTGTCGTAGAAGCCCTTGAGCAGCCAGATCGCCAGCGGCAGGCCGAAGGTGAGATAGGTGAGGATCAGCGAGCCATGCGTGTTCACCAGCCCCAGCACGCGCATCAAGATGAAGAGCGGCACGAGAAAGATCACCGCCGGGAACATGTTGCGCAGCAGCACCGAGAAGAACAGGAAGTTTCGGCCGGGAAAACTGAAGCGCGAAAACGCGTAGGCCGCAGGGACAGCCACGATCACCGAAAGGATTGTCGTGACTGTCGACACGAAAAGGCTGTTCCAGAAGAAGCGGAGGAAGTCCTGACCGACGCTGTTCTGCGGATCGAGCAGCTTTTGATAGCTGGCGAGGGTAGGCTGGTCCGGCCACCATTGTGGCGGGAACTGCATCGCCGCGAACCCGGACTTGATCGAAGTGATCAGCATCCAGATCATCGGCAATGCCGTGTAAAGCAGCATGAAAACGAGGAAGATGCGCCCGGCCCACCGCCATCCGTCGATGCGCATGCGGCGCCGGGTCTGGCCTCGAGGGGCTGTCTCGGCAATCGTGCTCATGCGCTCCCTTCTTTCCGCTCGTTGCCGCTAAGCGCACGGACGTAGAAGTAGCCCAGCGTCATCAGGATGAGGAACAGGAGCACCGAATAGGCCGATGCCACGCCCCAGAGCTGTCGGCCGAAGGCGAGCTCATAAATGTGGGTGATCCAGATATGCGATGCGTTCGACGGCCCGCCGCCGGTCATGATCCAGGGGATAATGAAGGAATTGAAGTTGGCCACCGCGAGCAGCAGGATCGTCACTGTCGAGACGTTGCGCAAATGCGGGAAGGTGACGTGCCAGAAGCGCTGCCATGCACTGGCCCCGTCGACTTTCGCGGCGCTCAGCAACTGTTCGGGGACTGTCTGCAGGCCGGCCATCATCATGATCATGGCAAACGGAAATTCGCGCCAGATATTGACGACGATCAGGGAGGGCAGCACCGTGCTGACGCTGTCGATGAAATTCGGCGGCCGGTCGGCCAATCCGAGACCGACCAGCACTGCGCCGATGATCCCGAAGTCCGAATGGTAGATCCACCTCCAGATATAAGAGGCGGCGACCGCGCTGATGACCCAGGGAATGATCAGGATGGCGCGCAGGACACCACGGCCGATAAAATCGCGGTGGAGCGCCAGCGCGGCGGCAAACCCCAGGACAAAGGAGATGAGGGTGGATCCCAGTGTCCAGATCAGAGTGTTCCAGGTGACTTTCCAGAACACGCGACTGGCGAGGATGGTCGTGTAGTTGTCGAAGCCGATAAAGGTTTTGTCGCGGAGCTGTAGGCCGGGCGGCGTCTTAAAGAACGACAGTTCGATCGTGTAGTAAATCGGATAGGCGATGACGATGAGCATCACGGCGATCGCAGGGAGCACGTACGCGTAGTCGGCGCGATGCTCCCATATCTTCCGCAACAGGCCGGATTTACCGGGTTGCAATATTCGGCGAGCCTCGGCCTTGCCGGTCACGATCGTCACTGTGGCGTGCCCTCGTTCTTCGGAACGAGCCGGCTGCATTATCGGCGCAGCCGGCCAGATCGCAGGTCAGGCTTGGACTAGAGTCCGCCCATCAGATCTTTGACCCTTTGGGCCGCGTCGTCTGCTGCCTGGTCGACGGTCATCGCCCCGGTTAGGGCATTCTGCAGCATGTCCGGGACGATGATGTTCATGATCTCGGGGGATTGCGGCAGCGCTGGGAACGGGATGCCATATGGCAGCATCGAGGTCGTGACATCGAGGAACTCGATGTTGTCGAGGCGTTCCTTCATCCATTTGGTCTTGAAGCCGTTAAGGTTGCCCGGGTTCGAGCCGGCGTAGGCCATTTTCAGCGACCATTCAGGGCTCGTCCACATGCAGATGATAGCTTTTGCGGCCGGCTCGTCTACCTTGCCGCCCTCGACATATTCGGGCTTCAGGATGTGAATGTTCGAGCCGCCGAACACGACGGCGCGCTTGCCGTCGGGGCCAGTCGGAATTAGGCCGTAGCGCATGTTGTCGATGACGGTCTGCGCCTTGTCCTTGTCGGCGCCCGTCGCCTTCTTCTGCAGGTCGAGCATCACGTCGTAGTCCGATGGGTGCGAGATCATCATGCCAAGCTGGCCGGCGACGAACAGGGGCTGGTTATCGGCCTGCTGGTTGGTGAGTGCCGAAACCGGAACCGACTTGTCGCGAACGTACATGTCGTACGAGGCTTGCAGCGCTGCCTTGCTCTGCGGGCTGCCGAGCTGGACCTCCTCATAGGTCGGGTTCGCGGTGGCTTCGTCGAAGACGCCGCCGCCATAAGCCCATAGCTGTGGCATGAAACGGTACGGCGTATTGCCGGCATTCTTGCGAGCCACGAGGCCGTAGCCGGCAATGCCGAGCTTGTCATGGATCTGCTTGGAATATTTGACGACCTCGTCCCAAGTTGCCGGCGGCTTGTCCGGATCGAGGCCCGCCCGCTTGAAGATGTCGGCGTTCCAGATGAACGCCATCGTCTCGTTGTTGGTCGGAATGCCGTAGGTTACGTCCTCCCAGGTTACGGCCTTCATGGCACCGGGCCAGAAATCATCGGTCGAATAGCCGACATCCTCGGGTTTGAGCGGTTCCAGATAGCCCTTTGACGCGAACTCGGTACCACCCAGGATTTGCAGGCGGACCGCCATCGGCGCGGCATTGCCCAGGAGCGCAGTGCGGAACTTGTCGAGAAGGTCGTTATAGGTGAGGGCTTGTTCCTCGAGTTGGATGTTCGGATAGGTTTTGCGGAAGGTCTCGAAGAACTCCTTGTAGTACTGGCGCAGGAGGTCGGGGTCGCCCTCGAACACGCCCTGATACCAGAAAGTCAGTCGCCCCTTGTAGTCGAGCGGGGTAACCTTGCCGCAATCGGCTGCCGTGTCAAAATCCTGTGTGCCGGCAATGGAGCGCACATATTCCGGCGACCACTTGCTTAGGTCGACCGGCGGCGCAGCGAGTGCCGATGTCGACATCAGCGATGCCATCAAAGCAGTGGCGACAGTGCCGCGCAGGACCGCACTGCCGAGCGTAATCCTCGTCATAGGTATCCTCCCTGGTTCTCCACGCCGCCGTGCGCCGAGGCAAAGCGGCCTAGCTCGTTCGACCGCGGGACGCCTCCCCATATTCTATGTATCCCTTCGATCATCTTGTACGTTTTCAGATCATGGATTGCCTGTCAACGCATGGGATCGTACATTGTTTGTGGAAACCGTGTGTGATATCGGGCAGAGTATGTACTGCATAGGGGAACCGGCATTGGCCGAAACAAGTGATTTTAAAGCCAAGCCACCGGCAGAGATTGACCCCATAGGGGCCTCCAGCGAGGGCGCCTCAGTTTACGAACTGATTAGGGAAGACATCATCGAAGGACGGCTCGCCGCCAACGAACGGCTTGTGGTCACCGATCTCGCCCGGCGTCACGGCACCTCGACCAACCCCGTGCGCGAGGCCCTGCAGCTCTTGCGCGGGGAGGGGTTTGTCATCTTTCTCCCCAACCGCGGGGCGCGCGTCCGACCCATAGATCAGGATTTTGTCCGGGATATCTATGAGATCGGTGTTCTGATCGAGCCGGCCCTGACGCGATGGTTTGTGAATATGGCGAC
Organism: Mesorhizobium sp. M0938; assembly: GCF_040319125.1. Lineage (NCBI taxonomy): Bacteria > Pseudomonadati > Pseudomonadota > Alphaproteobacteria > Hyphomicrobiales > Phyllobacteriaceae > Mesorhizobium > Mesorhizobium sp. M0938. The sequence continues at coordinate 101,962 of NZ_JAMYNS010000006.1, read as the reverse complement.
CGGCGAGGACATCGCCGAGCTCGAACGTCTCCAAGGCCTGATCGAAGAGAACAACTTCGCCGATACGTTCAGACACAGCGAGCTGGATACGGCTTTCCACACCGTGATGTACCAGCGGCACTATAACCGCCATGCCGCCGAACTTTGGTGGAAGCATCGCGAAGTGCTGCGAGCCGTGAGCCGGCGTTTCAACTTCACGCTTGCACGGCGGGCCGCGATCATTCGCGAGCACCGCGAACTCATCGCGCTCGTAAAGGCGGGAGAGGCCGACAAGGCGGCCGAACTCGTTTCTCGCCATGTCGAGGGTTCGGGCCGGCATATTCTCGAACAGATGCGAGCGCGCAACGCCGCTCGGGCCGGATAGAATGTCCAGTCCAGAACATCGTTAGGCCGACCATTTCGAAAAAGGTAGTTGAGATGAAAATCACGAGCATTCGGCCGTGGCTGATCAAGTCCGATGCTTCCTATTGGGGAGAGTTCCTGTTCGTCGAGGTGACGACCGATGAGGGAGTAAGTGGCTGGGGAGAGATCACGACCACCACAAGGCTCGCCAACCGCGCGCTCTGTACGATCCTGCGGCAGATCGGCGTCGCCGTGACAGGCGAGAATCCAGCTCATATCGAGCATCTCTGGCACAAGGTTTTCCGCAGCTTCACCTACATGGGCAGCCGCGGCGCCGCCGTCGAATGCGTAAGCGCCATCGATATAGCCCTGTGGGATATCCGGGGCAAAGTCTTGGGTAAACCGATCTACGAGCTGCTGGGCGGACCGGTACGGGATGAAATCGCACTCTATACCCATCCTAACCAGGCCAAATTCACCAGCAAGGAGGCTGTGGTCCGCGAAATTTTGGACATCGTCGAGTCCGGACACACTGCGCTCAAGTTCGATCCTTTCCCCCACCAGGGCCGTACCTCCGATGGCTTGTCCCGCGAACAGCGGGACGGTTACCTCGATGGCAGCATGACCCGCAAGGACGAGCGCGAAGCGGCCGAACTCACGACGCTGATCCGCGAAACGGCGGGGCCTGACATCGACATTCTCATCGATGCGCATGGCCGCTTCGACGTTCCCACCGCCATTCGCCTCTGTCGGAGCCTCGAGGAAGCCGGCCAGATCGACTGGTTTGAGGAGCCCTGTCCGCCCGAGAGCCTTAACGCACTCAAGCAGGTGCGTGAGAAGGTCAGTGCCGCTATCTCGTGGGGCGAGCGCGGCCACACGAAATGGGATTTCGTCCCGGTACTCGAGAACAAGCTCGCTGACTACATCATGCCTGATGTGACCTGGACCGGCGGCATTACCGAACTCAAGAAGATTTCGGCCCTATGCGAAGCCTACTACATCCCGGTCTCACCGCATGATGCCGCGGGGCCGATCAACGTGGTTGCGGGAGCGCAGGTGATGATGACCGTTCCCAACTTCTACAAGCTCGAAACGTCGGAGTGGAACCTGGGCAAGTACGATCACCTCATTGACAGACCTCTCGACATTTCGAATGGCACCCTGAAGCTGACGTCGAGGCACGGTCTCGGCATTGAAATGGACCGCGACTACCTGCAGGCCCACGAGATCGAGCTGGACTAGCAACTCGATGCCCAGAGTGCGGGGCGGCAAGCCCCGCCGACCTAGAACGAGGATGAGTCATGCCAAAGACGGGTAGTGCCGACGAGGCACTCAATCGGGTGAACACCAACTCCAAGCCGTCCGACCTTCGCATCACCGACATGCGGGTAGCCGAAATCGTCGGCGCGCCGTTCACCTCGGCGCTGCTCAAGATTTACACCAACCAGGGTATCGTCGGGCTTGGTGAGGTGCGCGACGGTGCCAGCGCCACTTATGCGCTGATGCTGAAAAGCCGGCTGCTTGGCGAGAACCCTTGCGACATCGATCGCCTGTTTCGCCGTATCAAGCAGTTCGGCGGGCACGGCCGGCAAGGCGGCGGCGTCTCCGCGGTGGAAATCGCATTGTGGGATCTCGCCGGCAAGGCCTATGGCGTCCCGATCTACCAGATGCTCGGCGGCAAGTTTCGCGACAAGGTGCGCGTCTATTGCGATACCGACGCCGAAAAACCGAGCGGCACCGAAACCGGAAAGCGCCTCAAGGAGCGCATGGACCGCGGTTTCACCTTCCTCAAGATGGACCTTGGTTTGATGCAGATCGCCCATGTTCCGGGCGTCGTGGCCGCGCCCGCCGGCGCGCTCGAAGGGTTTCACGCCAATCCACGCGGCCGTGGCGGCGCGCTCGATGAGCGCAAGGCGCGCAATCTCGCCTACGATGCGCAGAACGTGCCGCATCCCTTTACCGGCCTTCACTTCACCGAAAAGGGCATCGACCTGCTCGATCAATATATCCACGAGGTCCGCGAGGTGATCGGCTACGAGATCCCGCTTGCCATCGACCATGTCGGCCACATCTCGCTGCAGGATGGCATCCGTCTCGCCCGGCGGATCGAGAAATACGCCCCAGCCTGGCTTGAGGACGTGATCCCCTGGCAATACACCGAGCAGTATCGCCAGCTGCAGCAGGCGACGTCCGTGCCGATCTGCACCGGCGAGGACATCTACCTCAAGGAAGGTTTCGAGCCGCTGCTCAAGAGCGGCGGCCTCTCCGTCATCCACCCGGACCTGCTCACCAGCGGCGGCATCCTCGAGACCAAGAAGATCGGCGACATGGCGCAGGACCACGGCGTCGCCATGGCCATCCATATGGCGGAAAGCCCGATCGCCGCAATGGCCGCCGCACATGTCGCCACTGCGACCGAAAACTTCACGGCGCTCGAATACCACTCCGCCGATGTCGACTGGTGGGACGATATCGTCACCGGCGTTCCCAAGCCGCTCGTGCAGGACGGCTTTATCACTGTTCCGGACAAGCCGGGCCTGGGGATCGACGACGTCGTCGACGAGGTGATCTCGCGGCATCTGCAGCCGGGTGTCACGGGGATATGGCAATCCACCGAGCATTGGGACAATGAATATAGCTGGGACCGGACTTGGAGTTAGCCCTGACCCCCTTCCCTCATTCCCCACGCTCACAGGGCCAACGACCGACCATTCGTGTCGACCTCTCCCGATGGAGAGGCGAAGAAAGAAACGGACGAAACCATGATCTACGAACTGCGTATCTATGACTGCCTGCCGGGCAGGCTGCCGGCTTTGCTCAAGCGCTTTTCCGACCAAACGCTGGCCATCTGGGAGAGGCATGGCATCCGCCAAGCAGGGTTTTTCACCACGGCGATCGGCGAAAACAGCAATCGCCTCACCTATTTCCTCGCCTGGGAATCGCTGGCCGAGCGTGAGGCGAAATGGGCGGCTTTCGTCACCGATCCGGCATGGCACAGAGCCCGGGACGAGTCTGAGCGCGACGGGCAGATCATTGCCAATATCAGCAGCCAGCTGCTCACGCCGACAGCTTTCTCGTCTGTGAAATAGGACTGCCTCGTCTGTGAAATAGGACTGCGCCATGAAGATCACCGACCTGCGCTGCGCTGTGATAGGCAAGCACCCCATCGTTCGCATCGTGACCGACGAGGGCCTCTATGGCCTGGGCGAGGTCGAGTACACCAAGCCCTATCTCAAGCCCTGGGTGCTGCATTTCCGCGAGGCCTTGATCGGCGAGGACCCGACCGACGTCGAGCGGGTGATGCTGAAGATCCGCCAACGCGGCTCTTTCAAGCCCTATGGGGCGGCGGTGAGCGCTATCGAGCATGCGCTATGGGACATTGCCGGCAAGGCTGCAGGCGTGCCGGCCTACAAACTGCTCGGCGGCAAGGTGCGCGACAAGGTGCGCGTCTACAACGGCTCGATCCGTCAGAAACGCACCGGCGACCGGCCGGAGGACTACGCCGCTGATGTCAAATGGATGATGGAGCAGCCTCAGAACTTCTTCATGGTCAAGCAAGGGATCTCGTTCCACTCCAACATGAAGGACACTATCGAGGGCTTCCATTACGGCGTGACGCAGAAGAAGGCAGGCTATCACGGCGCCATGGATCAGGGCATGATCAGCGAGCGCGGTTTCAATCACATGCTCGACTGCGTGATCGCGATGAAGGAAGTGCTGGGCGACAAGGTCAGCCTGGCACTCGACTGCGGCCCGGGCTGGATGCTGCCGGATGCGATCAAGTTTGCTCGCGCGGTCGAGAAATACAATTTGATGTGGCTCGAGGACATGCTGACCGGCGACTATGTGCCGTGGGTCAATCCGCAGGCCTATCGGGAGCTGACCACCTCCACCTCAACGCCAATCCATACCGGCGAGCAGATCTACCTCAGGCACAATTTCAAGGAGCTGATCGAGACGCAGGCGGTGCGCGTCATTGGTCCCGATCCTGCCGATATCGGTGGCATAGCCGAGCTCAAATGGGTGGCCGAGCACGCCTATATGCACTCGATCCTGATGGCGCCGCACGGCACGGCGAACGGCCTGCTCGGCCTCGGCGCGCTGATCAATGTGTGTGCCACGTTGCCCGCCAATTACGTGGCATTCGAATATCCCAGCGCTTCGGACCCGTGGTGGAACGACATCGTCATTGGCCTGCCTGAGCAGGTCGTGAAGGATTCGATGATCGATCTACTCGAAGCTCCCGGGCTCGGCCTCGACATCGATGCCCAAGGCGCCAAGAAGTATCTGCTGGAAGAGGACGCCGGGTTCTTCGACTGATTGGGCATCGAGCATCGCGGTCTGCCAGACCGCGGCATCAGCGGTCCAGATGCAATCGTGTCGTGCTTGAGCTCGACATTGCCTGGCCACTTGGTCACGCGGATAAATCGGCGCGGCCCCGGCATTGTCGCTCGGCCGGTGTGGCTTTCCGTTTAGTTCTCGCGAAGCCGACGGGCCGCGATGACATTGTCGAGCCAGCCAGCGGCCATTTCGGGTACCGATGCCAGCAAGAGTTCAGTATAGGGCTTGTGCGGCGGCGCCAGCACCTCGTCCTTGGGTCCCTGTTCGACCACCGTGCCCTTGTGCATGACGACGACATCGTCGGCAATGGCGCGCACCGTGGCGAGATCGTGGGTAATGAAGAGATAGGACACGCCCAATCTCTGCTGCAGGAAGACCAGCATCTTCAAGATTTCAGCCTGTACAATCTGGTCAAGCGCCGATGTGATCTCGTCGCAGACGATCAGTTCCGGCTCGGCAGCCAGCGCCCGCGCGATAGCGATGCGTTGGCGTTGGCCGCCCGACAGCTGAGCGGGCAGCCTGTCAATGTAGGAGGCGTCGAGCTCTACCGTCTTCAGCAGCTCGACGATGCGCTGCGTCCGTGCCGCGCCGGACAGACCATGATAGAATTTCAGCGGCCGGCCGATGATCTTTCGCACTGTTTGACGGGGGTTCAGTGCCGTCTCGGCCGACTGGTAGATGATCTGGATTTTGCGCAGCGTGTCCTTTGACCGCTGGCGCACGAGCGGTGCGCACGGTTCGCCTTTGAACGAAAGTAAACCGCTTTCAGGCGCCATCAGACCTGCGATGATGCGGCCAAGCGTCGACTTGCCGGATCCGGATTCGCCGACCACCGCCACCGTCTGGCCATGGCCGACCACCACGGACACGTCACGCAACACCTGAAATGAACCGTAGGATGCACTAAGACGATCGATCCGCAAAAGCTCCGGCGCCTCGGACCTCGCCGACGTCGGAATGTCGTGAACGGCCCAGAGCGACTTCGTATAGGGATGTTCCGGCTGCGTCAGCATCTTCGAGACTGGACCCTCCTCGACCGCCTCGCCATGGCGCAGAACCATGATCCGGTCTGCCATCTGCGCGACGACCGCCAGATCGTGGGTGATGTAGAGGGCGGCAACGCCGAACTGCTGAATGGCCTCTCTGATCGAGACCAGGACCTCGACCTGGGTGGTCACGTCGAGCGCCGTCGTTGGTTCGTCGAATATGATCAGATCCGGTTTGCAGATCATGGCCATGACGACCATGGCGCGCTGCAGCTGCCCGCCCGAGACCTGATGCGGATAGCGCCTGCCGAAATGGTCGGGGTCCGGCAGTTGCAGCGCTCGAAACAGGGCACGTGCGTTGGTCTCGGCTTCCAGCCGACGCTGGCCGCCACGTGAGACGGCGGCTTCCACGATCTGATCAATCAGGCGGATGGCTGGATTGAAAGAAGCCGCGGCGCTCTGCGCGACATAAGCTATGCGAACGCCTCGAAGGCGGCGTTGGCTGGTCTCCGGCAAGTCCAGGATGTTTTCGCCGTTGAAGACGACGCTGCCCGATTTGATGCGGCATCCCTGACGTACATAAGCAAGGGCGGCAAGCCCGATCGTCGATTTGCCGGCCCCTGACTCTCCGACCAGCCCCAGCACTTCGCCGCGTTTCAAACTAAAACTGATGCCTTTGACGATCTCCGACCAGACGCCGCCAACCTTCGCCTCGATGCGGAGGTCGGAGACCGTCAGGACTCTGCTGTCGGCGCCGGCGGGCCGACTAGCGCTCGTCATCGGAAAGACCACTTGATTCATTCAAAAACCAGTCTGCAACGAAATTGACGGCGACCGTCAGCAGCGCGATGGCCGCCGCCGGGATGAGCGGTGTGATGTCGCCGCTGCTGATCAAAGCGGCGTTGTCGCGCACCATGGAGCCCCACTCGGCCATGGGCGGCTGAAGGCCGACGCCTAGGAAGGACAGCGCGGCAATGGCCAGGAAGACGAAACAGAACCGCATGCCGAATTCGGAGATCAGCACCGGCAATATGTTGGGCAGGATTTCTTGGGTGACGATCCAGGGTAGTTTCTCGCCCCTGGCGTGGGCGGCCTCGACGAATTCCAACGTCACCACGTTGAGTGCCGCCGCGCGTGACAGGCGAAAGACCCGTGTGGAATCGATCACCGCAATGATCAGCACCAGGTTGAGCACGCTGGAGCCGAAGATTGCCAGCAGCATCAGCGTGAAGATGAGGTCGGGGATGGACATGACCGAGTCGACGAAGCGGCTGAGCACCTGGTCCGCCACGCCGCGCAACGCGGCTGCTATGATGCCGAGGCTACCGCCGATGACGAAGGCCAGCAGCGTGGTGACAAAGGCGATACCGATCGAATTGCGCGCGCCGAAAATCAAACGGCTGAACAGGTCGCGTCCTAATTGGTCGGTGCCGAAGATGAACTGGCTGCTCCATGGCTCGAACGGCGTTTCCGACACGACCTGATACTCGCCATAGGGCGCGATCAGCGGCGCGAACACTGCCGCGGCAAGGTAGATGGCGAGCACCGCTATGCCGAACCATGCTGTCGGCGGCGCACGGCGCAGACGGCGCCTGGCCTTGGCGAGAAAGCCTTCTACCCGTTCGGGACGCTGGGTGTCGGACAATGCCATGTCAATCTCAGCGCGGATGGAGGAGCCTTGGATTGCTGACGATCGAGATGATGTCGGCAATCAGGTTGAGCAGAATGTAGGTGACCGAAAAGATCAGCGCGCAGGCCTGGATGACCGGGATATCGCGGTTGCGCACCGCGTCCACCATGGTCTGGCCGATGCCGGGATAGACGAACACCACCTCTATCACCACGACGCCGGCGATCAGATAGGCGAGGTTCAGCGCAACCACGCTGGCGATCGGCCCGACGACGTTGGGGAGCGCGTGCCGCACCACTACGCGAGCGGCGGACTCGCCCTTGAGTTGCGCCATTTCGATGAACGGGCGCGACATCACGCTTATGATCGCGGCGCGCGTGTTGCGCATCATATGCGCCAGGATGACAAGCGTTAGCGTCAGCACGGGCAGCACCATGCGCATGAGCTGGTCACCTAGATGCATCGACGGCCGGATACTCGACAGCGACGGAAACCAGTGCAGGTTGATCGCGAAGACCAGCATGATGATATAGGCGAAGAAGAATTCCGGGATGGAGATCGACGCAAGACTCGATGCGCTGAGAAGGCGGTCGAGGAAGCGATTGCGGTAAAGTGCGGCGACGATGCCAAGGCCAATGGCCAAAGGCACCGCGATCAGCGCTGTCAGTGCCGCCAGGTACAACGTGTTGAGGAGGCGCGGCCCGATGATGCGGCCTACCGGCCGCGACGAGAAGGACTGTCCTAAATCACCGGTCAGAGCGTGACCAAGCCACGACAGATAGCGCTGGTACCACGGCAGATTGAGACCGAGCTGTTCGCGAAACGCCGCCACGGTCTCGGGCGTTGCCGAACGACCGAGAATCGCGGTCGCAAAATCGCCGGGCAGCATGCTGACGGCCAGGAAGATCACCAACGACACGATCACAAGGCTTAGGAAGCCAAGCGCCATCCTTTGCAAAAGCATTCGCGCTACCGGATGTCTGGTCGAATTCACGGTGGTCCTTTCAACGGGGATTTATGCGGCCTTGCGGCCGCATCCGATACGCCCAGACGCCGAAGGCGAGCTGGAAGGCGCCAGCCCGCCTTCGGCACAAGACTAGACCATCCACCAGCGCTCGGTCATGCGCAGATTATCGCACGGGAAGATGCCGCCGATAGTTCCGTGGCCGAGTTTCTTCGACAGGCCGTAGTTCCAGTTGACGAAGGCAAGCGTGATCATGCCGCCATCGTCATGCACGATCTGCTGCATTTCGCCATATTGCGTCGCGCGCTTGGCCTGGTCGGTCTCGGCGCGGGCTGCAATCAGCAGCTCGTTGAAGCGGGGGTTCTTCCAGTGCGTGCTGTTCCAGGGCGCGTCGGCGGCCAGCACAGTCGAGAACAGCCAGTCGCATGTCGCACGGCCATACCAGTCCACGCCGCTGAACGGCTTCTTCAGCCAGACGTTTTCCCAATAGCCATCGTCGGCCTCGCGGATGATGTTGATGTTGATGCCGGCCTTCGCGGCTTGCTCCTTGTAGAGCACGGCTGCGTCTATGCAGCCCGGGAATGCCGCTTCGGAAACCGACAGATCGACGTCGATGGACGTCAGGCCGGCCTTCTTGAGATGTTCCTTGGCTTTCTCGATGTTGTAGTCGAATTGTGGCTGCGGGTCCTTGTAGAACGGCATGGCGGAGGCGACGGGCGTGTCGTTGCCCTTCTTGCCTTCGCCCAAGAACACCTTGCGCAGGATATCGTCGCGATCGAGCGCGTATTTCATCGCCAAGCGCACGTCGACATTGTCGAACGGCGCGACCGAGGTGTCCATGTCGAAGGTGAAGTGACGCAGGCTCGGCACGCGCTGTATTTCCAGATCTGCGTTGCGCTCGACCAGCGGCATATTCTTCACCTCGAGATCGTTCATGAAGTCGACCTCACCGGTGACGAACGCGTTGGTGCGTGCGGTGGGATCGACGATGCTGATGAACTCGAACTCGTCGAGATAAGGTTTGTTGTCCTTGTGGTAGTTAGGATTACGGGTCATCTTGATCGATGTGCCTGGCTCGAAATCCTCCAGCTTGAAGCTGCCGGTACCGACGCCTTTTTGCCAGTCGATGCCGCCCTCCGGCTTCGCCTGCATGATCGACAGATGATAGTCGGCGACCAGATAGGGGAAATCGGCGCTGCCAGATTTCAGCGCGAACACCACGTTGCCATCGCCGTCCTTGTCGATGCTGGCGACCTGCGACAGGATCGACTTGGCGCCGGAGGTGGATTTTTCGCCCATATGATGGCGAAAGGATTCCTGGACGTCCTCGACGGTCAGGCTCTTGCCGTCATGGAAGGTGATGCCCTTGCGTAGCTTGAACAGCCATTTGGTGGCGCCCTCATTTGGCTCGAAGCTTTCGGCGAGATCGCCGATGATGCTGCCGTCGGGCGCGATCTCAGTCAGGTTGTTGCACAGCGAGCCGTTGAAGGCTGCCTGGGCAAAGCTCGCCGGCCAGGTGCCCGGGTCGAGCGTATCGTTCTGCGAGGCGTCGGACATGCCGAAGCGCGCCGATCCGCCTTTCTTGGGCTCCTCTGCGAGCGCAAAATTCGCAAATGACGTGGGGCCCAGCCCGACAGCGGCAGCGAATGCAGCGGAGCGTCCGAGAAATTCACGGCGTGAGATTTGACCCTTCTTGAAGCGCTCGGCCCAATAGCTGAATTCAGACATGGTTTCTCCTCGAAACGCCTGTTCCCCTTTTTGCCGGCCGAAACACAGGCTCTTTCGACCGACGCTTGTGGCAATGCCGCTCTCGAAACGCGGCGATGTCCATTATCGGCCCAACGCTAGCCAGCCATCAAAAGCTTGTCAATGATTTCTGATTGACCAATCAATCATGATTTGTTGATATGCTCTTCCAGGCTACACGGGCTGACTGAAGGGGACATGGCTGGATGACGCTCGAGCTTTGCTATTTGACGGCCAGCGAGGCGCTGCGTCGGTTTCGCGATCGCACCCTATCGCCGGTCGAGATCGTCGAGGCGCAGCTGCAACGCATCCAGGAGACAAGCGGCACCATCAACGCAACAAGTTTCGTCTACGCCGAGGAGGCGCTTGATGCTGCAAGGAACGCGGAGCGCCGGTATGCGATGACCGACGGCCGGCTGCGGCCGTTGGAAGGCGTCGCCACGGCGATCAAGGACGAAAGCAACATCGCCGGCAAGGTCACGACATACGGGTCGTTGATCTACAAGGACAATGTCGCCCAGACCACCAGCACGGTCGTGCAACGTCTGCTCGACGCCGGCGCTGTCGTCCACAGCCGCACCACGACGCCGGAATTTTCCTGCGAGGGCGTCACCCACTCGCGGCTCTGGGGAGTGACCCGCAATCCCTGGAACCTCGACTATACCCCGGGCGGCTCTTCCGGCGGGTCGGGCGCCGCGCTTGCCGCCGGGCTGACGACGCTCGCCAACGGCTCCGACATTGGCGGCTCGATCCGCATTCCGGCTTCGGCCTGCGGGGTCGTCGGCTACAAGCCGCCCTTTGGACGCAACCCATCTTCCGCGCCCTTCAACCTGGACCCGTACAATCATCCGGGCCCGATGGCGCGCTCCGTCGAGGACTGCCTGCTAATGCAAAACGTCATGTGTGGGCCTGATCCGCTTGATATAGCGTCGCTGCGGCCCAAGCTGACGATCACTCCCGACCACAGCGGCATCAGGGGCTGGAAGATCGCGTATTCGCTGGATCTTGGTTATTTCGAGGTCGACGAGGAAGTCAGGCGCAACACTCTTGCGGCACTCGACGTCTTCCGCTCGCTCGGCGCCACTGTCGAGGAAGTCGATCTTGGCTGGACCAAGGAGAGCGAACGCGCCGCGATGAGCCATCTCAGGACCATCTTCGGTTCGTGGCTTGCGGAATATCTGGACACCAGGGGCGAGCTTCTGACCGGCTATGCCCGCCATTTTGCCGAAGGCGCGCGCGAAAACACCTGCCAGGACTTCCTCAAGTCGATGTACACGGCAGGCGACATGTATGCCTCGCTTGGGCCGCTGCTCGAAAGCCACAATGTGTTCATCTGCCCGACGCTGGCGGTCGCTGCGGTCGCCGCCGATCACGATCCGTCGAAAGACAAGGTGACGATAAACGGCAGGGACGTGCACCCCTCCATCGGCTGGCCGATGACCTATCCGTTCAACATGCTGAGCCGCTGTCCGGTGCTGAGCGTCCCATCTGGACGAGCATCGACCGGCGTGCCGACCGGCATCCAGATCGTCGGCCCGACCTACGGCGACGAGTTGGTCTTCACCGCCGGTCTGGCCTATGAGGAGGCGCTTGGCGGATGGTACACCGGGGTGCGCGACCGACCTGCGGTCGCAACCAAACAGCCCCTGCCATCGGAAACCACCCCTGCATGAAAACCGTATACTCCCCGCTACACGCGCTTCAGGACGCCGAGGCGGAATTCATTCGTGGCAAGCGCGTGCCGAGCTTCGAGATGCCGCGCCGCGCCGAACTCGTCCTGGCACGGATCAGGCATGTCTTCGGCGACCAAACGATCGAACCGCGCGACTTCGGAACGGGGCCGCTGGTCAAGGTTCATGACGAGGCGCTGGTCGCGTTTCTGTCGGCCTTCTGGGACCGGTGGTCAGCCGAGAATGGGCCAATCGATGCCTTTCCGAATGCCTGGCCGCCGCCCCGCTCGCACCGTCTGAAGACGCAGCGGATCGGCGCGGAGCTCGGCCGCTTCTGTATCGACATGAGCAGCCCGATCATGGAAGGCACATGGCGGGCCGTATCGGCATCCGCCAACGTCGCGTTAACGGCCCAAGCCCTGGCGGCAGGGCGAGACCGCACCGCTTTCGCGCTCTGCCGACCGCCAGGACACCATGCGGGCCGCGACTATTTCGGCGGCTACTGTTTCATCAACAATGCCGCGGTTGCGGCGCAGGCCTTTCGCGACCATGGCGCCGCCAGGGTCGCAGTGCTGGATGTGGACTATCATCACGGCAACGGCACGCAGGACATCTTCTACGGCCGCGAGGACATCCTGACGGTCTCCATCCATGCCGATCCGACGCTGGAGTACCCATACTATATGGGATATGCCGACGAGACAGGGCGGGGGACCGGCCTCGGCTTCAACCTCAATTTGCCCTTGCCTTGGGGAACCCAGTTCGATGTCTATGGCGAGGCACTCGACGCATCGCTGTCGCGCATTGCAAGGTTCGGCGCCGAAGCGCTCATCGTCTCGCTCGGCGTCGATACATTCGACGGCGATCCGATCTCGAAATTCAAGCTGCAGAGCGACGATTTCTCGAAGATCGGCCGCGCCGTCGCCCGTCTTGGCGTGCCGACCGTGTTCATCATGGAGGGCGGCTATGCGGTGGAAGATCTCGGCATCAATGTCGTCAACACGCTGAGCGGCTTCGAAGATGGTTTCTCCGCCTGATGCGGCTGGAGGGTGCGGGCCAGGACGATCAGAAATCGCCAGGAAAGATCGTCTTTAGATAAAACAGACAGGCCTTCTTGGCCATCTCCCGCGCCGCGGGGCCGCTCGTTCCGAAAACCTGTCCGGAAATCCACAGGCCGTCGATCATAGCGTTTAGGCTGCGCGCCACCATGGCAGCGTCGAGATCCAGACCTCGGCGCTCGGCAAGCGCGGTGATATCGGCCTTCACGACGGCATCGTAGCGCGCTTTCAACTCGGCGCAGCGCCGCTGATACTCCGGATTGCGCACCGATTCCGCCCAGAAGGCGGTGAAGACGGCTATGTGTCCCGGGTTCGACATCTCAGTGTCGAAATCGAGCGCGATCATGCCTAGCAGACGCGCCACCGGCGAATCGAATTCCGGCCGGTTCAGATTGCGGTCATATTCCTCGACCACATGATCGAGGGCGGCCAGTGTGATGCCTTCCTTCGATTTGAAGTGAAAGGACACGACGCCATAGCTGCATCCAGCCTCCCTGGCGATGTCGTTCATGGTGAAGCCGGCCAGGCCCTTGCGTGCAATGACGGTGAGGGCTGCCTCCAGCAGCGAACGACGACGTTCGAGCACCTGATCCTCGCGCGTCGGGGTGCGCCTCGTGTTGGTCCGTTTTTCAGCTTTTGCTGCGGTCTGATTCATAATGTCGCGCGGCTTCAACCGAGAATTGTTGAATCTGGATAGCAGTTTCGGCAAAGCCGGCACAAGGCTTCGTCACTCACCAATTATTGGACCTCACCCAGCCCTAGAAAACACGCTGCGTTGTCATGCAGCCATTTGCGACGCACTGCAGCTTCGATCGGCAACGCCTCTAACTCGCCGAGCGCGCGTTCGGGCGCCAGCATCGGAAAAGCGGTGCCGAAGATGATCTTGTCCTGAAGCAAGGTGCGGCCGTATTGCAAAAGCGGCTCGTAGCCGGAATGGGCCTTCGCCAACAGCGACGGCCGCACCGCGAGCAGCCCTATCCATAAATTCGGATGACGCCAGGCAACGCCGATCAACTCGTTGACCCACGGCCAGCCTGGCGGCGACGCGCAGACTTTCATCCCGGGAAAGTCGATCATAACCTCGTCGAGATATTCCGGCTTGCCAAACCGCATCGGCGTCGCTGTCGAAAAATTGATCCCGCAATGAATGTTGACGGGGATCCCCAGTTCGACGGCCTTCTCGTAAAGCGGGTAGAGCAGCCGGTCGTTGGGACAGAGCTTCAGCTCGAAACATTGCAGGTTGAGCCCGCGCAGGCCAAGTTCGCGCACGGCGCGCTCCAGATCCGCGACCGCCGACTTGCCTTTGTGGGGATCGACGCCGGCAAAGCCGATGTAGCGAGGGCCGTTCGCGGCACAGAACGCGGCAACGGTCTCGTTGGATATCTTGAAGCCGAAAGTCGTCTCCACATCTCTCGCCTTGAGCACGACATGGCTTGCGCCGAGCCTCTCGTATGTTTCGAGATAGCTTTGCAGATCCCGTGCCGCATCGGAGCCGGCGGAGAGCTTCTCGCTGGCTGCATAGACGCGGCGATAGTTCTGCAGATGTGGTGCGGCAGCGGTGAATCCGGGAGATGGTGGCCGGCTTGAGAAATCGATCCACATGATCCTATGTCCAATGCCGTCGTTCGGACAGGATGACACGCGCCGCATTGTGACCGGGTACGCCGGTGACGCCGCCGCCGGGATGGGTGGAGGCACCGCACTGATAGAGTTTGCCGATGGGTGTGCGGTAGTCGGCATATTGCGCGGCGGGGCGCTTGAAGAATATCTGATCGGTGCTGATCTCGCCATGATGGACATGGCCGTTCGGCAGGTCGAAGATACGTTCGAGATCGAGAGGCGTCAGGACCTGGCGATGCACGATCCGCTTCTCCAGGTCCGGCGAATGCAAACGCAGCACCCGCATGGCGCTTTCGTATAAGTCTTCGCCGCGGCTGTCCCAGTCACCTTCACGCAGCGCATAGGGAGCATGCCCGCCGAAGATGTTCATGACGTGATGACCCGGTGGCGCGAGCGACGGATCGACCACACTCGGGGTTTTGACGATCAGGAACGGTCGCTCGGCGATCCTGCCGTAGCGGGCACCGTCGTGCGCCATATCCATGTAATCGACGCTGTCGCCGATGGTCAGCTGGACTGGGTAGTCGAAACCAAGCTCCCTTGCCGTGAGGCGGGGGAAGCTCGGCAGTCCGTTCAGCGCCAGGTTGATGCGGAAGACAGTCGATTGCGTCCGGAAATTCTCGATCTCCTTGACGAACCCTGGCGGAAGCTGGTCCGGCGACAGCAGTTTGAGGAAGGTGGTCTTGGCATTGGCGTTGGCGACCACGATGCGGGCTTCGATCGTCTCGCCGGACATCAGCTGGACACCATGCGCGACGCCGTTCCTGACGAGGATTTTCTTTACCTCGGCGTCGGTGCGCACGGTCATGCCATGCGCCTCGCCGGATCGACGGATCGAGTTGGAGATTTCACCCATACCGCCCTTGATGAAACCGGACGGTCCTGCAGGCGTCGACTGATCGCGCACCACCGAGCGCACCAGCATGTAAGCCGAGCCGGGCGAGCGCAGGCTGGAATTGCCGCCGCCACCGCCCGCGAAGAAGCCCAGCACCAGTTTGACGACATCGGATTCGAACCAGCGGCTCAGCATGTCGTAGGCGCTGAGCGTCAGCAGATCGTATATGTCATAGAATTTCGAGCCGATCTTGCGGAAGCGCCAGGCGAAGCCGATCAGCTTCGCCAGATCCCTGGGAGTCTTGCCGCCAGGATTGATCGGCGTCTCGAACAGAAGCTGCTTGAGGGATGGCGCCACGCCCAGCAGAAATTCGCGATAGGCCGGATAGGCTTCGGCGTCCTTGCTGGAGAACTTGGCGATTTCGGCGCGGAACTTCTCCGGCGACCCCCACATTGTGAACGTCCGGCCGTCGGCGAGCGGAAATACGGTGGGCGGGGGTTCCAGAACCTCGAAGCCGTGCTTCTGCAACTCGAGGTCCAAAATGACCTTGGGCTGCATGAGGCCCATGATGTAGGAGGCGGTCGAGACCTTGTAGCCGGGCCAGACTTCTTCGGTCACCGCCGCGCCGCCGACAAGCCTGCGCCGTTCCAGCACGCAGACCTTGACGCCGGCCCGTGCCAGATAGGCGCCGCACACCAGGCCGTTGTGGCCGGCGCCGACAATGATCGCGTCGAAAGCTGTCGCCATCGTCTTGTCCCTCATAACCAGCGATTTTCGACGCGGTCGAAGCTTCCGGCGCGCAAGTCGTCGGCTTCTTTCACCAACAGCTGCTTGGCAATTTTCAGCGAGACGGTGCGCGGGAACTCGTCGCGGAAGGCGTAGAAGCGTGGCACCTTGAAAGGCGCCAACTGCCGCTTCGCAGCCTCGATGATGGCCGCCAGCGTTTCGGCGCCGGCAACGGCGTCGTCCTTCAGCTTGATGTAGGCCTTGACCTCTTCTCCGCGCAGCGGGTCCGGGACGCCGATGACGGCTGCTTCGGCCACCGCCGGGACGCCGTTCAGCACCGACTCCACTTCGCGAGCGGCGATGTTTTCGGCGCTGCGCCGTATCATGTCCTTTTTCCGGCCGACGATGGTGTGGAAGCCGTTTTCATCGACGCGGAAGAGATCGCCGGTGCGAAACCAGCCGTCGGAAAAAGCGGATGCCGTCGCCTCCGGGTTCTTGTAGTAGCCGAGCATGATGCCCGGGCCGCGCACGAGCAACTCGCCGACCTCGCCTGCCGGCAGCGTGCGGCCTTCCTCGTCGACCACCTTGCACTCGCGGAAGGGGCAGGGAATGCCGCAGGAGCCGGAGCCGACCATGTCGGAGCGTTCGATCGGCATGAACATGGCCGGGCCGATCTCGGTCATGCCGAAGGCCTCGCGCGCGTTCAAATCATACCGTTGCTCCAGGCCGGCATGCAGCTCATGCGGCACGCCGTAGACATTGGCACGGACGATCTCGTTGCGTGTGTCGTCGGGATGTACGGGCTGGCTGTGCAGCACCCAGGGCAGCAGGCAAAAATTGATACGGTGGGTGCGCACCCATTCCATGAAACGGCTGGTGCTTTGGCGGGCGGCGACGAACAGCGTGCCGCGCTGATAGAGCGTCATCAGCAAAAGCCATTGCGGATCCATGTAGAAAAAGGGCGTGGAGGCCAGGATGCGCTCGTAGCGGCGGCCGTCGCGGAAGGCGTTCACCTTGCCGCTGGCGATCCAGTAGCGCTGCGTCAGCATGCAGCCTTTTGGGAAACCGGTGGTGCCGGATGTGTATTGGATGTTGAGAAGATCGTCATGGCCGACCGGCTCCGGCGGCTCGAACGCCTCAAGCGGCCGCGAAGCGAGGTCGGACCATGCAACAGCGCCGGCGGCGTCGCCCTGCACCACGATCGTGCGGTCCAGTGGAATGCCGATCAGGCCCTCCCGGCGGCAGGACTCGATCGTCGCCATGCATTGGCCGTGCGCGATGACGAAGGAAGCGTCGGCGTCGTTGACGACATGGGCGAGCTCGCGCTCGCGATAGCTGACATTGACAGGCACCATCACCGCGCCGATCCGCCCCAGCGCCAGCCAAGTCAGCGGCATTTCCGGGATGTTCGGCAGCATGACGGCGACATGTGTGCCCTTGGTGATGCCAACCGCGATGAAACGCGATGCAAGCCCGTTCACCGCATGGCGCATCTGCTCGTAGGTGATGGCCTGGCCGGTCTCGAAGAAATTCCACAGAAGCCGATCACCGGCGGCCGCGGCCGCTTCGTCGATCAGGGCGCCTATATTGGCAGGCAACGGCTCGGCCTCGATACGCCGCCGTCGCTCGGCGACGTCGGGAACCGTCTCGGCAAGAACGTCCAGCCGGCCCATCAGTGGGCGAACCACATCGCCTTGAGGTCCGTGTACTTCTCCATCGCATGGATCGACTTGTCACGGCCGAAGCCCGATTGCTTGAACCCGCCGAACGGCACCGACATCAGCCCGCGGTCGAAGCAATTGACCCATACCACTCCGGCCTTGATGGCCTTGGCCGCCCGGTGCGCCTTCTTGACATCGTTCGTCCACACCCCGGCGGCGAGCCCATAGATCGTGTCGTTCGCCACGATCATCGCCTCGTCGAAGTTGCGGACCGTGATGGTGGCGAGCACCGGGCCGAAAATCTCCTCGCGTGCGATCTTCATCTGGTTGGACACACCGTCGAAGATCGTCGGCTCGACGAAGTACCCACCGCTGTCCTGGCGCACGCGATTGCCGCCGGCCACGATCCTGGCGCCACCGGCGACGCCGTCCTCGATATAGCCCATGACGCGCGACAGCTGTTCCTCGGTGACGATCGACCCTAGTTTCGTCGAGGCGTCCAGAGGATCGGCCGGCGTCAGCGCCGCTGCCTGCTGAAGCACCTTTTCGAGGAACCTGTCCTTGATCTTGTCCTCGACGATCAGGCGTGAGCCTGCGTTGCAGACCTGGCCGGAGTTGGCGAAGATGCCGGCGGCGACGGCGCGCGCCGCGCCATCGAGGTCTTCGCAGTCGGCCAGCACCACTTGCGGCGACTTTCCGCCGAGCTCCAGCCCGATGCGCTTGATGTTCGACTGGCCGGAATACTGCATGAAATAGCGGCCAACCTCGGTGGAGCCGGTGAAGCCGACGCAGTCGACATCCATGTGAAGCCCGAGTGCCTTGCCGGCGACGTGGCCGAGGCCTGGCACCACATTCAGCACCCCGGCCGGCAAGCCGGCATCGACGGCAAGCTGCGCGATGCGAAGGGCGGTGAACGGCGACTGTTCGGCCGGCTTCAGGATAACGGAATTGCCTGTCGCAAGTGCCGGCCCGAGCTTCCAGGCGGCCATCGAAAGCGGATAGTTCCACGGCACCACGGCGGCCACGACACCGACTGGCTCGCGCACGACGATCGTCGTCACATCGTCGGCCGTCACGGCAACTTCGCCGTAGACCTTATCGATGGCCTCGGCGTACCAGGCGATGCAGTTCGCGGCGCTCGGAATGTCGCCGTTGGTGCTGTTGGCGATCGGCTTGCCGACGTTCAAGGTCTCCAGGAGGCCGAGCTCGTCGCGATTCTGCAACAGCAACTCGGAAAAACGCAGCAGCACTTTCTTGCGTTCGGCGGGGGCGGCACGAGACCACGCGCCCGATTCAAAGGCTTTGCGGGCCGAGATGACGGCGGCGTCGACATCGGCCTCGCCGCAGGCGGCGACTTTCGCGATGATCCTGCCATTGCCCGGATAGATGCAATCAAAAGTCTCGCCCGAGACGGCATCGACATAGGCGCCGCCGATAAAGGCCTTGCTCGGCAGATGCACCTGCTCGGCGCGCTGATGCCAGTCCGGTTTGAGTTCAAGGTTCATGATCGTCTCCTTGGCATCGTTCACGTCGAACGAGATACTTTACTTTTTCGATTGACTGGTCAATCAGAAATTAAGCAGGCAACCTCTATACAAGTTCGCCTCTTTCTACCTCGCCGGCAGTGCGCACGATGCCTTCGTGCAGAATGGCGATCATGTCGTCGATCTGCTCCTTGGTGATGATCAGCGGGGGGGACAACACGCACATATTGCCGAGCGGCCGTACGATCAGGCCGAGTTCAGCGCAATGGGCATCGATGCGCGCGCCGATCCTCTTATCGAAATCGGTGACATGCGGCGACGAGCTGTCGATCAGGCATTCGACGCAGCCGACCAGTCCGGACGACCGGACATCCGCGACAAGAGGAAGGTCGGCAAGGCTGTGGAGACCCGCTGCGAAATAAGCGGAGATCTCTCGCACATGGTCCAGAAGACCATCCTTTTCGATCACGTCGATGTTGGCGAGCGCCGCGGCGCAGCTCACGGGGTGGCCGGTGTAGGTATAGCCGTTCGAATAGTGGCTGCCCTTGGCGTTGTCTCCACTGACCCTTTCCAGCAGGCTCTCGGAGATGGCAAAGCCACCAAGCGGCACATAGCCTGATGTGACGCCTTTGGCGAAGGTGATGATGTCGGGCACGACCCCGAAGACCTTTTCGGACGCGAACCACTCGCCGCAACGGCCGAAACCGGTCACCACCTCGTCGGAGATGTAGACGATATCGTGCTCCTCGCAGACCGCCTTGAAGCGGGCGTGATAGCCCTTAGGCGGAATGATGACACCGCCCGATGCCAGCAATGGCTCGGCCAGGAACACCGCCACCTTGTCGGCGCCGACGCGTGCTATCTCCTGCCGGAATTCGTCCACCAACCAGTCCAGAAACCGGGCTTCGTCCTTGCCGCCGGCAAAGCGGATGTTGGGGCTCGAAATGAACGAGATCCGCTCCGAGACGATGTCGAAATTCGGCCAGTTGCCGGCGCGGCCCGAGCAGGCCGCGGTCAAGGCTGTACTGCCGTGGTAACCCTCGCGCCGTACGATGATGTGCTTTTTTTCCGCTCGCCCGAGCACATTGTTGTAAAATTCGACGAAGCGCAGCGCGGAATCGACCGCGGTCGATCCGCCGGTGGTAAAAAAAACGCGATTGAGATCGCCAGGCGTCAGCGCAGCGATCCGCGCCGCCAGTTCGGCTGCCGGCGAATTCGTCGTGTACCAGGGCGAGTTGTAAGCCAGCCGGAGCGCCTGCTGCGCAATCGCGTCGGCGATCTCGTGACGGTTGTAGCCGATCTGTGTGCACCACATGCCGCCGGGCCCGTCGATCATCCGGCGCCCTTTCGTATCCATCACATAGATTCCCTCGCCGGAGGCGATGACCGGGCGTGAGGATTGTCCGAGTTTTTCCATGGCTTCGGCCGGCGACAGCAGATGCAGTCGGGCGGCGTCTTCGGCTTCGCCGGCATTCCATTGCGAACCAGGTACCTTACTCATAAAACCTCCAGGGCTCCGCAGCCCTGTCCCTGCACTTCGGCCGACAACTGCTCCTGATAAGCTGAGGGCCATCGGGAAGTCAACGAATTGATTGACTGGACAATCAATTTTTTGCCAGGCGGTTCACATCAGCCAGGCCGTTTGTCTGCCTTGGGTCAGCTCACAACGGAGCCGAGCGTGGTATCGCCATCCTGCTCGCGGTGCGCGCCGCGGCGTCGATGCTCTCGCGGTTCTTCTTTGGGCGCGACAGGCTGCTGATTCTGACCTTATGCTTTCCGGCCTTTCCATCGCGGCGTCCGAAGATCGCCAGCAATCGCTGGCGTTGACGAGCAACCCCGCGATCATGGCAGCGATGCTGTTTGTCGCCGGGCTCGGACTCGGGGTGGGCGTGCCGCTCACACTCGCCTGGATAAGCGATATCGTTCCGAACGGGGTGCGGGGAAGCGCGTTATCGTTGCACCTGTCGGCCAATCGAGTGGGCCAGGCGGCGCTGCCGGTTGCCGTCGGCGCTGTTGCCGCAGGCGTCGGCGCCGGCGGCGTCATTCTGACGACGTCCGCAGCCCTCCTGGCAAGCGCGACATTTTCTGCCCACCGTCTGGGCCTGTTGCGTGGAAGGGGCGGGGGCTCCCGTCCTTAGACCTTTGGAGAGCTGAACCAGCTTGTCAGTTCGCGGATTCCCGATGCTGGAAGAACTGCAAAAACAGTTCCCGCTCGGTGGTGATGTCGAGCTTTTCGTAGATGCGCCGGCGATGGTTCTTGACCGTACCGACGGTGATGCCGAGACGCTCGGCGATGTTCGCCGTCGGGTGACCGGCCAGGACCAGCTGGACAAGTTCCCGCTCTCGAAGCGACAGCTCGGGCCACAGGCTTGCCGGGATCGTCGGCTCCTGCCGCGGCGAGGCACCGGGGCCTGTCGGCGCCGACGTGCGGGAGAACTCGGCCCCGCGCGCCTTGATGTCCAGTGCGTGCAACGCCTCGAACACCGGTAGCCGCTCATCCAGCAGGGTGATCTCGCTGTCCTTGAACGACATCTTCGACCGGTCGAGGAAGATACCGAGGCACCAGTCGCCGCCATCCGCCAGCATGATGCCGACTTCATCGCAGATTTCGGACTGCGCCAGGAAGCCGGCAATGTATTGGCCGCGCTTGGCCTCGTCGTCGGCAAGCCGCTTCAGCGGCATGATGCCCAGCCGTCGCTCGCGCCGCCATGAGGCATAGAACGGATCGAAGACATAATAGCTGGTGAGGTAGCGCTGGACCATCTCGTCCGAGAAGCGTCGGTGCTTGACGAATTCCGGCGTTTGGGTCGCCGAGTAGCGCGTCACGGTGACGAGGTCGTGTTCGATGTCCGCGCCGATCAGGTCGATCAGGCAGTCGACATGCCTGTCCGTGCCTGTGGCGGCGATCGCTTTGGCGAGCGGCGCCCAGATATTGCCCATGCGCATGCCCTTTTCTCGGCGATGTCAGTCCAGCCGTCATTGTGTCTTTAGGCATATGGCGCGATGCCGCCGGTCGAATCTAGCCTAGCGTCAACTTAGACCAGATCCCGAGGCGACCGTGACTCAACCCAACCTCACTCCCATTGTTGGCAACCCACCAATCATTGGCAATCCGATCGTCATCGGTATCGACGCCGGCGGCACCATGACCGACACGATCCTTGTCGATCAGGACGGCCACTTCAAGATCGGCAAGTCGGCAACCACTCCGAAGAACGAAGCCGAGGGTTTTCTGGCCTCGGCCGAGGACGCGGCAGACGCCTGGGGCATATCGCTGGAATCGCTGTTTTCCGGCGTTAATGTCGTGCTCTATTCCGGCACCGGCATGCTCAACACGCTGTTGTCGCGCACCGGCCGCCGGCTCGGGCTGATCACCACCAAGGGCCTCGAGGATATGATCCTGATGGGCCGCGGGCTGCAGGCCTGGGCCGACTATTCCTATGCCGACCGGCTGCACGCGGTCACCCATCATCATCCCGATCCGCTGGTGCCGCGCCGCCGCACCCACGGTGTCACGGAGCGCATCGACCAGTTTGGCGACATCGTGTTGCCGCTCTACGACCATGAGGTTTCCGCCGCCGCCAAGAAGCTGATCGCCGACAAGGTCGAAGCGATCTGCATCATGACCATCTTCTCGCACGTCAATCCGGTGCATGAGAAACGCATCGCCGATATCTGCCGCGAGGAGGTCGAGAAGGCCGGCGCCGACATCATCGTCTACACCAGCCACGAGGTCCGCCCGGTCATTCGCGAACAGTCACGGTTGAATTCGGTGCTGATCGAGGCCTACGCGACCTCGCGCGGCCGCAAGCAGCTCAAGGGGATCGAGGACGTCTCGAAGAAATACGGCTTCAAATATGGCGTCCAGACGCTGCTCTCTTTCGGTGGCCTGACCTCGATCAACCATCCGCGCCTGCATGAAACCATGATCTCCGGCCCCATCGGCGGCATCCTCGGTGCTGCCTATGTCGGCAAGCTGATCGGCAACGATTCGCTGATCTGTTCGGATATGGGCGGCACCTCCTTCGACATGGGCGTCATCACGCGCGGCCAGACACGAATCGAGAACGAGCCGTTGATGGACCGTTTCAAGCTCAACGTGCCGACGCTGCATCTGGACACTATCGGCGCCGGCGCCGGCATGATCCTCAAGGTCGATCCGCTGACCAAGAAGATCAGCCTTGGGCCGGAAAGCGCCGGCTCCGACCCCGGCCCGATCTGCTTCGATCGCGGCGGCACGGAGCCGACCATCGCTGACTGCGATGCCATCCTCGGTCGCCTGAACCCGCATTACTTCCTTGGCGGCAAGGTCGTGCTGCAGGTCGAAAAGGCCCGCCGCGCCTTCCAGGAGAAATGCTCCGACATATTGGGGGTCGGGCTGGAGGAGGCCGCCGAAGGCATGATTGACATGCTGGAGTCCGATGCCAACAACGCGCTGCGCCGCGTCATTTCCGGGCAAGGCATCCACCCGTCGGAGTTCACACTGCTGTCCTATGGCGGCTCCGGTCCGCTGCATCTTGCCGGCTGCTCCAGGGGCATCGGTTTCAAGGACATCATCACCTTCCAGTTCGCCGCCGCCTTCTCGGCCTTCGGCTGCACCACCGCCGATTTCATGCGTCGGCATTCCGTGTCGACGCAGCACGACATCCCGTCGCGCGCCGACGAGACGACGCTTGCCAGCTTCGGCGCCAAGGTCACCGCGGTCTGGAACGATCTGACCAAGGCAGCGGTCGACGAAATGATCGCCGACGGCCATGCCCGCGAAAAGATCAGGACCGTGCCGTTCCTGATGATGCGCTACACCGGCCAGCTCGAGGACGTCGAGGTCATGGCGCCGCTCGCCGAAGTCAACTCGGCTGATGATATGCGCAAGGTCCTCGACGAGTTCGAGGCGGTCTACGCCAAGGTCAATCACCGTGTGTCGCGTTATGGCGAGGCCGGGTTCACCATCACCGAACTCGGGCTGATCGCCACCGCCGATAAGGTCAAGCCGGTATTGCTCAAGCGGCCGCTCGGTGCCTCCAATCCGGCGTCCGCTCACAAGGGCGTGCGCGAAGCCTATATTGGCGGGCGCTGGCACAAGGCCGATCTCTTCGAGATGGACCTTCTGCAGCCAGGCCATGAAGTGATCGGCCCGGCTATAATCGAACATCCCGCCACCACGCTCGTCGTTCATCCGCAAGACCGCGTCTTTGTCGATGAATGGACGCTGCTGCACTACACCCACGCTTGAGAGGGCGATCGCTATGTTGGACAAACCTGCTTCGGCCCTGCGCCTTCGCGAAAGACTGCTCGATTCCGAGCGACTGATGGAGGAGACCGGCTGCTATGACGGCATTACGGAACTCACGCTGCGCAACCAGGATCCGCTGAAATTCGAGACGCTGCATACCAAGCTGCGCGCTTATTGCGTCTCGGCGCGCGAAATGGCCCGCCGCATCTCGGCTTCGCCCGGCGTGCGCGAGGTCGGCGAGATGGTGGTCGCCATCTACACCCCCGAAGGCGATGCCATCGCCCTCTCCAACGGCATCATGGTGCATGTCCATACGATGAGCCGCTTCATCAAATGGATGATCAAGAACAACTACGAGGAAAATCCGCGCATCCGCGAAGGCGACATCTTCGCCAACAACGATGCCTTCATCGGCACCGTGCAGGTGCCCGATGTCATGGACGTGGTGCCGATCTTCCATGAAGGTACGCTGGTCGGCTGGGCGGGTGCTGTCTGCCATGAGCTGGAGGCTGGCGGCATAACTCCAGGCGGCGACGTATGTCTTGCTCAGGAGCGCTTCACCGAAGGCCTGTTCGTCTGCGCCGAAAAGATCGGCGAGAACGACGAGATCCGCCGCGACTACGTCATCCGCTGCGAGCGCAATCTGCGCATGCCGATCTACTGGGTGCTCGACGAAAAGGCCAAGGTCGCATCCTGCATCGACATGCGCGAGAGCGTCAAACAGCTCATTTCCGAAATCGGCCTCGACTACTGGATGAAGGTGTCGAAGGAGTTCATCGAGGAAGGCCGCAGGGCCCAACTTGCGCGCACGCGCCAGCTCACCGTGCCGGGCATCTATCGCGGCCACACTTTCTATGGCCATGTCACGGCGGGCAAGCCCGGCTTCCAGCTGCTCGGCGATCCGGACTGGCTCTATAACATCCCGATCGAGATGGAGATCACCACCGACGGCAAGATCACCATGGACTTCGAGGGCACACAGCCCTGGGGCTACCATTCGATGAACTGCACGCCGGCCGGCATGGATGGCGGCATGTTCGTGACCCTGACCCAGCACATGAATTTCGAAGGTCTGGTCAATGACGGTGCCTGGATGGCGACCGAGCTGAAATTGCCGCATGGCACCTGGACCAACCCGGACAATGAGATGGTGGCCACCGCCACCTCATGGGCGCTGCTGCTGCCCGCCTATGGCGTCTTCCAACGGCTGCTGTCGCGCAGCTTCATTGCCCGTGGTTTCGTCGAGGAGGCCTTCGTCGGACAGGTCAACAGCCCGATGATCGAGATGGGCGGCGAAAGCCAGTACGGCACCCCATTCGGCATGGCGCATTTTGAATGCGCCGCCGCCGGCTCCGGCGCGCTGGCCGTCAAGGACGGCCTAGACACCGCCTATGTCGGCTGGAACCCGGAATCCGACATGGGCAATATCGAGGTCTGGGAACAGTCGATGCCGATGGTCTATATCGGCCGCTCGATCGTGCCGAATTCCGGAGGCGCCGGCAAATATCGCGGCGGCTGTTCCTTCGTCTCGACCTGGCTGATCAACAAGACCCCGCATCTCAGGCTCCACACCTCGGAGCACTCGTCGCGCGTGTTCGACAATGGTGGCATGTGCGGCGGCTATCCGGCGCCGACCTGCCAGAAGCACCGCGCGGTGCGCAACTCCAACATCCACGAATTGGCCGCCAGAGGCGAACCGCTCGCGCATGCGCCCGGCATCGACCCGCACGTCTCGGACTATGAAAAGAACATTGGCGGCGACCATGTCGTGGTCGAGGGCCCTTACATCACCTCGCCGCACAAGTCCGGCGATATCTTCAGCCACTCGTACAATGGCGGCGGTGGTTACGGCGACGTGCTGGAGCGTGATCCGATCAAGACGGCCTGGGATGTCGAGAACGGCTTTCTCACCCGAGAGGCGGCGGATCAGGTTTTCGGCATTGTGCTGAAGGATGACGCCGACGGCTATCCGGTTGCCGATATCGACGCCACGGTCGAACGCCGCGCCGCCATGCGCAAGCAACGTCTGGCAAAAGCAATACCAGTGGTGGACTGGATTGCCGCCGAGCGTGGTCGGGTCGAAAAGGCCGACTTCGCGCCGGAGGTGAAGAAAATGTATGCCAGCGCGATCAAGCTGTCGTCGCGCTTCACCAAGGATTTCAGTGATTTCTGGCACGTCGATGCCAGGTCCATATTCGCGCCGGGAGCAAAGCCATGACCTCGTACAGCAAGGAAGTCATTCGCGATCTAGCCAGCGGCCAGCTGCCGTGGCCGCAGACGCGGCGGATCATGAGCACCTACAAGGACGAAGACCGCTTCTTCAAGATGGTCGCCGTCTACCAGGATCGTGTCGCCTGGAAAGACCCGATCCTGCTGCCCGTCTCCGATCATCTGTTCATCTGCCAGCACGGCGATGATCGGATAACTCGCTGCGAATGTGGCCACTCCTTCGGCGACTACCGCAAGAACTGGAAACTCAACGCCGCGATCAACGTGCGTAACACCGAGGAATCGTTGCGCGAGATCTATCCGAACAGCGATCTTCCTGATCCCGAATGGATGGAAATCCGCGAATTCATTTGCCCGCAATGCGGCACGCTGCATGAGGTCGAGGCGGCGGCACCCGGCTATCCGATCGTACATGATTTCGAGCCCGATCTAGAAGGCTTCTACCGCGAATGGCTGGGCAAGCCGCTCGAGGAAGGTTGATGTCGTGAACCGTGTTGAAGGCAAGGTAGCCCTCGTCACCGGGGCCGGAATGGGTCTCGGGCGGGCGGCCGCGATGCTGCTTGCGGCCGAGGGGGCCAGGCTCGTCGTCACCGACATCAATGCGGCAGCCGTCGGAGAGACGGCCGACCTGATCGCGAAGGAAGGCGGCGAAAGCTTCTCGCTTCGCCACGACGTTTCGAACCCCGACGACTGGCCGCCAGTGATGGAGGCGGTGGCAAAAAGATTCGGGCGGCTCGATGTGCTGGTCAACAATGCCGGCATCGCCATCGCCAGGAACATCGAGGACACCTCGCTGCAGGAATGGCGGCGCACCATGGCCGTCAATCTCGACGGCGTCTTCTTCGGCTGCCAGCAGGGCATCGCTCTGATGAAGCAATCTGGCGGCGGCTCAATCATCAACCTGTCCTCCATCGATGGCATCATCGGGGAGGCTGATCTTGCCGCCTATTGCGCCTCCAAGGGCGGTGTGCGCACGCTGACCAAGGCGGTCGCCGTGCACTGCGCCGAGAAGCGCTACGGCATTCGCTGCAACTCCATCCATCCCGGTTACATCTGGACACCGCAGACCGAGAACTATCTGCGCGATCTCGGCACGCTAGAGCAGGAGAGGGCGCGGGCACTCGCTCGCCACCCGATCGGCTTCCTCGGCGAACCCAACGACATCGCCTACATGGTCCTCTACCTCGCCTCGGATGAATCGAAATTCGTCACCGGCTCGGAGATGGTTGTCGACGGAGGCTATCTTGCCGTTTGAAGTTCAAATCCTCTCGGGCCTAGTTGCGCGCACCAAACCGTTCGGAAACCACAGCCGATGAAAAACCTCTCCGGCCGCAGTGCGATCGTAACAGGCGGGTTTTCAGGCATGGGTTTTGCCATCGCCGCGGCATTGGCCGAAGCCGGCGCCAATGTCGCCGTCGGCTCCTACGTCGCGCCCGCCGGTGCCGACAGATCCGATGCCGCCTATTATCCTGGCGCGGAAGAGATCGAGCGCGTGCGTTCGGCCCTTGCTGCGCATGGCACCAGCGTCCACGCCGCTCATCTCGACGTTCGCGACAGCGATGTCACCAATCGTTTCGTAGCGGACGCCGAAGCGGCCGTCGGCCCCGCCGACATTCTGGTCAACGCCGCCGGCACCACGGCCGAACAGCCGGTCTGCGGCCATTCCGACGCGCTGTGGGACAAGATCGTCGACACCAACCTGACCGGCGCCTTCCGCGTCACGCGCGCCGTGCTGCCCGGCATGATCGAGCGCGGCTGGGGCCGCATCGTCAATATCGGCTCGACGGCGGCTTCCGTCGGCTGGAAGGACAATCCGGCCTATTGCGCTTCTTTCTCGGCCTGACCCGCTGCGTGGCGCTGGAAGGGGCAGCACACGGCGTCACCTGCGTGATGATCAGCCCGACCTGGGTCGAGACCGAACTGATGCGCCGCAATGTGGCGCAGGTCGTCGAGCGCGAGGGCAAGGGACGCACTGCAGAGGAGGCCATGGCCGACATTGCCAGGGGCAATCCCCAGCAGCGCATGCTGCAGCCGCAGGAGATCGCGGCTTTGGCCGTCTTCCTGTGCTCGGACCTGGCCAAGGGCATTACCATGGAAAACATACAAATCACCGGCGGAGCACTGTGGTAGCGTTCTTGCGGGATGGTTGCGGCCTCAACGGAGGAGGCCGGCATGACAAAAGGAAAGTCCAACCAACAGGGGAACTGATATGAAAAGGACCATTGCCTTGAAAGGCGCCGGCATCGGGCTGGCGCTTCTGCTTGCAGCCAATGCTCAAGGGGGAGCCGCCGAAATCGGCGCCAAGGATGAGCCGATCAAGCTCGCCATGCTCGAATGGACCGGCGCCCATGTGTCCACTCACATCGCCGGCCAGTTGCTCGAAAAGATTGGCTACAAGGTCGAATACGTCACCGCCGGCAACTTCCCGCAATTCTCCGGCCTTGCCGATGGCTCGCTGAGCGCCTCGGTGGAGATCTGGCTGAACAATGTCGGCGACATCTATCCGAAGGTGCTGGCCGAAAAGAAGATCGAGGACGTCGGCAAGCTCGACCTCGAGACGCGCGAGGGCTGGATTTATCCGAAGTTCATGGAGAAAATCTGCCCGGGCCTGCCCGACTGGTCGGCGTTGACCAAGCCCGAATGCGTGCAGGCGCTGTCGACGCCCGAGACGGCGCCAAATGGCCGCTTCCTTGACTATCCGGCCGATTGGGGCTCGCGCGCAGCGACCATCCTGGCCGACAACGACATGCCTTACACTGCCGTGCCGGCGGGGTCGGAAGGCGCGCTGGTCGCCGAGCTCCGATCCGCGGAGGCCGCCAAGTCGCCGCTGGTCATGATGTTTTGGGGGCCGCACTACGCGCTGGCGGAAAACGACGTCGGCTGGATCAAGATGCCGCCCTGCAAGGACCAGAGCAACGAACATTGCATCACGCCGCCCGACGTCGTCAAGATCGTCTGGTCCGGCTTCGGCGCCAAATGGCCAGCCGCCCTTGCTTTCCTCAAGGCGTTCAAGATGGACGCCACCGAGCAGCAGAAGATGATGCTGGCCGTCGACAAGGACGGCAAGGACCTCGACGCCGTCGTCAAGGAATGGGTCGACAAGAACGAAGCGGTCTGGAAGCCCTGGGTCGACGCGGCCAAGGGGTAAGCACCTCGATGTCGCGCCGCTCGAGCGGTGGTCGATTTACCAACCCGGCTTCGCATCGATGCGTGGTCGGGTTCTGGCCGCATGAGAGCTTCACGCAATGAACGCCGCCGCCCGATCAATCAAGCTGGCCTGCCGCAATGTCTGGAAGGTCTATGGGCGGCGCCCAGCCTACTATTTCGACTCGCGCGGCTACATCATCGAGCCGGACGCGCTGGCCGAGCGGCTGCGCTCGGAAGCGCATCTGCCAGCCGTGG
Source organism: Mesorhizobium sp. M0938 (assembly GCF_040319125.1). Taxonomy (NCBI): domain Bacteria; kingdom Pseudomonadati; phylum Pseudomonadota; class Alphaproteobacteria; order Hyphomicrobiales; family Phyllobacteriaceae; genus Mesorhizobium; species Mesorhizobium sp. M0938. The sequence continues at coordinate 72,035 of NZ_JAMYNS010000006.1, read as the reverse complement.
TCGACGCGACGTTCGAGGTTGCGACCGGCGAGATCTTCGTCATCATGGGGCTCTCCGGCTCTGGCAAGTCGACGCTGGTGCGCTGCCTGTCGCGGTTGGTTGAGCCGAGCGCCGGTGAAATCCTGCTCGACGGCCAGGACCTGCTGAAAGCCACCGGCAAGGAACTCATCGAATTGCGCCGTCATGCCATGGGCATGGTGTTCCAGAATTTCGGGCTGCTGCCGCATCTTACCATCCTTGGCAATGTAGCGTTCCCGCTCAAGATCCAGGGCAAGCCGGTGAAGGAGCGCGAAGCCCGTGCTCGCGAGATGATTGCGCTGGTCGGGCTCGAAGGCCGCGAGGCCTCGTTCCCACATCAGCTTTCAGGCGGCCAGCAGCAGCGTGTCGGCATCGCCCGCTCGCTCGCCGTCGGCCCGGAGCTGTGGTTTCTCGACGAGCCGTTCTCCGCACTCGATCCGCTTATCCGCCGGCAGATGCAGGACGAATTCCTGCGCCTGCAACGGATGCTGAAGAAGACCATCGTCTTCATCACCCACGACATGGCCGAAGCCTTCCGGCTGGCCGACCGGCTCGCCATCATGCGGGCCGGCAAGATCGTGCAGATCGGTCGCCCTGCAGACATCGTGCTCAACCCGGCCGACGACTATGTCGCGCAGTTCACCGAGGACATGCCACTGCTGCGCGTCATCAGGGCCGGCGATCTCGCGACGCCGCTGAATGGAGTGGCGGTGCCCGAAGAAGCCATTGCCGCCGATGCCAGCCTGGAGGAGCTCATTCCACGGCTGGCCTCAGGCGTCCGCGCGTTCAGCGTGCCGGGTCACGGTGCTCGCCCGCCGGCGCTGCTGACCGCAAGTGCTGTCCTTGCCGTGCTGGAGCGGGAACAGATAAGGCGAACCCGCTCATGACGGCGCCGGCCGCATCGGTTCGATCTTCGCAGAGGGTCGCAATCGAGCCGGCCCTTCTACCATGGTGCGCGCTGATCGTGCTGACCGTGCTGTGCCTCGCCCTGAAGGCCGATTTCCCCTGGCTGCTGACGTTCCCCAAGCAGTGGACCCTGCCGCTCGCGGCAGCCGTGAACACCGTCACCGACGCCGTCGTCACCGTCGTCCAGCCAGCGTTCCGAGCACTTTCGGCCGCGCTCGAAGCGCCGATGCGCGGCGCGCGTCTCGTCCTGGTCTGGCTGCCATGGCCGGCGGTAATGCTGGCTGTGGCGGCGCTGGCGCTGAAATCGAGCGGGATCCGGCTTGCAGTCTTCGCGCTGCTGGCGCTGACCTATATCCTCTTGGCCGGCTATTGGCCGCAAAGCATGAGCACGCTGTCGCTGGTGTTGCTCGCCGTGCCCATCGCCACAGTGCTCGGCTTCGCGCTTGGCGGGCTCGGCCACATCAGGTCCGGCTTGCGCCCGGTGCTGCTCGGCGCGCTCGATCTGATGCAGACCGTGCCGGCCTTCGCCTATCTCATTCCGCTGCTTCTGCTGTTCGGCTTCGGGCCTGTGGTCGGGCTGATTGCCAGCGCCATTTATGCGACACCGCCAATGGTGCGCAACACCATGCTTGGCCTCGATCGCGTGCCTTCCGATATCAGTGAGGCCGGTTTCATGAGCGGCTGCACGCGCCGCCAGCAATTCTGGCATGTCGAGGTGCCGACAGCGTTGCCTCAGATGCTTGTCGGTTTTAACCAGACGACGATGGCCGCGTTGTCGATGGTGATTGTCGCCGCCATCATTGGTGGGTTCGAAGACATCGGCTGGGAAGTGCTGTCGTCGATGCGCAAGGCCGAGTTCGGCCAGAGCATCCTGTCAGGCCTTGTGATCGCGCTGCTAGCCATCCTCATCGACCGGCTGACAATCGGCTTTGCCAATGAGCGCCGGGCGGGGCCGACACCAGCCATGGCATGGATGACGGCCCGCCGTCTGGCGATGTTCATGGTTCTTGCGCTCGGCCTGGCGATTGCGATCCGTGTTCTGTGGCCGGCTCAGGCACTGCTGCCGAGCACCGGGCTGCGCATGCAAATGGGCGCCGTCAACCAATGGCTGCTGGGGCTCGTGCGCGACTATGCCTGGTTTTTTGACGGAGTCCGCAACAGCGTTCTCTATTGCCTGCTGTTGCCGCTGAGAATCGGCATTTCAGGCTCCGCGACGCCGGCGATCTGGGGTTTTGCGCTGACGCCGCTGGCAAACGCAATCTATGTCGCGCTCGTCTTATCAGTCTCGGCATTGCTGATGAGCCGCTTCGGCTGGCGAACTGCGCTGGCCGTGCTTGTCGCCGGTATCCTCCTCTACACCGGCTTTCTAGGTCTGCCCTGGCCGGTCTTTATCCTCGGCATCGCACTTCTCGCCTGGCAGGTCGCCGGTGTGCGACTTGCATTGTTTGCCCTGGCCGGCTTTTTTCTGATCCTGCTCAACGGATTGTGGGCGCCGCTCGTCCAGTCGCTCTATCTCTGCACCCTCGCGGTTCTGCTCAGCCTTTTGATCGGCGGCATGCTGGGCGTGTGGGCTGCCCATAGCGAGCGCGTGTCGCGTGCGCTGAAGCCGGTCTGCGACGCGCTGCAGACGATGCCGCAATTCGTATTCCTCATTCCGGCACTGATGTTCTTCAAGGTCGGTGAGTTCACCGCGCTGATCGCAATAATGCTTTACGCGATCGTGCCACCCATCCGCTATGTCGAGCACGGGCTTCGGTATGTGCGGTCCGATGTCGTAGAGGCGGTCGAGCAGATGGGGGCGACGCCTGCGCAAGCCCTGCTCCAAGCAAAGCTGCCGCTGGCTTTGCCGGTCGTAATGCTGGGACTCAACCAGACCATCATGGCGGCATTGTCGATGCTCGCCATAGCGGCACTGGTCGGCACACGCGATCTCGGTCAGCAGGTCTATGTCGCGCTGGGCAAGGCGGATGCCGGCATGGGGCTGATTGCCGGGCTATCGATAGCCTTCCTGGCCATTCTCACTGATCGCTTGGTGCAAGCAGCAGTAGCGGGGCGGACATCGGATCTGTGATGCTTGAGACGCTGCTCGCGTCGATGCCGAGCGTGCTGAACGGCGCAGGGAAAGTGCAAAAATCAGGAATACCCCGGAATTGCTTCACCGCTTTGGCATTGAGGCGCGAAAGAAGATTAGAACGGATGGCGGTTTCAGCCATCGCTATGTACGGGCGCTCGTGCAGCGGATTAAGGCGAGCGGTGCCGAAATACGGATCACTGGCTCCAAAATCAAACTATTACACACTCTCGCCACGGATGAAGGCGGCTCTGGAGCGGAACCGCGTGTAAGTGGCGTTCGCAGTTTTGTACTGAAATGGCTCCCCTACCAGCGATGGCGTGATACCCGAGGACGCTGACGTGGAGCGCCTGATCAAGTTCTTGGGCCGTCCGCTGCACTCGTACCGCGACTTCGCAACCGGCGTCGCACCCGCGCCCGACGGCGCCGTTTAATTAACCATGACATCGTTCCGGCAGCCGATCCCGGCGCAACCAAGCGTTTGAGCGGCCGAATAGCGAGCCTGTGTGACATACATTGCAGACACCCCACCTCTGATGTAATTTAGCAATTGATCAGGTGAGGGCTTGTCCGCTGTCGTGGCGGCTTTTCTCCCGGGTCCTATCTCGGCAGGTTGCATGCTCTCTAACGGACCTTCAAACCGCAAGTTGTATTCTTGTGGTCATGAGGTGACAGCGGTTAAGGGATTTGACATGCTCCGACGTTGCGGCTTCGTTGTAGCCCTCATCCTCGCAAGCCTTGCGGCCTTCGACGCGTCCGCGCTCGAACGAAGGGTTGCCTTTGTCATCGGCAATTCCGACTACCGGGAAATCTCGGCCCTCAAGAACCCGGCCAAGGATGTTTTGGACGTATCCGATACGTTTAGGCAGGCAGGCTTCGAGGTGTTCGTTGCGAGCAATCTCACCAAGCTGCAGTTCGAGGACCAGTTCCGCAACTATCTGGCCGCCGTGGACGGCGCCGATATCGCAGTCGTCTACTATTCCGGTCACGGCTTTCAGATTGGCGGCGAAAATTTCCTCATCCCGGTAGACGCCTCGTTGAAACAGGCGGCCGACGTCGAGGTCCAGGCAATCAAGCTGAACGACGTGCTTCAGCAGATGCGTTCGAAGTCGAAAATCCAGGTGATCATTCTCGATGCCTGCCGCAACAATCCATTCCCGCGCAAGGACTATTGGCTAAGGGACCAGCTTGTTGTCGCAAGCGGCACCGGCCTTGCACAGATAAAAAGTTCGCTGAACACGCTGATCGCGTTTGCCACCGAACCCGGTGCGGTTGCCTATGACGGCGCCGGCGACCTCAGTCCTTTTTCGTCAGCGTTTGCCCGTCGTGCGCTGGCCCCCAACCAGGAGATTCGCACCGTTATGTCGGCCGTGCGCCGGGATGTGGTTGAGGCTACAAAGGGCCTGCAGGTCCCCTGGGAGAACTCTTCGCTGATCGACGACGTCGTTCTGATGCGCCGCAGCAGCCGCCCATCACTGCCGCCGGTGCTGGAGAAGGTCGTGCTGTCGGGGGCCGGCCCCGTCGATCTGGATCTCGCGGAACCGGTCGATGTCGACGGCGGGACAATCACCGTCAGCATCGAAAGACCGCCCACGCTCGGCCGCCTGATGCTGGACAGCAAGGTCGTCGAGGCGGGAGAACAGATCCAGGGCAAGGACCTGCCGCGTTTGCAGATGGATGTCCCCAAGGGAATCGGCGAGCCGGAAGAGATGGACATGCTGGCCTATGCCGCACGCGATAATTGGGGCGGCGAAGCCAGGGGCATGCTGGTGTTCCGAATCAAGAGCGGCGAAGGCGCCCAGGGCGAACAGGTAATGGCCTCGCTCGAAGCCGAGCAGAAGCAGCAGGTACTGGAGCGTGGCATTCATATCACCGGCGCCGCCGAGGCGATCGAAAACCGGGAGATCGACATTCCGGTCGGCGTCGGCCCGATTCCGTTGAAGCTGAATTTCCCGACACAGGACCCTGCGGTCAGCCTGAAAGTTGCGAGCTATCCGGCAACGGGAACACTCTCCCTGCCGGATCGGATCCTGTCGCCCGACTCCAGCCTGATGGCCGATGAGGTCGACCGGTTGCGCTATGAGCCACAGATCGGAGCCGGCAAAACGGTCGAGGTCGCCTTCGAAATTCGGGCGGGTAGTGCCGCATCCCAGCCGGCGACGATGAAACTATCACCTACCGTCGATCCGTGCGACTCGGCTGCCGGCGAACCGCTCGACCTGCAAGGCGTCGTCCCCGGTCTGCTGCCAAACGAAATCGGCGCCGACGCGGTGAAGCTCTGCGAGGCTGCGGTCAAGGCATATCCCGATGTCGCCCGCTTCCGCTATGAACTGGGGCGCGCGCTGCTTGCAGCAGGCAAGGTCGACCAGGCCAAGAAAGCCATCCAGCAGGCTGCCGACAGGGGGCACGTGCGCGCCGTGTTCGAACTCGGCTACCTCTACGCGACCGGAACCGGTGTGGATGTCGACCGCAAGCAGGCCAACACCTTCTACGCGGCCGCGGCCGACAAGGGCGATCCCTACGGGATGACGTCGTGGGGCCGTGCCTTGTTCAACGGCTACGGCGTCGAGCGCGACACGGCCAAGGGGCTGGACCTGCTGCTTAAAGCGGCGGCGATGGGGCACACCTATGCCATGAACGATCTCGGCGCGATCTTCACCGAAGGCCGCAACGGCGTGACCGCCGATCAGGCCCGCGCCGTTGCCTTCCTGGAGGCCGGCGTGCAGCGGCAGGACATGTATTCGATGAATCTGCTCGGCCGGAACTATCTGTCGGGCGCGGGCGTCGAGAAAAATCCGGAAACCGCGCTGGCGCTGTTTCAGAAAGCCACCGAACTCGGCCAGCCCTACGCTCCGGGCAGTCTCGCGCGCATGTATCGCGACGGCGTGGGCGTGGAGCGCAACCCGGCGGAAGCGCAAAGACTGTTCGAGATGGCGACCATGCGGGGCGACCCGTCCAGTGCATTCGATCGCGCGGTTCTTGAAATGGAAAAGGGCGAAAATGCCGATCAGGCCACGGCCGTCCGTTTTCTGGCATTCGCGGCCGCACTGGACACCCGCAACGAGATGCCGGAGGCCCGGACGAACCTCGCGAAATTCGGCACGAAGGTGAAAGCGACGGCGTTGAAGCAACTGCGCCAGGAGCTCAAGTCGAAGCTCCCCGCATCCGGTTCTCTGGACAATCAGTTGGTCGGCGTGGCCAGGCGGGTCTGGGAAGAAGCCAACCCGCGTCGGGACGTGTTTTAATCAATCAGGAGGCAAATGGTGCGCAGGACATTCAAGCAAGCAATCGTGGGAACAACCCTGTCCGGCATCCTGGCGGCTGTCGCAGGCTGCACGTCCTTGATGCCACCCGAACCGGCGCCGCTGGTGGAGGAGACGTCACCGCCGAAGGTCGTTCGCAGGGTACCTGTTGAGCAAAGGGTCGTTCGTAGGACACCTGTGCAGCAAAAGGTCGTTAAGGCCGCTCCCAAACGGGTGGTCAAGAAAAACGTGATCAAGCCGATTGCGGAAGAGCCTATCGAGGAGCCTGTTGCCCCACCTCCTGTGATCGTTCCTGCGGGCGGCGGAAACGGCGGGAGCAGCGGAGGAGGCGGCTGGGGATAAAGTTGACGGATATCCTTGACGCACGTCAAGGAGGCGTTGGCCAGATGGCCTCGATGCGGCTGCTACTCGGGCAGGCAATCAGGTTTAATATGCATCCGCTGATTGGCGCAGCGCCTCGATCTCTGCCATCTGGATGCCCATTTCGACAAATGCGGAAAGAACCGAAAAGCGGTCCGCCAACGCAACGCGCGCCAGTCCGGCCAGAACTCCCGCATTGACCGCATGGGCGGCGGGAAATGATCGCAAATGCGATGCCGCGGCCATGTCCGTAGCCGTGGCGTTGCCGCGCCATCCTGCGGCCAGGGCAATCCAGGCAGCCGGCGTTGTCGGCGGCATTGCCGCGGCCTTGCTCACTTCCGCGCCATGGTAAGGACTATCGGGTTGGCTGACCCAGTCGTGAACAAGCGCGAGCAACTCCTGATCCCCGCTGTCGAGCAGATCGGTCAGGTGGCTCAGGCAATCATGCGCCCACCAGACCGCAGCCCGCTCAGGCAGGAGATAGGCACAGAACGTAATCGCCTCCTCGGGCACTCGTCCGGCAAGGAGAGCGCGGCAAAACTCGATTGAAGGCTGTTCGGTTGGAGGGGCTACCATGTCTCCGGCAACAGCGGGACAGGCCATGAAAAGATCCCGCGCCGTTTTGAATCGAAGCTCATAGGCCATGGCCGCCACGCTTTCACCTGGGGAACAATTGGTACTGAAGCGCTGGACGGGGCGCGGGTCAAGCCTCAGTCCTGGGCAAGGTGGCAACCGCCGTTCATCGCCGATATGATCAACGTTTATAACAGACAGTTGCTTCGCAATTTGATATAGTCCGGGCTGGCGAAATCGAATGCTCAAAACAGGAGTAACGTTGTGAAGTTGTGGGGTTCAACCTTCGTGTTGGCGGTCGCGCTTTTTTCGACACATGCTTCCGCCGATCCGCTTCAGAAATCAGAAGACATCGTGAAGTTTTTTGCCGAGGCGAGCGAATTCGGCCCGTCGCGTGGCGTTTGTGTCGGCACCGAAGACGAATGCAAGAGCAACAAGAAGAAGGAAGCGCCCGCCGAAAAAACCAGCCTCGATATGCTGATCAATTTCGGCTTGGATTCCGCGGAACTCGACACGACTGCGCGCGCTGAACTCGGCGAGTTCGCTAAGGCGCTCAATGATAACCGGCTGAGCACATTGAGTTTTGTCGTGGAAGGCTACACCGACGCTTCCGGCTCGGCTCACTACAATGATGGGCTGTCGGAACGAAGAGCACAATCGGTGACCGCCTTCCTGATGTCCAATGGCGTCGACGCTGCCCGCATCAAGGCGATCGGCCTGGGCGAAACGCGTCCACGCAACCCCGACCCCTACAATCCGGCCAACCGCCGGGTGGAAATGCGGATAAGCACCGAGTAGGCGGAGCCGGGTGCGCCAAGCCCCGGCTCAGATGTCGAACACGCTTGAACGCAGGCTTGTCAGTTGTTGTTGAGCACGCCACCCACCGCAACGCCAGTGCCGAAAATCAGCGCCTTGGTCAGGAAGTCGTTGTTGTCTGGTGGCGGAGGGACGTCCCGCCGAACCACCTCGCGGTAGCGCTTTTTCTGCACGACCTGCTGTTGTTTGAGGGGCTTATGTGCCACCGGCTTTTGTGTCCGGGCTTTCTGTGCCACCGGTTTTTGTGTGCGGGCCTTGTGTGCCGCGGGCTTTTGTAGACGGGCCTTCTGCACCTGTTTTTTCGGCTGCACTGCTCGAGCCTGATCGGCAGCATGCCTGGCGCGCACCGGCTCCATCATTGGATCCGTCTGGATCACCAGGAACGCCAGTTGCTCGCGTGTCAAGAAATTGGTCCGCGGCAGACCGTTCTTTGCTTGCCAGATGCGGATCGCCTGGCGGGTCTTCGGACCCATGTTCCCGTCGATACGGCCAAGTTCGTTGCCCAAGGCTTCGATGCGCAACTGCAGATCGATGCGGGCCTCGCGATCGAGACCGATCGCACTTTCTGTCAACTCGGTACCCGGAGTCTGTTTCGCCTCGTCTGAAACACCAACGGAGGTGCGGACGGCTGAGCCGGTGCTGGCATTCGCCTCGTCCTCGTCGACTGCTGCGACCTGCCGGTTTTCGGCTTTCGGTTCTTTCAACTGGTCGATGTTCAGCCGTGCCACCGTGGCGAAGCGACCGTCCGGAAACTGGCCGAGATAGGCTTCGTAGAACGGAACGGAATGGCGCTTCGAAGCTTCATCCCACAGACGCTGCTCGACCTCCCAGGAAGGAGGCTCGCTGGTTGCGGGGGCGGGGATTGCGGTCGCAGCGGCGCCGGATGCGTCGGCGACAGGTTTCGCGGCAGGCACGGCTTGCGCAATGGATTGTCCGATGAACACCTCGCGCCCCAGCGATGCGTTGTGCCAGGGTCTCTGGCGACCCTGCGTCGCTTCGGTGACCTGACCGCGTACACGCGTCAGCGCGCTCTGGATTTCAACGCCGGGTTCAGTCAGGTGCCTCGCGAGCGCCGTGGAATAGGGACTGTTGACGCCGTTGCCGTCGAAAGCGATGGCGCCTGGATCCGTCGCATAGGCAATCAGAATGCCGCCGGTTCCAACGCCGTCCGATTTTGCTTCAACCGGCGCCAGACCGGCGCCGAACGAGGTGGAACGGCTCTTGGGCATCGAGGCCGCCAGTGTTCTTGCCAGCGGATTGTCGCGGCAGGCATCGAGGACAACGACGCCAACCGCCGGCTCGGGCGGTAAGGCTGCCATGAAGTCATCGATCTGAATGGTGCGGGTCTTGAGATAGGCGGGCGATGTCAATTCGGCGTCGACCGGAATCAGGAAATTCTTGCCGTCGACCTGCATGCCGTGGCCGGCATAAAAGATGACGGCGAGATCGGCGTCGTAGGACTGCTCGGTAAACCGACTGATGAGGCTGTGCATGCCTGCATTGTCCTGATCGACTCCCTCGATCACCTGGAAGCCGGCATTGCGCAGGGTGGATGCGATGAGACGCGCATCGTTGGCGGGATTGGGCAGGGCAACGGCATGGATATATTTGCTGTTGCCGATGACCAGTGCCACGCGTTTGGCGGCCGGCGTGGCAGCCTCGGCGCCAAGCGAGGCGATGACGAACAGGATGAACCCGCTCAGAAAGACAGCGAATGCTTTCATGGACCAACCCTCCGCGCTTTTCATCAGCGACATAGTCGCTTCTGCCATAATGGCTCTTAGGCGTATGTGACCCAGGTCATAGTTCTGGTTCACAAAGGCCCGAAAAAATTGGCAACAGTGACCTTTGGCGCGCAACTAAACGGCGAGCCCGCGAGAAGCACGTTCAAAGGGTATTCTGAATCGAGCTTATGAGGGCGGTGATCGCCTGTTTGTACTTTTCGAACTCCGGCGATGTCTGGCGGACTTCCGTCGTCGTCGTCTGCTGGCTTACGGCAGTCGTCGGCGGGCTCAGCTTCCGACCCATTTTCCGTTCGGCCCAACTCACGACATAGCTGGCGGTCTTGCCGGTGAGAAACGGGTTGGCTTGAATGACGGCCGACCCGAGGACGGCGCTCAATTGCGCCGAACCCGGCGCCGACAACGCTTGATGCGCGCCTTCCATTCCCAGGAAATGGCAGAGATAGAGCCGGCCGGCTGTGATCTGGTGGCCGCGCGCCCGAAGATAGGCTTCACCTTCGCGCGCCAGGTTGCTCACCATCTCGCGCGATATCGTGGCGTCGTAGCGCAGGGCGAGCAGGTCGGCGGTCGACAATGTCCGCGCAAGTTCGGGGCGGTATGTGTTCATCATCCTGATCCAGGTCTTTGTTATGAACTGGCCGGCGCCGGTCGCTGAAGAATTGGGGTTCTTGGCACGGGCGCTGCCGCCACTTTCGACATGAACGATACGGTCAGTCAGCGTTTCGACAGCGGAATTGTCCGTGGCGATTGTTGTAACCGTGCCCAGGGGATTGACGGCCTCGCCACTCCGATAGAGTTCGAAATGCAGGTGCGGCCCAGTCGAGAGGCCGGTGGTGCCGATATAGCCAATGATATCGCCTGCCTTCACCTTCGTGCCGACACCGTCCTTGATCGCGAACCTCTGCATGTGCGCATAGCGCGTCTCGCTCCCGTTTCCGTGCGAAATCTTCACCAGATTGCCGTATCCCTTTCCATCATCCTGAAAGACGATTTCGCCGTCGAAAGCGGCTGCAATCGGTGTACCCAGGGGTGCCGCCCAATCCACACCCTTATGGATCCGAACGGTTCCAAGGATCGGGTGTTTGCGTGGACCGAAGGTGGACGTCATGACCCCGTTGACCGGCGTGACCATGCCGTTGGTGACCGTCAGCGAGCGAACCTGATCGTCACCGCTAACGCATGCAAACTGGCCGTCGCTCTGCTGGAAGACGAAACAGTCGAGGCTCTTTTCGCTACCCTGGACGCCTACATACAACACCCGCCCGGCAGTTTCTTCCTTGCCACGTGGCCTTTGGGAATAGATCAGGACCAGACGCTGGTCTTGGCTGGCGAAGGCATCCAGATCCTGTCCTCTGGAGAGGTACATGATCGCCTCTCCGATCACCCCGGTCGGAACATTATTACGTGCCGCCGTGGAATAGATTGCGTCGAGTAGCCGGTATTGCCTCTTGTACGTGCCTTCCACCTGTGCGCCCGAGTAATTGAACAGATCTTCACGGACCCAAGGGTCAACGCCCGACACAAATGCACCGGCGGCATTGCGCGTCAGCGTGCCGACAAATGTGTTCTTGGCGTAGATCGAAACCTGCATGAGGGACATTGTTGTCGTCTCGCGCGCCGGCCTGAAACCGCGCATCGCGACGACATAACCCGGCTCAAGGCTTTCCCGATTGAAAAGCGACCTCAGGGCTTCGCCTGCCAGCTTGGCATCATCGGCGGAGAAATGCGCGTCCAGGGCAACGCTGTCCAAACTGCGGTCGTTGAGAATCTTTACGAACGTGTCTGCGGTAGCCTCGAATCGCTGATATTCGCTCATGACAATTGCGACGCTTGTGTTGTTTTCTATCTGGGTCTTCTGGAACGCGGGAAGGGCTGCCTCGCCTGCAGCGATTGTTTCGCCCCAGCCCGCTTCGGGATCATCGGCGCCCGCCTGCGGACCAGAAGCAAGCGGAGCTTCACCTGGAGCGAGTAGCTGGGGATCGTCTTGCAGATCGCTGGATGGCGCCGCCGCGGTCTGCCGCTGTGCCTGGAAAAATGCGAAATCTTCTTGCGTGGACGGGATCGTCGTCATGAATTTTTCGCTGGCGCTAAGCATCACGTCGGACAGAATCTCGATCTGGGGAGAAACTCCGGCCTGATCGAGTTCCACCGGTCGCGCGACCACTTTGCCTTTCGTTGCGGCGCCCGCGTCGGGCGCGAGGGTGATCCACATAGGATCCCCCGCTAGCTCGATAATGGCAGGTACATAGATCGATGCATCGGCCGGCACATCGTCCGTTCCCTCGACCGCCTGCAACTCCTCGTCTTCATCGCCGAACGACCAATAGTTCGCGGTGAGATAAAAGCCGGTGGCGATCGACAACAGGACAATCGCTGCAAGACCGGCAAGGAGCCTGCGCCACAGCCTGCGTCTGCGAAGGGCAGCGCGCGCCTGCTTTTTCAGCCTGAAGCTCGTATCGATACTGTGCGTCACGGATTGCTTCCGGTCAGGAAAAAGGTCCACCGCACCTGTTCGAGCGTATCGACTTCGAGAAATCGCGCGGCAATGCGGCCGCGTTGCCAGCATTCATCGATGCCGCGTATCGAGAAGCGCCGCCGGTCGATGCACATTTCGGTCGACCCGGTCAGGATCGCGTGACCAAAAACGTCCGTCGCATAGATGTAAATGTAGCGGTTCGTCAGTTCCTCGCGGACGACGTTTACGCACTGATTTGCGCCGATCGTCCACCAGCCGTCGGTCTGGTCCGCATTCTCGACCTTCTGGCCAACGGCGAGATTGACCACGTCGAGCGTCTGATTGCAGACGGTAAATTCGGCACGCGCCTCGGTGGTCGAGAGGAAAGCCAGCAGCGCAGCACCTGGGATAATCGAAATCCTGACATAGTCTCTCAGGGCAAGCAGGGCTCGAACCAAGTCACCCGGCCTTTTGGGCGGGTGAGCGGGCAGGGAGGAAAAACGCGGGCGGCGGAGATCCATGGGCGTCCATGCTATCCGCCGAGCCGGAAGTATTGTCCAGTTGCGGAGAATTCAGATCCGCTGGTCTCGATTTCCTCGAGAATTTTGGGCAGCAGCACCGAGACCGGGGTTGGCCCGGAGAACGCCGCAGCCTGAATATCCTGTCGACCTGTGATGACCATTATGATCTGCGGCACGGGCTTGCCGGCCGCCTTGTCGGCGGGGTCGAGACTGGTCGGGATGTTGAAAATGGCCTTGTCCGATTGCACCACGATACGATCGTCGAGGCTGAATGCCATGCCCTCGTGGTCGATCAGCAGCACGCTGGAAATGAGGCCGCCATGCGTCACCAGCGTACCGCTGATCGGCGAACCGCTCGGCACCGACGTCCGATCGAGAACAAGCCGCGGCTTGTCGGCCGCTGTCTGATCCAGAAAGCGCAAAAAGTTGGTGACTTCGCATTGGGCGGGTTCAATGAGGCGGACGCTGATGTCCGGTTCGACATGGAATCTTGCCTGGAAATCGTACATCATTCGCTCGAATGGCGGGACCTCCGTTCCAAATCCCTCGATCGCGGCAGCCTTGTCGGTTGCCGACGTCAACGCCGCATAGAAACAATCGCCGCCGCTGAAGTCGCGCACCCAGGAGACCCGTTGCGCCATCGCATCGACGGGAGGAGCCGGCGGAGCTTCCGGTCGGGGCACATTCAAGGCGACGGTGCCGTCGTCCGGCGACTCGCCTGCCTGCTGTTGCGGCGCACGCCCCACCTTTAGCGCCTGCTCTGCGGCCCTGCGCGCGGCGTCGAGCTTGGCCCTCTCCGAAGCGAGCCGCGTCGCCTGCTCCGCCTTCTGACGCTCTTCCTCTTCGGCTTGTGTCTTCGCCGCCGCTTCGGCCTCTCGCTCCGCTTTGGTCCTGGCTTCAACATCAGCCTTGGCTTCCTCCGCAGCCTGTCGCTCGGGCTTCCGGCTCTCCACGGCATCGGGCTGGACCGCTGGCGCCTGGGCTTTTTCGGCTGGTGCTACAGGCGCTACCTCGGCGGCCGGCGGAGCTGCCTGCTGGCTGTTGCCGGTCACCGCATCAGGCTGAATTGCCGGCGGAACCGCTTCGGGTGGTATTTGCACCTCGACTGCAGACGGCTCCAAGATTTCCTCGGTGGGCGGGGGGACTTTGGCCGGCTGTATCGGCTCCGGCTGCTGTCTGGCCTCGGCATCGGCCCGATTTTCGACGGGCGGCGCAGCGCCGTCCGGTTTTGGCTGCTGGGCTGGAATCCGCTTTGCCGGCTCATTGCCAGGCGGGCTCGCAGCGTCGTCCGCCGGGGCCGGCTTTGGTGCTTCTGGTGCCAAAAGCGGTGTATCGCCGGCGACCGGCGTGGAAGGTGTCATCAGGCCGCTCAGATAGACGCCTGCGCCGGAGACCACAGCCAGCGCCGCCAAGGCAGCGATTGCGATGTTGCGGGTCTTTGCAGGCTTCTGGGGGGCATCATGCGTGACCGCGCGCGAAGGAGGGGCGACCTTCGAAGGCCGCGGTGCGGACAGATGCGCCGGCCGGACATGCGGGACGAAGCGCTGCTCCCCCGATTTCGCAGCAGTTGGCAAGCCGTGCCCGGCGGCTTTGGAACCGGGCGCGACGGTTTCGCCGGTTCGCGGCAGACCAGTCCGGGCGCGAGGTGTGATGGACGGCGGAGGCGTTGTCTCCTCGCTGTCGTCACGCGTCAGCCTGGCGATGTCTGCCATGCTGACTGGCCGATCCCGCGGGTCCGGTTGCAGCATGGCTTCGACAATGTCGCGAAAATCGGCATCGATGTCGGACAGGTCCGGCACGGTTCGGCGCTTTTCAACGATCTCAAACTGGGAGCCGCCCATATCGATCGGCTTTCCGCGCAACGCAGCGGCCAGCACCAATCCCAGGCTGTAGATGTCGGACTGCTCGCTGACGTCGCCGCCAAACAGCCCGAGCTGTTCGGGAGAAACGTAGCTGTACTTCCCTGCGAACTTTCCGCCGATCAGGGTCTCTCCACCGACGGTCGCCGATCGCGCGATGCCGAAGTCGATGATCTTTGCACGGTCGACCCGGCCTCCTGGCAGGATGATGTTATCCGGGGAAAGGTCGCGGTGTATTGCTCCTGCCTGGTGCACAGCGCTTAGACCGGATGCAAGGCGGTGGCAGAGCTTGCGCACGTCTTCCGTCCGCATCGCGCCACGCCGCATGACGTCGAACAGCGATTCACCGTCGACGAATTCCATGGCAAGGTAGGGCCGGGCGATCCCGGGATCGATCGTGAAGACGTGATATCTGACGACCGCGTCGTGCGACAGGTGGTTGAGGATCGAGGCTTCCTTGCGGAACAGAGACAGGATCGTCTGGTCACGGGCGAACTCGGGCAGGACGATCTTGATCGCGACGTGGTCACCGGTCTGGATGTTGTGGCCACGGTAAACTTCACCCATGCCCCCGGACGCGATCCGCTCGTCAAGTTCGTAGATGCCGCTGAGTTGCGTGCCGACGGCGGTGTTTGCCAGGCCAGGCGATATTCGCGTCTTGTCGTCGGCGCTCATCAGCCTCCAACCTCCGCGGATGGATCAGGACGGGACCCGTTGCTGCCGTCTCCGATCTTCACCAGCACAATCGTGACATTGTCTGTCCCGCCGCGCGCCAGCACCGTCTGCAGCAGGTTTTGGCACGCCGCCTGAGGTGTCGCGGACACCGCTGCCGCCTCGATCTCGGCGTCGGTGACGTGCGCCGTCAGCCCGTCGGTGCTCAACACGAAAATGTCCCCCGTCATGATTTCGCCTTGCTGGAAGTCGATGACGATCTCGTCGCTGACACCAACCGCATGTGTGATGACATTGCGGCGCGGCCAGGTGAGCGCTTCGGCCGCGCTGATCATGCCTCTGTCGAGAAGTTCCTGAACTTCGGTATGGTCCCTCGAAATCTGCGAGATCGAGCCGTTGCGGATCAGATAGACCCGGCTGTCGCCCGCCCATAGGCAGGCAAACCGCCCATTCATAGCCAGCAAGGCAGCGACGGTGGAGCCTATGGTTACGCCGCGGGACTCCGATATCCCGCGGATCTCGGCATTGGCCCGACTCAGCCGGTCCTCGAAGCGCGCGCGAAGATCCGGTGCCGAACTTGCGATGCCGATCGTTGCCAGATGATCGACGATGCTGGCCGAGGCGACTTCTCCGGCATCATGTCCGCCCATTCCGTCGGCCACGACCCAGAGGCCGGTTTCCGGCTCGACCAGATAGCTGTCCTCATTGAGCTCGCGGACACAGCCTCTGTGGCTAACGCCGAAGCTTTCAAAGGGAAGGGCGACATTGTTCATTTGCCACCAAGCGCTTCGCAAGCGTCCTCCGCGGCGCATTTTCCCGCGCTCGCTCGCGCCAGTTTGCCACAGGCGCGGATATTAGAATATCGAAATCAACGTCCGAGCGTCTGCGGCCCCTGGATGGCGTCATCATGCTGGAAAGCCCGAAGGCCATCTCAAAAGGCCTTTGGGCAGCTGAACCCGGAAAGCGCGGGAAGGAGGAGGGGGTTGGGGTCCGAACCGGTCTGGATCCTATAGGCGACATCGCGCCCGCCGATCACGAAGCGGGCTTCCGTATTGCCGCCGGTGCTGGTGATATCAGCCTTGTCCAGCAATCGCTTCAGCGCCCACGGACCGTCGAACTTGATGGCGGACTCGCGGCCTGGCATTTCCGGCGTCAAGCTCAGGCTGGCGGACGCCGAAGTCCCGCTGCTCGGCCAGGTCACAGTGCTTGGCGCGTTGCCTGCCTGGTTGCTTTGGACGATCTGGCCGTCGACGTCGAGATTTGCCGCATCGGCATCGCCATGCAGTGAAACCGGCGTAAAGGTGACGCTTACCGACGGGACAGAACCACCGGAGGGAAAGAAGGCGTTGCGGATTTCGGCAGCAAGCTGGAAGTCCTTCAAGGTCGACTTCGGAAGGTCGCGCCCCAAGCGCGCATCCTGTTTCCAACTCCAGTCCTGGCCGGTCATGTCGATCAGCGATGCGAGATTCTGTGCGAAGAACCGGTCCATCAGCCCGCCCGGAGCGAACAGTTTCGAGAAATCCGCCATTGCGATGTCCTCGGTGCCATTGCCGGCGAAGGGATAATGTCCGTTGACCGCCTCTTCGCAGGCGCGCGTCACCGTCTGGTCGAGCATCTGGTTCAGATTCGCTACCGAGGTTTCGGCGACGTTGCCCTCAAACTCGTCGGCCGTCGCGTTGACCATCCGCGCGAGCTGCTTGGGCAGACGCGAGACATTGGCGCGAAGGGTGGATATCTGCAGTTGCAGATTGATGTTGACGCGTTCCGTCTGCGAAGGAACGTCTGCCGCCAGTTGCAGGCTCTGGTAGATGTCACGGAAATTCTGGGTCAATGCATCTATCGGGCGGCGTCCGGCAGGACCGTTCACCAGCGTCTGGAATGACCTGAACTGCGCTTCGATCTTTGCTCCGGGATGCTGTGCGCTCGAGGACCCTGCGCCGGCGCGGCTTTGCGATTTGCCTGTGGCAATCTGTATGCCGATGCGCGCCAAGCCCTTGGCGATATCTGCAGACGTCTGCGGCTGGTTCTGAACCGCGCCGGATTCTAGCTCGGAGGCTCTGTTGCCTCCGGCTTCCCGCGTCAGGGCTGTCTCGTCCGCTATCGCCGTAAAAAGCTGGTCGATCGGCGAGGTTGGCGACGCGGCGGCGGAAAGCGCGAAATAATGCGGCTTGTCCTTCAGCATCGCTTTGAACCTCAATTCATCGAGAACGGCGTTCCAGGCCGCGGTGAAATCGTTTCCGTACCGATCGAGAAGTTCTGGACCGAGCTTGAGCAGTTCCTGATCGATGCCGCCTTGCTCGCCGCCACCGCCGAGGACCCATTGGTCGTCGACCAGCATCTGCGCGACGCGCGAGAGTTGCCCGAGGTAGAAGTCGTTGAAGCCGGCATGGGTGTAGATGCCGGGAACACCAACATCAGCCAGATCGCTGCCGTCTATGCGCTCGAACAGCAATTTCGCTTCCGGGCCACCTTTCGTTGAAACAGAAAAATCGTCCAGCGCTGCCGCGTATACAGCCGACTTGATCAATGCGGAGGCGCGATCTGCCAGGCTCATCCGCCCGAGCGAGCGCTGGGCGGATTCGACAAGCGGTCGGTTGAGTTCGAAAACCGGATCATAGGCGTCGTCCAATGCAAGCATGGCGCGCAAATGCTTTTCGAGCTGCGCCCGTCCCTCGCGGTTGTTTTCGCCCGGATACCGGTTCTGCTCCCAATCCTGTCTCATCCAGGAAACGATCAGCGCGTCGTCGACCTTTGGCGCCTTGCCGCCAAGCATCAGATAGATTTTCAACGGTTCGTAGAGCGCGGCGGGGTCAGCCATCTTGGCCTGGATCGTCCGCTCGGCCTGTATCAACAGGCGCGCGCGGAACGTGCGCTCCAGCGCTTGGCGGTATGCGGTTTTGGACGCCGAAAGAAGTCTTTCCCGCTGGCTGAGGCCGAACGTCTCCTCGACCGGTGTTGGCAAGTCGCCGGTTTCGAACCCTGCCGGCAGATTGCGCAACTGGTCGAGCGGGCCAATGACGTTTTCGAGATCGACATCGGTGACCTCAGTACTTTTGAGCAGCGGGCCCGCTGTCTCGCGATACTGGTTCATCGCCTGGGTGGTGGCGGCAATCAGCGACCTGTTGGCTGTGTAGCTCATGGCCAGGGTGCCCAGGGCCGCCGCGGCGATCAATGCGATTATGCCAAGGCCGCCATATCTGGCGATCGCCGCACGCCTTTCAGCCGATTTGTCGTGTGAAACCCACCCGGCCTCCGCAAAAATGACGCGGGTGAGAAGGTCGTGCAAAAAGAAGCTCTTGCCGGTGCCGGACAGATGCGTCCCGGGACTGCCGCCGAAACTGCGGCCGATTGCGCCGAGCACCTGGTCAATCGGTGTTCCTTCCTGCGTGCCTGATGAAAAATAAAATCCACGCAGACTGACATTCACCTGGCTGCGGGCCGGATCGAACAGGCTAGCGACGAACGTGGCAATCCGTCCCTTCAGCGCGCCAAATTGCGCCGGAAAGCCGAAGAGGGCTATGCGCGCGACTGGATCAGTCTCTTCCTGCAGGCGGTCGGGGACCTCCTCCGCCAGCCGTCTTGCCAGTGCTTCGAACTCGGCCGGGGCCGCGCCGACCATGTTCTTGCCGCGATCCGTGGTCTGGAATGTCGCGCCCCACACCTTGCGCCGGCGCTGTTCGTCGAACCCGCCGAAATAATCCATGAACCCGGAGACAAGGTCCGCCTTGGTGAAAAGCAGGTAGACCGGGAACTGGACTTTCAGCGTTTCGTATGTTTCCCGCAAGCGGCTGCGTATTTCGACGATATGGGCGTTCAATTGCTGATCATCGAAGCTGATGAGGTCGGCAAGGCTGATGGCCAGGATGACGCCGTTGATCGGTTGCCTGGTGCGGTATCTCTTGAGCAGCGCTAAAAAGGCAAGCCAACTTTTTTTGTCGCTCTCGGCCTGCGAATCCTGCGTTGTGTAGCGTCCGGCGGTGTCGATCAGCACGGCCTCGTCGGTGAACCACCAGTCGCAGGACCGTGTGCCGCCGATACCGGCTACCGGCTGGGCGTCACCCGACCCGGCAAGCGGAAATTTCAGGCCCGAATTAACCAGTGCCGTCGTCTTGCCTGCGCCCGGCGGGCCGATGATGATGTACCAGGGGATCTCATAGAGGAAGTTGCCCCTGCCGCTCGACCGCTTCAGCGTCGCAATGGCCTCCTTCATGCGGGCCTCGAGCATCTGCGGCTCGCCATCTCTGTCGTCGCTGCGGACGATTGCCGCCTCGAGCGCTTTTTGCGCCTTTCGCATTTGCCAGAAACGGAAGCCGTAGAAGAGCGCCGCGATCGCCAGGGTGACCCCTATAATCGTGCCACGCAGCCAGACGGAGCCGAGCGGGCGGGTGTCGGCAAAGCGGATCAATGGCCCGGCAAACCAGACGGCTGCTGCGAAACCGGCCAGCGCGATGACGCTGAATATCTGCAGCAGCCAACGCGTCATGGGCGCTTCCAACCGGCCGCGATCACAACGTCTCCTCCTTTGGGATCATCACGTCGACACGGCGATTCTGAGCGCGGCCTTCCGGGGTCGTATTGTCGGCGATCGGCTCGTCCTCGCCCTTGCCCTCGACCGTGATCCGCGAAGGCTGGCTGAATTGCGGCGCCATCATTGCTTCGACAGCCTTCGCCCGGGCGACGGAAAGGTCGAAGTTGGATTTGAACGCGCTCGATTTTCGCGGTTTTATATTGTCCGTATGGCCGACGATCCGGATCGGTCCGGGCTCGGATTCCAGCGCGGCGGCGATGTCCGCGGCTATCGGTCCAAACTCTGGCTTTATCTCGGCCCTGCCGGATTGGAACAGCAGGAGATTGTTGATCTCCACGACGATGAACCTGCCTTGCGTGCCGACGATCAGCCCGCCGCGCGCGATATCCTTGGCCAGTGCGGTACGGATGCGATCGATCTGGGTGGCGGGGGCGGCGACAGGCGGGGCGACTTTCACCGGTTCGGCCAACGGCGCCACGCTGGCGCGTTCGATGGTGACCGGCGTCGATGGATTGAGGGCCAGCAGTTGGCCGGCAACGGCTTCGCCCTCGTTGGTGATGAAGACCCGCAACGTGAAGAACGCTGCCGTCAGCAGCGCCGATGCAGCTGCCGCAACGGCCCAGAGCGGCAGCCGGGTGGACGATTTCGTCATTGTCGCCACCATGCCCTGCCAGTGCGGCGAGACCTCTTCGTTGGTGCGAGCCCTGAAGTAGCGAAGCGTCTCGTAGACGTCGCGTCGGACGCGTTCGAGGTCGGTGTCCTCGCGCGCCAGGCCTCGATATTGGCCTTCGAACCCCAATGACAGGCAGGCATGCATCAATTCGAGCAAATCGTAGTGTGCCTCCGGCGTGGCCAGCACCTTGTTCAGCGCTTCAAAAAAGCCCGTACCGGTGGGTTCGACGTGAAAGAACCGCGACAGCATGCCGTGCTGCGCCCAGTCGTCACTCTTCGGCCAGGGCAGGTTGCCGATCAGATCGTCAGCGGTTTCGCAAAGGGCGAATATTGCGATCCGGGCATCCTCTTCGGGAACGCCTGACTTCTCCATTGTCCGGTCGAACTTTTCAATCGTATCGGCGACATGCTCCGCCAGTGGCTCCGCCTGTCTTTCGACTGACAGGAGCCTGAGCTGGCCGAGCAGCATCAGCAAGGGCGCGGCCGCGGCGAGGATCGGGTTTGCGGCGGAATAGCTGACGCTGTCCGCGGCATCGAGCAGAACATCCTGCTGCATGGCTGGCGTCGCCGCGGAAGAACCGGTTGCCATCGCGGCATCGGAAGATGCGCCTTGATAGATCACAGTTCCGGATATCCAGCCCGGGGGCGCATGCCGGCCAACACCTGGATCGAAAATTGTTGAATCCTTGACTGGGGAGGGATCGCGCTGCCCGCCGCCAGTAACAGGCCCCTGAGCAGCTGGCGCCGATTTTTGCTCGCGTCGTGGATTTGCGCGAATGACCGTTTTGCCCGCCGGGCCGAAAGGATTGTCCTTCGAGCTCATTGCAGGTATTCCGTCCAGCTGCGATGCCCGCGTTTGCGCCAGATGGGCGCAGAGCGGTTCCTGGTCATATGCAGGAAGTGCAGGCGCTGCTGACGAGGGCAGTGTCTGGAAGAAAGTCGGCTACAAAACACTATCCCGCCGTAACATGACATTTGCCGCAGACCCCTAGGTCAATCAGCCTTACCCGCTGGCGAACTGTCGTATGTGATCGTAATCTCAGAAGCTGTCGATTGGAACCTAAAGCAGTGCTGCCAAAGGATTTTTCTTTGTCAACTTAAGCGCCGCGCGTCCTTTTGGACCGCAAAGGACTTTCCAGTTGCCGCCTAATTCGTTTCGCAACCAAAGGTCAACGCAGCAAACGATCCGATTTCCGGGCATGCGCCCGTTTTAGTCTTCCAGCCTATTTTTGCTTGTCGGCCTTGGCATAGGCTTCGCTGAAATAGGACAGGAATATATCCAGCATGCCGTTTTCGTGGGCTTCCTCCATGGTCCGCCATTTCGCGACAAAGGCATCCCAGGCCAGGCCCTTCTTCGAACTGAACGAGGTCGGCGGTAGCTTTTTGCCGATCGCCTCGGGCGACAAGTCGTCAAGCAGCCGGGAGAGAGCAGCTTGCATGGCTGCGTAGGTGGCAAATTCGTGCGTCTTGAGATCACGGAATGCGTCTTCGATGCTGCGCTTGGCATCGAGATAGCCGGCTCTGCGCCGTGCGAACATGATCTCAAGGATGTCGTCGGTTCCCGGGACGAACTTTAGGGGATTGTTGTCCTCAGCACTTATCATCGTCCGGTGTGTGCTCTTGGCCAGTATCTTCGCAGCCGCCCGTGCTTTCAGCAGCAAGGCCAGCTCCTCGACCATCGTCCGCAGCACCGCGCCGATTTCGGCAGCAACTTCATGCTTGTCACGCGATTGAAGCAATTCCGGTGAAATGCCGGCTGCGATCGCGATTACCCGCAGCACCTCGTCTGCGTCAGGGCGGCGGGGTGCGGACCCCGCCGAGGGCGGAGGAATGGGCTGCAGCAAGGAAGACGTCGATGCTGGCGCCTGCTGCCCGGCCCGTTGCTCCGCCGGACTGAAGAAAGGCTCGTTGCCGAAGTCCAGCGGCCGGCCCGTGGCAACCGGCATTTCCCGTTGCGTCGAACCGCGGTTGCCTTGAGCTTGGCCTGTCGCAGCTCGCTCGTCGTCAATCGCTACGGAGATGACGTAGCGGCCAATCAGCAGCCGGTCGCCATGACCGAGCCGATGCGGGCCGGCCATGCGCTGGCTCGATCCGTTGATGAAAGTTCCATTGCGCGAGACATCGTGCAGCCAGAACGCGCCCGCGTCGTACCTGATCTCGCAGTGCCGGCCGGAGATGAATTTGTCCGGGTCGGACAAGGTCCAGTCACAAGCCTCGCGTCCGATCTCGAAGCTGCGGTCACGGGCTGCATAGCCGGTTGAGATGCCAGCGGGCAGGGCGTCGATATTGTTGATCTGCAGCCTGATGAACATCCAAAATCGCCGTCGATCGCCGATCGATACGCTACCATTCTAGCAGCTTGCAAGTATAACAGGACAGCAGCGTTTCAAGTCGATGAAATCCATAAGGCAAGGTTTAACTGCCGCTCGTTCTTTTTGGTCGGCAGGAAAACTTGTGGTAGGCTCAACATGGCGTGGCGTTCCTGAAGGTGATGCTGATCACATAGCAGGAACTCCAAATCCGCTACACTGGCGGCGGCGTCTAGGAGGGGCACGACCCATGCCGAACGAACGTGCTACGGTTGTGCAGACACCGGTTGGCGCCGAGTTGTTGACCTTCACCCATCTTGTCGGGCGCGACGAGATCAGTCGTTGTTTGGCCTATACTGTCGGGTTCGTCAGTAGCAGCCCCGATATCGACCCGCTCAAGATGCTGGGCGGTGCTGTCTCGATCGAAGGTGAATCCGATCCGAAACGCTGGTTCAGCGGGCTGATCTCGGAATTTCGGCTCACCAGGATCGAGGATAGGCTGGCATATTACGAAGCGGTCATCAGGCCATGGCTCTGGTTCCTCGGCAACACGACTGATTGCCGCATTTTCCAGAACATGAGCGTCATCGAGATCGTCGAGGAGGTTTTCTCGAAATACAGCACGGCAAAATTCGAGAAGCGCCTGCAAGGATCCTATCCGCCGCGCGAATACTGCGTGCAATATGACGAGACCGATCTCGATTTCGTGCAGCGGCTGCTCGAGCACGAAGGCATTCTGTATTTCTTCGAGCATGACGATGGCAAGCATACACTTGTGCTCGCCGATGCGATGAACAAGCTGAAGCCCGCGCCGGGCTATGAGAAAGTACCCTATCACTTTGAAGGGCAAGGCTCCCGGCGCGATGTCGAGTATATAACGGAATGGATACCGGGGAGTTCGGTGCGGCCGGGCGCCTATGCGCATACCGACTATGATTTCCAGAAACCGGGCGCCGACCTGATGGCCAAATCCGCCCAGCCGTTCGGTCACAAATTGGCGGCGGGCGAAAACTACCGCCAGCCCGGCGCGCATCTTGACGTTGGCCGCGGCGATAGCCTGGCTGCGATCCGCCGCGAGGAAATCCAGGCCGTGCACCAGCGTATCGCTGCTGTTGGAACCGTGCGTGGGCTGTATTCGGGCTGCACGTTCCAACTGGACGGCTTCCCGCGTGAGGACCAGAATCAGGAGTACCTGGTGGTCAGCGCCGAATATAGGCTGTTCGATCCGGGCTACAGGGCCCTTGCCGACGTCGGCAGCGAGAACTTCAAGGTGATCCTCGGCGTGGCGCCGGCTGCCTTGCCCTATCGTCCGCCACGGATCACACCACGACCGATCATGCGCGGTCCTCAGACGGCGACGGTGGTTGGCCCATCCGGTGAGGAGATCTTCACCGACAAATATGCCCGGGTGAAGGTCCAGTTCCATTGGGATCGTCTGGGCAAGAAGGACCAGAACAGCTCCTGCTTCGTGCGCGTCTCGCAGACCTGGGCCGGCAGCGGCTGGGGGTTCATCCAGATACCGCGCATCGGCCAGGAGGTCATCATCGATTTCATCGAAGGCGACCCGGATCTGCCGATCATCACCGGCAGGGTTTACAACGCCGCCCAGATGCCGCCGTACGGTCTGCCGGGCAGCGCCACGCAATCCGGCTGGAAGTCGGACTCCTCCAAGGGCGGTGGCGGCTATAACGAGCTGATGTTCGAGGACAAGGCCGGCTCCGAACTGGTCAATTTCCAGGCGCAGAAGGACCACAACCTGCTGATCAAGAACGACCGCACCAAGCTGGTGCAACACGACCAGTCCGACCGCATCGACCACGACGCCAAGCACTCCGTCGGCCACAACCTCGACGAGGACGTCGGCAACAACAAGACGGTCAAGGTCGGGGTCGACCAGACCACCGACATTGGCAACAACGATACCGAGACGGTGGGGGTCGATCGCTCGCTGACGGTGGGGTCGAACGAGACGATCAATATCGGGTCGAACTCGACGGAGACGATCGGCATAGCACATACGCAGACTGTCGGCGCCGTCCAGACGGTGACGGTCGGCGCGGCTCGGGTCGATTCAGTTGGCGCATCCGAGACCCGGACCGTGGGCGGCCCGCAAGCCAATACAATCGGTGCGACACGGTCGGTCACGGTGGGTGCGGCGCAGAGTCACGATATTGGTGCGGACGACAGTTGGCAGATCTCTGCGGCGCAGAGCATTCAGATTGGTGCTGATCAGGGGATTAAGATTGGTGGGGCGCATAACACCGAGATAGGAAAGACACGGACGACCAAGGTCGGCGGCGATCAAACGGGCGAGGTCGGCGGAGGCCACCTGTTGAAGGTGGCCAAAAAGAGCCTGACTCAGGTCGCCGACGACATGACGATTGCCGTCGGCAAGAACATGACGATCGAGGTGAAGGACAGCATCACGCTCAAGTGCGGTAGTGCGATGATCATCATGAAGAAGAATGGTGAGATCTTGATCAAGGGCAAGGATATTTCTGTCACCGCTTCAGGCAAGATCAACGCGAAAGCATCGAATAATATCACCATGAAGGGCTCGAAAATCCTCCAGAACTGAGGCTAGGCATGAGCACTGTTGTAGAACGGATCGACGGCGTGGTTATTGGCGTGTTCCTTGGCTTTGGAGAAAGCGGACCGTTGGTCGTATTTCAGGGCAATCCGGAAGAGGCGGCTTTGTCCGCGCGCAGCTTGGCCGAACTGCATTTCGACATGATTGGCTCGGAAGTGGCGCTGCTGTTTGAGAATGGTGACCCACGCAGACCGCTGATTGTCGGCAGGATTGTAGAGCCGGCGAAGAAGCAGGCGGACACGCATGTAGTCCGCGATGGCGAGACGGTAAAGATTACAGCGAGCGAGCGGCTGGAACTGCGTTGCGGCAAGTCGGTTATCATTATGGAAAAAGACGGTCACCTGACCATCCGGGGAACCTATCTCGTCAGCCATGCCAGCGCGGCCAATCGCATCAGAGGCGGTTCGGTGAACTTGAACTGATGGCGAAGGCTCCCATTATCAAAAACATTGTACGCCAGCACGCGGAAATGGCGGCGCACCTTTGGAATATTTACGATCAACACTTACTTCACCCGGGCGATAACCCGGACATGGACGAGGAGCGCCTGTCGCGGCTGGTCGAGCGTCTGGAGGCGCACCTTGATGGGCTTCGCACTGCGGAAGACGCAGGCCGCGAGATCGCACAGGCGCTTTATGCCGAGTTTCCCGAGGCGGGGGAACTGTTCGTGGTGAGGATGCTGAGCTCAAGCCAGCCGCTCAAGATTGCGAACCTCGATCTGGAGCGGGTTCGAGCGTACTTGGCCACTACTCTACCGCAGCATTCTAGCTAAAGGACAGGCGTCAAACGGCTCCAGGAAGCGCCGTCATACAGTTGGACGGCGCTCCGGTGCATGGCGGCAAGTCCCGCCGCCGAGGGCGAGACACTGAGGCAAGACGTGTCCAGCGCCGGAAGCGGATCAGGAAAATCCACAAGCGCGTTGCCTTGCAGAACGTAGAGGGAGTTATCGTTCAGCACGAGTGGACGCCCATTCCACTGTTTGACGTCACCCCATCCGTCCTGCGGTTGCTCTGTGGCCAAGACTTCGTCGAAAGAGCGAAAATCGCTCGTGCGCCAAATGGTGCCGGTAGAGACGAAGATCAGCCAGCTTGACGCACCTTCGACGAGAATCGGCGCCGCTATGCCCTCAACGTCGAACTCGTTCTCGGTCCATGTTCCATCGAACATGCGAATGGTCAGAGTGTCATCGCCGACTGCAGCCAAGATGAGGTCGGCCAAACGGTCAGAATCACCCTCGTCGTCAGCAGCTTCGATCTCGTCGGTGTCCTCGTACTCGGAAACATTCAAGCCTCCGAAGATGAAGCTGTCGGCGGCAGGGCCCGGAGCCACCGTGAGGAGTGAGGGCGGGCTCGGTGGCGCGTCGGATGACGGAGGCGCGCTAATGTCTTCCCACCCCGAATCGACCCGCCGACGGTAGACTTGGCCGCCGAATCCCATTGCAAAAAGCCAACCGCTCGCCTCCCCCAAAGTGGTCATCCTGCCGAGACCGCGGGAGTCGTTTCGTGAGTATCCGGACCCGGGAACGATCTCGGACTGCGCGCTTGACGGTGTTAAGAAATAGACGAGTCCTTCCGCTGTAAGGCATGCGGCTTGACCCAGTGCTGCCCAGTCGGCGGACAAGCAGATCATGGACGCTATCTCCTCAAGGCCGGTGATTTCCTTCAACACGATCTGGTCGCCCTCGGCGCGTCCAACAGCGACCACGGATTCGTCCTCGTCGGCGTCGTCGGTTTCAACGAGCAGATAAAACGTGCCGCTGTCATGCAGGACACCGCCAATGAGGGGAGCTTTCTCGGTCATTGATTGTTCATCCTTCCGGCAGCGCTGCTGCTTACGTTGGACAGGCTCTTTTCCGCCCTGATATCGGCGTTTTCGATGTCTTTCGTTGCTTTCGTCACTTCCTCGACCGCCAATTTATAGCACTCTTCATCCAGAACGCCCTTCTTCACAAGCTTTGCCAGCGAAGCAAAAGATTGCCGTCGAACTTTTTTGAGTTTGGCGAGGCCGCGATTTCTGGATCCTCTGTTACGGCTGGTTCCAAGCTTGGTGAGCTTGTCGTCCAGGTCTGCGTGAACCGCAAAGTCCCCCGCCGCTTTGCCGGCCTTCGTCCCGCAATGGTTCTGCGGCGGAAGGCAGATACAGATACCTTCGCCGTGCGACGGGAAACCGTTGTCCTGATTCATTCGGACGTCGCGCGGGGTCTTCCGTCCACGGACTTTCTTACGTCCCGAACGGAAGCAGCGATCAGGAATGACATGATGGAACTGCCCGGGTGGTTTCTGTGCGGCACATTCCGCCTGCTTCTCTTCATATTTGCCGACAATGCATTCAATCTGGTTTGGTGCAGCCGGCGCACCTGGTTTTCCGATCTTTACGCTAGGAGCACCACCTGCCGTCGGAGAGGCATGGTCGTTGCTTGAGAGGTCTGAGAACCGACTGATCGGCTCGGCATCCATCTTAACGTTGCCAGACCACGCATGGGCATATTCCTTGCCTTTGTTCACCGATGTGATGAGATTCTTCTTCGGCGCACAGCCGGCTTCATTGCCTGTGCATTGGGTGTAGTAGGACTTGTTCTTCTGCGTGACGGTCTTGCCGCCGATCTTGACCGTACCGGTGCCCTTGTCAGTATCTCCGTCCATGCCGAATGTCGGATAAGGAACAGGAACGCCGGGGGGCGTAGCCGGCGTCTGGGGCGGAGTCATGCAGACATAGGGGAACGCTGCGATCACTTGGTTTGCCTGCGCCTTGCAAGCAATCTCGAGCCCGTTCGCGAACACCGTCATCAGGAAGCTCTCGCCCCCAGCAATGCCGCGCCACAGGCACCGGCATCGTTGGACGCTTCCACAAGAACCGGGTTTCCAGCTTCATAACCTTTCTTGGCTGCCATCCATGCCATGCCAAGCATCAGCGGCACCACGGCCGCACCAATATTCCCAAGAGATTCCGCAGGCGACCATAAGTCCTGGAACTCGTGCCGCTCTCGCAGCAGCCGGATGCTCGCCAGTGCCGTTTGCTTGAACCAGTACTGCTCGCCTATCAGATCCGAGATCCGGTATCCGAGGCGGTTCAACTCTATGCCGGCCTCGCTGAGCGCCGCGCGATAGGCGGTCGTCATTCCGTCCGCGCGGAACGGCAGCTCGTGGGGATCGTAGATAGGGGCCGGATCGCGTGACAGGCCTAGACCATACAGGCTAAAGCCGCGGCCTTGGGCACGCGTGCAAAGCACGGCGGCGGCCGCTTCCCCAGGGATGAAGCCATTCGGATTGTTGGAAATAAGCAGGCGATTCTGGCTGAGGTAATGATCGATTGACAATGATGTCAAATAGCTGTCGACGCCGGCGATCATGACATAGGACGCTTCGCCGGCAGCAATCAGCCGTCGTGCCCGGTCAAGCGCGACATGCCCGGAGGGACGGCCGTAGGCTACGACAGCCGGCCGCGGACCGGCATTGAACTCGGCGATTTCGGTGATTCGGCGCACCAACGCGGAGGGTTCCTTATAGGGGCACCCGGGACGTTCCGTTTCGGGAAGACACAGGATTAGCGCTGTAGCGCCGCGCGCCTCGGGCACCGCCTCGAAGGCTTCACAGATGGCCCCCGCCGCCAGATGTGCGATGCGGTTTTCGCCGATCCAGTTGCGAGGCAGAGGTACCGGTGCTCCGACCAGCCATTCTCCGCCTGCATCGACAAATCTGGTTTCCTGAAATCCGTCCAGCCTTGCCCGCATCGCGGCGCAACTGGACGGCGCGTCCAGTCCGACGGCCGTTACCATTCCGACCGAAACGATGTCGAGGCTGGCGCTCATGCGGCATCGGCCTCCCTATCGTCATCCCGTGCCGGTAGATCGAAGGTGCGGATGTAACGCTTGCCAGTTGCTTTGGCGCGTAGCATTCCCCTGGTCGGTGGGCCGACCCAACCTTCAGAGAAATCGAGGATCGTTCGATGAATCCGCTGCGACACGCGCCACACCAATGAGAAGCGTCTGTTTTCCGGGTCGAACAGGATGGTGTCAGGGTGAATACTCCCTTCGAAAACCTTCGCGCGACGCTTGAACAGAGTCATCGGCAGTGCGGTGTCCGGCAACCTGAAACTCACCCGGCCCTCAGACGTAAGGTTGACCAGTTGTACCTCCTCGCCACCCCTTGGGTGGTCGATCTGCTGGTCGAGCGGCGCCATCTGGAAATAGCGTTCGTCGAAATCGGGCGGCAGGAACGGAAAGGTGTTTTTCGTCCAGTTGTCGTCATAGGTGCCGCCATATTCGATGCGTCCCGGCCAGCCACGCCCCATCGGTCCGAAGCTCATCGGCTTGTAGTCGCCGAAGGGCGAACGGATTTCTTCGCCGACAGCTTGCGTATTCGGCAGCCGCAAGCCGGGAATGAGGCGCTGGTTCTTGGTCCGTGACCAGCCGGTTCCGACCGGATTGTACTTATAGCTGGCGGGAAGCTTGTCCTCCGGGTCCAGTCTGTCGACGCCACCCCAGGCAACGTCATAAGAGATGGGCAGTTTCAGGAAGGGCTGTGGCGACGTGGCGGTAAAGACCGGGCCGATGGAGCGCCATTCGCGGTGACCGACGACCTCGAACAGTTTTGACCAATTGCTGACCTTGATACCGACCGGCACGCGCTCCGCCGGGCGTCCGCCCGGCGCATACGCACAGCCATTGGCAATCACGTCGCAGCGCGGCTTGCGGAAGGCGAAATCGGTTTCCCACAGCGTGGCCGAATAGCCGGGCACGCCGGTT
Organism: Mesorhizobium sp. M0938; assembly: GCF_040319125.1. Taxonomy (NCBI): domain Bacteria; kingdom Pseudomonadati; phylum Pseudomonadota; class Alphaproteobacteria; order Hyphomicrobiales; family Phyllobacteriaceae; genus Mesorhizobium; species Mesorhizobium sp. M0938. The sequence goes on along the minus strand of NZ_JAMYNS010000006.1, from coordinate 41,936 downwards.
TGCGTGTCGGCCATGACCAGTGGAATCTGCTCCGCCGATTTCTTCACCGGTCCGCCGGGTGATGCGGGAAAGTCGAATGTGCCCTTGACCACCACGACGATCCACTCATGGCCGGCCTTGTCCATGCCCATGGTGAATTGGTGCGGATACCCCATCTGGTTCCAGATCTGCATCAGCTGGTCTCCCAGTTGCCGGCGAAGATTTGTTCAAGCGTCGCTTGCGGCGATTGCGGGTCGACGTCGAAAATGTCCGAGTGGGCGGTCCACATCACCATGTCGTCGATGACATCTCCGTCCTCCTTAATGGATGGCACCGGCAGGGCGGTCAGTGCGGCATCCAGTTCGTCGGGTGTGAGCTCACCGCGTTGGGCGGCGAAGGCCGCAGCCTCGATGCTGTCGAACCAACCGTCGCCATGAGTAAGCTGGAAGGAAGCATCGGAGAGCTGCGCGACGACACTCAGCGGAAACTGCCTCCCGACCCTGTCGGCGCTCTGCAGAACAATGCCTGCCGATGCGCCGAAGCAAGCCGGGCCGGCCAGGAAGCGCAACGCGGTGCTGCCGGGCCACCCATCTCGGCCCATCAGCGGGACGATGTGGAGCGCCAGCCAGCGGTCCCAGACGCGCACAAAGTCCCCCGGCAGCCGCCGCGTGACGAAATCGCCGGTGGCAGGCATTTTGCCGTAGAAGCCGGGCAGGATCATATCTGGGGCGGACATGAGAACTTCTTGAACATCTGAAGATTGTAGGGGTTCTCGACGCTTGCCGCCTTGAGTTCGAAATCGGCGTACATGCCTTGCGTCCCCAATCGCAGGCTATAGACATCGGACAGCGACGTACCGGTGAAGCGGCCGCTGCGCAGCATCCGCAGCCATGCCCAGCTGCCGGTCTCGTTGAGCATGATTTCGGGTGAGCCGTCGATCGGCTGGAAGGCAAGCGAGATGACGCCGGTGCCGTCCTTGCCGGGCCAGGTCATCGGCTGCGGACGCGTCGCGTTGTTGAAGTAGACGAGGTTCTGGCCATCGAGATTGAGCGTGACGCGTGTGACGTTCGGAGACAGATCCTTGGGCTCGAGCGTGAAGTTCATCACCGGGCCGGTACCGCCGGGAAAGAGGTCGTCGCGAATCCGCCTGGCCTGTTCGAACGCCGCCAGAGCCGCCGGGTCCAGGCCGAAGTCGGCACGCCATTTCCATGGTTGGCTCGCGGTGTCGACATAGCTGATCAGGTGGTCATTGATGAAGGCGTCTATCATCCCGGCGGGCCCGAATAGGCGAGAAAAATCGCGGACGTTGACGTCGACCGCGCTTTCAGGACTGAAGGGATAACGGTCGTTCAGCGCCGCCTGGCAGAATGGCAGGATGTCGGCGCGCCAGATGGCGTTAAGCTCCGAGGTGACCGCCTTCTGCGTTAGGCCGCTTGTATCGCCGGCGATGCCGCCGAGCCAGTCGTCGACCGGATCGGGCAGGATCTGCGCTTGCCTGGCGACCGCTCCCGTCAATTCGGCGAGGCCGCCCTGCTTTTTGATGGCGTCCTGGGGGTCGGGATTGGCCGTGACCGTCTGCAGCACGTTGGACAGGGCGGTCAGGGCCACCACCGCTGCGTCGAGTGCCGGCGGCTGGCCGTCAACTTCGGCGATTGCGCCCTTGAGCGGCTTGAAGTGTTCGGCCACAAGATTGCCGGTAAGATCCACTTCGTCGGGGGAGCCGGCGCGTGGCAGCAGTTTTGCGCCCGTCTTGACGATCTTTCCCAGCTTCCCCAGCTTGCCGAGCAGTTTCGAGCCGCCCTTGGCCGCTGCCTTGTTATCGGCGGGTGCTTCGTCGGATCGGGTGAGGTCGGTCTCCTGAATGACTGCCGTAAGCAGGCGTTTCAGCGCGGAATCGGCGCTTGAAAGGTCCTTGAGATTCTCGCTGGCGACATTCAGGTCGGTCAATGGCGCGAGCGTCATATCGCGCAGGAAACTGTCCCATTGGGCGATGTAGTCTTCGTAATAGAGCTTCAGAATATCCTCGGACAGCGCCGAGACAGAGGTTTCGGAATTTTCCGAGCAGCCGCCGGCGAAGACCGCCCGATCCAGCGCCGCCTGGGCGGCGACATCCTCTACCCGGTCGAGAATGGCATCGTGAAAGCCGGAATAGGTGAATGCTCCCGAAATGCCGACGCGAAGCGTCTTGTCGGAACGCCGCGCAAAAACCTTGCCGCCGTTGGGTCCGGCGAAATTCGCGGGGATCCATTCCTTGAGCCCGGCCACCGCCGGGTCGGCCAGCAGCTGCCTGTAGGCACGCGCCGGCAACGAAATCGTGCAGACTGTTTTCAGCGCCTCGGCAACCAGCGCCTGATCCGGCGCGATATAGCTGTCGTCGACCGCCATGCGGCGGATCGCGGCAAGCTGATGCTCCTCCGCGTCGGCGGTCGGGAAGGGCGCCGCCGGTGCGAATTCGGGCAAGTCGTTCACCCACCAGTTCTGGACGAAATCGGGATCCATCTGCGACAGGCCTGTCATCATGCGATAGGTCTTCAGCGCGCCCAGCATGAAATCCGGATCGCGGATCTGCCGCCACATGGTTGCCTCGAGCAGAGCGATCATGTGCGGCTCGAGAACGTTGCGCAGAGCGTGGTCGTAGGTGTCGGCCTGCGCGCGCAGCAGCTCCGCCGAGGCGGACGGTCCGAGCAGATCCTGGGCGCTGCCAGGCGGTGCGGTTCGGGCATTTGCGACCTCGGCCATTGCGTTCAGCGCGCCATCGATGGCCGGCTGCTGCACCGACGCCGGGGTTGCCGCGACCGTGGTCAGAGGCGTCTGCAGCGCCTCGAACTGGCTTGCCTGCGCCGCGATCGCATTGCGATTGTCATAATAGGACCAAGTGAACATTGCGCCGGCCAGCAGCGCCGCGGCGGCACATGCGGCTGCGGCGCCACGCCAGATCCAGGTGCGGCGGCGCTGCGCCAGCGGATCGAATGTCCCCAGGCCCGCTTCCCTGAAGATGACCTCGGTCAGCAGGTTCTTCAGGAAAAAGCTGCGTTTTTCGACGCGCTGCGCCGGCATGGCCCGTCGCGGCGGAAGGCCGAAGGAAGAAGACAGCGCCGCGGCCAGCCGGTCGATGGGCGCCCCTTCCTGTGTCGCTGACGTCAGATAGAGGCCGCGCAGCCAGGCGGCTTCCTCGTACCGGCTTTGGCCGAACATTGCCTCGATCAGCACCTGGATTGGTTCGGACAGGCTCGCGAGCTGGGCGGGAAACCGGAAGATCTCAGCGCGGGCGGCGAGTTTGTCCTCGTCCTCCAGGCGCGGCACCAGCCGCCGCTCGAGTTCCGTCGCCAGCGTGGCGATTTCCCGCTCTATGGTCTTTGCGTCGACACGCGCATCCAGCGCGAAGGTCGTGCCCCAGACCTGCTCGCGCGAGGCCGTCGAAAGGCCGCCGAAGAAAGCCTCGAAACCCTTGATCAGGTCGGCCTTGGTCAGCATCAGATAGACAGGAAGGCGGATTTCGAGCCGGTCGTTGAGCTCAGCCAGCCGACGGCGAATCTTGCGGCCATGTGCCTTGATGGCTTCGTCGCCCTCCGAAAACACGTCGATCGATAGCGCGACGATCACCCCGTTCAGCGCCCGGCGACCCCGGTGTTTCTTCAAAAGGTCGAGGAAACCCAGCCATTCCGCCGCATCGACGTCGGGCTGGCTCTCCTGCTGGACATAGCGGCCAGCCGTGTCGATCAAAACCGCGTTCTCCGAAAAGAACCAGTCGCAGTTACGCGTTCCACCAACCCCCTGCAGGTCGTCGGTGAGGTCTATCGGGAAGTTCAGCCCGGACTGCCGCAGGGCCGTGGTCTTGCCTGTGGCCGGCGGCCCGACGATCAGGTACCAGGGCATCTCGCGCAGGAACTTGCGCCCGCCCAGCTTGCGGCGCTTCAGTTCGGCCATCACTTCGGCGAACTTGGCACCGACGGCGGCGACGTTCTCCTCGCCTGGGCTGAGCGGCTTTTCCACCGCTGGCGCGGCGATCTCGGCGACGAACATGCGGTTGGCGCGGATCGCCCGGCGCTGGGCGACGATCAGCCAGATCAGCCAGAAGATGACCAGCAGCGCAATGATGACGATGCGTACATTTTCCGAGGCGAAGGGTTCGTAGGCGCCAACCCTGACGATCGGACCGAATACCCAGATAACCAGGGAAAGCAGCGTGATGCCGATCAGCGTCCAAAGCCAGCGCGATGTCAGAACCGCCCAGAGAAAGCGCAGGATGAACATCTCACAGCCTCTTTTCGACCAGCACCTCGACCCGGCGGTTGAGGGCTCGGCCTTGGCGTGTGCTGTCTTTGGCTACGGGATCGGTGGCTGCGCGGCCTTCGGAACGAACGCGGTCCCGCGGCACTCCGTTCTGAACCAGCATGTCGGCAATGGTCGCCGCGCGCGCTTCGGACAGCCGCTGGTTGGTGGAGAGCGGATTGGAGCTTTGCAGCGGAACGCTGTCGGTGTGACCGACCACCGTGATGTCGCCGATCAGTTCCTGATTGGCGAGGATCACCTTGGCGATAGAATCGATCAGCGGCTCGAAACCTTCTGTCAGTTGTGCTCGCGACGACTGGAACAGTTCGGGGTTCGAGGCCTGAACGACCAGCTTCGCCAGCGAGACGCTCTCGGTGCCTCTGAGGGCCGACTTGAGGTTGGCCGGCGCCCCGGCCTGAAATTCCGGCAACAGCGCAAAATCCACAGCCTCCGGCGGTGGCGCGTCGACCTGTGGCGACGTGCGACTGATATCACCGCGGGTGGGAGGCGGCAGGGCGCGAACAAGGGCGGAAAGCTCGACCGCCTGGCTGCTCAGTCCCATCGAGAGCCCGATATGGATTGCGGTGGCGACAACGGCGGCGGCGAGCGCCATCACCCAGATCGGAACGATGAAGCGCTGCGGCTCGTCAGAGGCGATCACGCCTTTCCAGTTGGGCGATAGCGGCGCGGCTTCGGCGTCGGTGTCGCGCAGGAAGCGTGCCGCCGCCACGCGAACGGCATTGAGCGAACGGTCGCCCGACCGGCCGGGCACGCGATATTTGCCCCGGAAGCCGAGCGCCAAGCAATGGTATTGCAGTTCCAACAATTCCCGATCTCGGTTCGGGTGACGCTCCAGTTCATCAAGCCGGGTGAAGAACTGCGTGCCGGCATCGACATCGCCACGAAGCATGACCACAAGCGGCTGACGCGGCCATGCGCTTGCACCGCCCCATGGCGTGTTCAACGCCAGATCGTCGAGCAGCGCCGCCACCACCCAGGCTGCCTGATCGGCCCGCTCCAGCGAGGATCCCGCCGCCATTGCCGTATCGCGTGCCCGAACCAGTTCGTCGAGCAGCCGGGTGCGCAGCGCTTCCGGATTCTCCGGCGGCAGCGCGCTTTCAAGTTCGGGCGCGAACTCGAGCAAAGGTGCGAATGCATTCACAAGTGCGTTCGGATGGGTGCGGGACCGTTTTATCGGCGCGCCTGGCAAGAGCGGCGCCATCGGGCGCGGCATCGGCGCGCCGGTCAGCCGTATGCGAGTGCGTTCACGATCCTCCGAAAGCCCGAATGGATCATCCCGACTCATGATTTCACCTGTTCACCGAATAGCAGTCCACCTGCGGCTCGCTCGGCAACACGCCCGAAACGCCGATGACGAAGCCTGGGGCATCGAGCAGCGAGGCCCAGTGCTCGCTCTTCTGGTCCAGCTCAAGGCACAGCCGATCGCCATCGTAGGGGATTTCGCGGGGTTGCGAATGCAGCGGTTTAAGCGGGATGCCGGGCAGGCGGGACTTCCATAAGCCTTCGAACTGATCGGCTGCGCCGACAGTCGCCTGGTTGACGAATATCTTGCGCAGCGCGTCCTCCGACAGCTCGGACCCGACCCGGATGACGATCCGGCTGGCCACCAGAAGCTTCGGGTTGTCGATGCGGATTTTCCAGACATTGGTCGAATGCCGCATGACGGGCAGGGCGCGTGATTTCGGCTCGATGTAGCGCAGGCTCAGGATGAGAGAGCGCAGCGCATCCGCAAGCGCTGAATATGCGGGGCCGGGTGACATGTGATCGTAAGCCGGCAATTCGCCCAGCCGCCGCGCGCTGGAGCCATAGGTCGCCATCGAGCCGGCGAGACCCGCAAGCTCAAGATAAAGTTCGGCCGGATGGAAAACATCCTGCGCCAGCATGTGGGCCAGTCGGGGACGCGCCGCATTGGCGAGATTGAGCATCAACAAATCTTCGACGCTGCGGCCTGGCCCGCCCATAACCATCTTGCCATGCGCCTCGGCGATCTGGTCGAGGCCCGTAACGACTTCCAGAAGCAATTGCCGATACCAGGCCACCGCGCCAGTAACCAAGGTCGGGGGCAGGAACGTCTCATCCAGGGACACCCCACCGTCGGCTCGGACGCCCTTGATATCGGCTATGGGCAAGGCGGTGTAACCGCCAACCGATTTTCCGGGGGCAAGCAGCAATGCTTGAGGACGAGCGATTTCGATCTCTTCAGCGTCCGAACCGCCCTGGACAGCGTCGCGGACCGAAACGATCTTTCCGTGATAGCGCGCGCCCGTGGACGCAGCATGCGCTGGATCGAAGCCGACGCCGCCGGGAGGTTCGAGCGGCAAGGCGACCAGCACCGCTCCGGCGCCCGTATCCGGCGTCACCGGCAGCGGTCGCGGCGCGTCCATCAGGTCCGGGATCGAAAAGGGGGTTCCGTCCGGAAAGATGCCCCGTGCCGACAGGATCGAGACCTGGCCGGCATCGAGCATTGCCTGGTCCAGCGTCAGCTGCTGAAAGCCGAACGTGTGCAACTGCCCGGCCTGCAAAGCGCCGCGCACAGTCGCCTCGAAAAAACGATCCTGCTGCTGGAAATGCTGGGTCCGCAGAAACAGTCCTTCGGACCACAGCACCCTGTTTGCATCGCTCATGCCGCCACTCTCTGCATCGAGCACCCCTTGCCTCGGCCGCTAGGCGGAAATTCCGCCGCTACCGAGCGTTACATTGACGGTAAATTGTGATCCGGGCGAAACGGACTTGGTTGTCCGCCAGTTTCTGCCGCCGGGCTCGCGGATCAGCGCAACGAAGCCCAACGTAGTTGCGTCCGGCTCGACGGTAATGATCTTGGTCGCGGTCTTTCCCGGCGCGACTGACATCTGGTCGGATCCGATGAGATCGCCTGCGAGCGCGGAGCCGGCATCGCCCTGCAGCGCGAAATAATCGGCCGAATTGAATTTACCGGTGCTGCGCAACCGCATCACCAGGACCGTCACCGGCCGGTCGCCGCCACCTGGTCCCGGGTTCATGCCGGCCGCGCCGGTCAGGTTGACCGTGATGGCCGACGGCTTTGGCGGACCGCTCTGGCAAGCGGTAAGCAGCCCCGTCGCGCCCAGGGCAATGACGAATTCGCGTCGATCGATCATGTCTCACTCCTCCTCATATGCATCCCGAAAATCCGCGCCAATTTCACCAAGAAAGCTCGTCTCCGCGCTCTGGGCGATTTCACGATGGCGTTTCTGGTAGAGCTCCCACAGCTTGGCGCCACGTCCGCCTGAAAGCAGGGTGCCGATCGCGGAATTCGATTTCAGCTCTTCCTCGATCGCCGCCGGGTCAAACCGGTCAATCATCCGCCGCAAGGCGGTCTGCACGCCGCGCCAGGCGCGCACGTGATGTTGCGCGAGATCGCGGACCGCGTCGGCGATTGCTGCTTCGCCGGCGAGAAATCCGGGGCTGCGCTCGGCGATAATGGTCACGATGGCATCGTCGACCGTCGGCAGAAACTTGAGCGGATTGACCTCAGAGGCCCCGACCATCGTCTGGGCGACGCGAGCGCTTCCCTTTTCCTCTGCTCGCTTGCGCAGAAGCTGCATCAGGCCTTCCATCATCAGCCGATATTCGCGACCGAACTTCTCCATTTCCGCGGCGGTGTCGCGCCCTGGAAAATCGGCTTCCTCGATCCCCATGCCACGCAGGAACGCCGTGCGAAGTGCCGTGTCATTGAGCCCCGCCGCTTCCGCCCGGGCAACTTTGGCAGCAGCGCCCGTTTTTGGTGGAGGAGGCGCCTTAGCCGGTTGCGCGGGCAGGTCCCACGGATTGGCGGATTGCGGCTTTACGGCGACACGTTCGCGCTGATCGGTCGAGCCGTCGCCGTTTCTCAGATCGGGCGTCGCTGCCGGCCCGAAACCGAAATCATCATCGAATTCGGATGGCTTTCCTGGAAAGGACTCGGTTGCACCGTTGCCGGATGGCGCCGGATCGAGGCTGAATGGGTCAGCGGGGCCCGGCGCACCACGTGGTTCGGGATAGGCTGCGCCGTTCGGCGCCGGCGTTGCTACCGGGTCGAGGCTGAACGGGTCGTCGAAGGCAGGCGAACTGCGCTGGTTGGCACGCTCGAACGCCCCCGGCACCGGTTGCTCGAACGGGTTCGGCAGATCGGCCGGCCTCGGTCGCCGTGGCTCCTCTTCGATCTTGGCTGAAAAAAAGTCGTCGTGGCCGATGCTGATCGGTACACGAGACGCTGGCGGCGAGCGTTCCGCGACCGACTGACTGCTTGCCGGTGCCTGGGCTACCGGCGACTGCAGGTCGACGCATACGACGTAGTCGCCCAGTCTGAGTCGCATGCCGCTTTGCAGCCGCGCGGACTGGCCAGCGCCGAGCGGGCTGTGGGAGTCGTTTATGAACAGCCCGCTGCTCGACGTGTCGGTAACGAAGTATCCATCCCGCCCGCCGGTGATCTTGCAATGGGCGCGCGAAACGAACATGTCGGGATCGTCGATCTGCCAGCCCGCGTCCGCGCTGCGGCCGATCACCAACTCACCCTCGTCCAGCCGGGTCTGCCTAACCGCCTGGGTACGGGGTCCTTGCTCCAGCGTCAGCAGCAGGCTCATGCCGCGACCTCCGCCAATTCCGGCCGCCATCCGACGATCGTCCGCAGCCGCATATCGTCAGCATCTCCCCTTTCGGGGGGCCGCGCAAGCCAGGCGGTCCGGCCAAGCTGTATCGTTCCGATACGCGACGGCGGCACGGCGTCGCGCGCGAGCACGATCCGCAAATCGACGTCGAGCGCTTCCCCGACCATGTCGCGAACGGCCTGCTTGAACAATTTCAGACGCTGACCACCCGGCAGGAACGCCTTGAAGTCCTCATATCCGAGCGGGCCGACGCGGAGTTCGATCCGGCTTTGACGGCTGAAGACGCGCGGGCCGATCGTCGCCCCGCGACCGAGCGCAGCGTAGGCTTTGCCAAGGCCAGTCTGAAGCGTGGCCGGTATGGTTATCCAAGCGGCGACGAACTCCTTTATCTGGACCGGCACTTTGAACGCTTCCGCCAGGAACAGCGTCAGCCGCTCCGGGCCGTCGACTTGGCTAGCGAGCGAAGCGGCCTGGCGAAGCTTCACCGTGTCGAGATCGGGATTCCCAGTACCAGGCAAGCCGATCCCGGCCATGGCTTCAAGCATGGCGCGAACGCGGCCGCCGACCGCGCGTTCCACCTGTACCGCAGGATGAGCATCCGCCCAGGCCCGATAGTACAGGGCGATCATGCGGTGCTGAAGAATATTGACGAAATCCACGAAGGTCGTGTCGCTGGTCTGCCGCGCGTCGGCGCCGGTGAACCAGCGCTGCGACAGGCGATCGAGCACCCAACGCGTCAGATGCAGCGGCAAGGGGCCTTCAGGTCCCATCAGCCCGAGATTTGCAACCGTGACCCGGGCCGGGGCCCTGTCGTTTCCGAAGGACTTGTCCTTCCCCGAGGACTTGTCGTTCCCTGGGGTCTTGTCCTTTGCGTCGCGGAACTCAACCACGTCCTTGGCGGTAAAGCTGAGACGCACATGTTGTCCGAGCCTTGCCGGCTCGCGACCCGGCTGGCCGGAATAGCCGAACAGCCCGCCTCTCCGTTCGAGCCGGCGCAACAGTTCGAAGAAGTCGAACGTTTCAGACAGCTCCTCGGTCCGGTCCGGGTCGAATGTGTCTAGATCAGGTAGCGATTGCCGGGCGTCATCGGCCATGGCACATCCTCCTGTTTCTGCAGCAGCCGCGTGCGGGTCCGCACAAAGCCGTTTATTCCGGCGTGGCGGGCAAACAGCCGCGCGAGCAAGGCCGAAAGCAGCAATGTGCTTTGCCCCGCCAACACAGACTGGTCCACATGCAGCGTCACTTCAGTGCCCCGTCCGAAGCACATCGGCCCATCGATCTGCAGCCGTTCGATGACCGGCCGCGAGTCGATGCGAACGATCGAATGCACGTTGCGGGCGAGGCTTGGATCTCCCCGATCGGCGTAAAGATCGAGCAGCGCATGCAGCGGGTCGACTCCGCGACCTTCCTTGGCAAGGCTGAGAAAGTTGAGCGCGAGTTGCGCCACCAGCCGCCAGGCGAGATTGTCGGCGCGGGACTCGTGCTCGGCGCCTGACGGCAGCGCTGCGGGGATAGCCGGCTGGGGCGGGCGCAACGCGCCGAGAAGCCTGACCGCTTCGACCGGATCGCCTGTCTCCAGCGTCAAGGTAGGGTTGTCGTCGAGTATCGGCAGATCGCGATTGGTGCAAAGCGCCATAACGTCGAGACGTTTCAGCGGCCGGTTTACCGGGCTTGCGACCGGACGTGAAATCGCCAGGAAGACATCATCCCCGGTGTATGAAGTGCGGGTCAGGCCGTCGCGCCGTTCATCTTCGGTGGCCCGGCGAGGGCGCCGTTCGGTTGAATAGACCCAGCCACTGCCGCGGTTTTGCCCGAGGCTGAAGAGTTCGGGAATTTCGGCTTCGTTGCCTTCAGTATCGGCATCCTCGACGCGGGTGACCCGGTAGATTTCGAAATCCCGCGCTCGGGTACGGTCGGCGTGCAGCACCTGGCGCGTCCTGCGGGGGTCGAGCTCGATGACGTTGCACTCACGTTCGAACAGATTGATGATCGGGGTTGCGAAGAGCTCGAAATCGGCCGCCGTCACGTCCGCCAGCTCAGGCACCGGACGCCGGAACATGAAGAGGATCTCGATCCCTGCCTCGCATTTGCGGATGACGGGTCGCAGCCCCGAAACCCGTACGTAGTGGAAGCGCTCGGGCATCATGAAATATTCGCGCAGCAGACGGTACCCTTCGAATGTCGGACGGGTACGAGGCATCAACGCCTCGTCGTCGCCGATGCCAACCATTTCGGGTCCCGGCAGGGCAAATAGCGGGTTGGTCTTGCCTTCGGCGCGTGCGCCAACAGCCGAGCACGCGCCGAAGATTGCGTCAAACAAAAGCGGCGCCTTGGTGCGCCCGGCAAAATAGAGATCGAGCCGGTCGAGCGCCAGTTCGTTGAGCTTGCCTTTTCCGGTTCGAGCCAGCGTGATGCGGAGCGCGGCCTCGCCGCCCACACCGCCGATCGGTGTTATGCCGGCCGCTGCCAACCCGCTGCGATCCTGGAAATAACTGACCGACGTGATTGTTATCGGCCACAGCGTCATTTCCTGCGCGGTGGTGAATGTGCAGCGCGTCGACAGGCCGGGTTGCAGGCTGGAGACCAGCCGCGTGTTCCGCTTGATGACATGGCCGGCAATCATCGACTGGACCTGCTGGCCGGGCTTCAGCACGGCCATCGCCGTTGCCGGCGCCGGCGAAACCAGATCGGGATAGAGGACATCGAGCACGCTGCGTGAAAACCGTGAGCGCTCCGCATCGACTTTCAGCCGGGTGCGCGCGGCAAGGAAAGCAACGCCGTCAAGCAGCCGCTCGACATACGGATCCGGACACGGGACCGTATCGAGCGAAAGATTGCGCGCCACAGCCGGATGCATGTCGGCAAATTCTGCCGCGAGTGCACGGATATGGGTCAGTTCCTCCTCGTAATATTCTACGAAGACCCGATCCATCTCAGGCTTCCCTAAATTCGGTCCGCGCCAAGCCGTTATCGAGATTGATCGTGGTGCGCAGGCGCATGCGTTCCGGCGTCGGCGTCATGATCAGCACAGCGTCTATCTCGATCTTCAGCCCCACGGTTCTGTCGCCAAGGGTCACCGTAACCTTTGTTGCGCCCTCCTTGAGACGTGGTTCGAACGTGGCGAGGATGGAACGGATCTCGCGTGCCAGGGCTTCGCGATCAAAGTCGCGGGAGGATCGGCCTGAAAACGAAGGCACGCCGTAGTTGACCACACTTCGGCGAACCTCCGGAAAATCGGCAAGCGATGGTGGGTTATCGGCGGCCTGTTCGTTTTCGAGATCGGAAAGAAGTGGAACAGCCTCGAAGCGCTCGGTGTTGAACAGCGCCTCGATGTCGCGTCGCACGGCCTCCCTGAGCACGCGGGCGGATACGACCACGCCGCGGCTTTCGATCTCCGCGCGGTGCTGGGTTTGAAAGATCAGGCGGTGCAGACGCTGCTTCTGATCGGATGTGAGCTCGGCGTCGGCGTCGATGATCCGCGGGGTTCCCGCAACAAGGATGTCCAGCCGGTCCGCGCCAAGCTCGTCGTGCAAGACTTGGCGCAGTCCGTCTATTTCCGAGGTCACGCCCGGCAGGTCGTTGACGAGGCGGTCCCAAAGAGAGGGCTGGACCGCTTCGCGTTTCGCTCGCGAACTGCCGGTAACCTGTGGCTTGTCGGCGACGGGCCGCCGGGCCTCACTTGCCGACATAGACATCCATTTCGATTTCGTCGTCCTTGTCATAGACGAACTTGATCTTCTTGTAGGCGAAGCTGACCTCCTCCTGGATCAGGTCTTCCTCGTCCTCGGCCTGCGACATGTCGTATTCCATGATCGAGGCGTCGGTCAGGGTGACGACCAGGTAATCGCTGGTCTCGCCGTCGATTGTCCGGCGGGCGGAGAACACAACTTCGTCCAGCGCCTTGTTGTCGAACAGCGCCTTTTTCAAATAAGGCGACGACTTGTCATAGTGCTTGGTGAACTTGATCATCCCGAGGGACACACGACCGCGACGCGAGAGCGAATTCGGATCGTATGGCGCGACTATCTTGTAATCGACACCGTGGACTTCGATTTCATCTTCATGGCCGTCTCGAACGCTTGGGCCTTTGATGTCCGGAACCTTTAAAAAGCCATCGATCTTCACTGTTGTAGGCATTGTCTTTCTCCACCGCTTTTAATCAAAACAAGATGATGTTGCTGCAAATCAAGACTTCACGGACGGTAGTTCCGACACCAGCCGCAGCGAGGCGTTGATGCCCTCCAGCTGGTAGTGCGGACGCAGATAGAAACGGGCATTGTAGTAGCCCGGCCGCCCCTCGACGCTGTCCACCTGGACCTCCGCGGCGGCAAGCGGGCGCTTGGCGCGCGCCTTGTCGTCGGCAAAGGCCGGGTTGGCCAGCACGTATCGGTTAATCCATTCGGTCAACCAGATCTGCATATCCGAGCGTTCCTTGAACGACCCGATCTTGTCGCGCGCGATCGCTTTGAGGTAATGCGCGAAGCGCGAGACCGGGAACAGGTAGGGCAAGTTCGCGCTCAGCCGCTCGTTCGACTGGGCATCCGGGTCGACCAGCCGCCCGGCGCGTGTCTCGTCATCCTGCAACGAATGCGCGCCGATGAAGGCTGCAAGATCGGTATTCTTCCGGTGCAGGATCGGCATCAGGCCAAGCTTGGCGAGTTCCGCCTCGCGCCGGTCGTCAATGGCGACCTCCGTCGGGCATTTCATCGCGATCGACCCGTCGTCGGTCGGGAAGCTGTGCACCGGCAGGTTGAGCACCGTGCCGCCATTCTCGACGCCGCGGATCTGCGTGCCCCAACCATAGAGCTTATGGCTGCGGTTGATGTTGACGCCCATCGGGAAGGCGGCATTCATCCAGACATACTTGTTGTGATCGCCCTGCACCTCTTCCTCGAAGGTAAAGCCCTTCACCGGAACGGTGTCGGTGCCGTAGGGCAGACGCGCCAGCACACGCGGCATGGTGAGGCCGATATAGCGTGCATCCTCGCTTTCGCGAAGCGATTGCCAGGAGGCATAGGCCGGGTTCGACACGATCATCTGCAGGTCCTGCGGGTTGGGCAGTTCCTGCCAGCTGTCCATGCGGAACAGGCGGGGCGAGGCGGCTGCGATGAACGGCGTATGCGCGGAGGCACACACACCCGACATATTGCGCAGCAGGCCGACGTCGCGCGGATGGTTCGAGAATTCGTAGGCGCCGACCAGGCAGCCGATCGGCTCGCCGCCTAGCATCGAATACTCGTCCGTGTAGACCTTCTTGAAAATCGGGCTCTGGTCCCACATCTGGCCTTCATAGTCTTCGAGCGTGTCGGCCAACTGTTCCTTGGAAATGTTCATCACCCGGATCTTCAGCTTCTGATCCGTCTCGGTGTTGTTGATGAGATACCAGAGGCCACGCCACGTGCCCTCCATCTCGCGCACTTCCGGCGCGTGCAGAATCTCGTTGACCTGCGTCGTCAGCATCTTGTCGATGCCTGCGATCAGCGACTTGATTGACTTGATCGCATTGGACGAAATGGTGGTGGTGTCGGAACGGGCTTGCGCGGCCAGTGCCAGGTTGCGCACGAGTTGCTGCAGCTTCTCGCTGTCGTCCTTCTTGACCTTGAAATCCTTCTCCAGCAGCCCGCTGAATTCTCCGAGGTCTATTGCTTCCGCCTCAGCGGTGACGGCTGCGGTTTTTTGCTGTTCGGCCATGACTTACTCCCCAGCCTTGTCGTCGTCGGATAGTGCCTGGTTGGCGATCTTGCCGAGAAGCGGCTCGTTGTTGAGAAGTTGCGCTATCCGTTTCTCGGCATCGACCCGACCATCCATGAAGCCGAGCAGTTCCTCGAGCTGACGACGCATTTTGAGGATCTCGGCCAGTTGCGGAACCTGCTCCGCGATCTTGTCGGGGGCGAAATCGCCCATCTTGGTGAAGGTGAGGTCGAGCGCCAGTTCCTCGTCGCGCTCCTGGCCTTCGGCTTGCGGCAGCGTGTTTTTCACCCGCGCCTTCACCCGCGGCCCGAGCGCCTCCATGAACTTGGGAAAGCGGTTCGCATCGGTCTCGACGAAGGCGCGGTCGAGCACCGACTTCATCGCTTCCTTGGTCTGCGAGGCGCCGGAAAGATCGGCCATCACCCCCATGACGAACGGCAATTCGATTGTCGTCGGGCTGCCGTAGGTTTCAACGTCGTAGGCGATCTGTACGCGAGGGGCGCGATTTCGTTCGATGACCTTCGCTTTGCTTTCGGCTGGCATGTGTTGTTACCTTTCATCCTTCTGGGCCGCCTTCTTGGCATCGGGAACGCCGGCCAGGAGCCGGAATTCCTTCAACCCCGACGGGGCGAGGTCTTCCATCAGTTCAACGAAATCCATGTGCACCATTCGGCGCACGCGCCGGGCCAGATGCGGGATCGGGCTCGACGGTTCGGTGCGGTCATAAAAGGCGACGACGAGGTCGAGGCATTTGACGACGTCGTCGCGGGACGAGATCCGGTCGGGCAGGCCGCTGCTGCCGGGCTCCGCGTAGCTTGCCACACTTCCCATCGTATCGGCTCCATGACCGTTTCGAACAGACGTTGCCGGTTCTGCAGGTGCCGAAACTGGCTTTGCGGCGCCATTCGGTGTGCCGCCGGCGACCGAGTTTCGTTCGAGGGTCGCCAGCAAACGCTGGAGAAATCGTTTTAATTCCGGAACGGTGGCGCCGCTGCCCTCGATACGGGCATTGAGGGCGATCTCCACCGCCTCCAAGGCCGCGATCGCGGCACGTGCATCGCTGACGAGCGATGTCATCTCCGCGCCGGCCTGGTCGATTTGTGCGGCGCATGCGCTGCGCACCCGGTTCACCAACTGGCTGTGCGCGCCCGCCAGAGCCGCTTTTTCGGTCGCGTTCAGTCCCGAGGACGCCTCCTGAAGCACGACACGCTCGTCGAGCGCGCCCTTCTCCAGGTCCTCGCCGAGGATCGGACCGATTGCACGCGGCGCGAAAAACGTCAGTTTCCGCAGATCCTTGAGCAGGCCATCCTGGCTGTTCTGGAGGTCAGCCAGCGCATTGATGCGGCGCAGGGCAGCGTCGCGCGGGGTAGCACCGAGCCGCAGGGCCGGATGCATGGTTGCCCAATGCTGGTCGAAGGTCTGCGCTATGAGGGTCAGGCCGTCAGCCAGCCCGGCCAGCCGATACTCGTTGGCCAGAGCACGCGTGACGATGACGAGCAGGCGCAGGTCCCGGCCGTGTGGGCGCAGCTCCTCGGCCTTGGCGAGCACGGCCGGCCAGTCGATCGGAACGTCAACTTCTGTGTTCTTGCTTCCTTGAAACTCGACCTTTTTCTGCTGCTCCGTGAGGCGCTCCAGCTCGTGGAAAGCCGGGTCGTTGCGCAAATCCTCCCCGGACGGATTCTCACCGTCGACAGGATTGAGCCAGAGTGCGAGATCAATCACACCAACCCCCAACTAGCGGCCCTTGGACCCCTAAGTGACCCAACGTTATCACACGCCATCACTTTATCACAATTAAGCAGTTGCTCAAAAACTAACAGAAGCTAAACACGGCTGTTTACCTTCGCCGAAACAGTCGCGCGATCGCCGGACCGTGTATGTGAAATGCTTCGCATAGCGGGGAGGCAATCGGGTGTTTGTTGCGCTGGAATACGGCATGTCACCTGACCGGGAGATGCCGGGTGGGTCGGCATCCGGGCGGCTCATCCCATCACATGCTTTGTCAAGCAGCGGCTTATGTGGCAGGGTATCGATAGCCAGATCTCGGGAGCACGTTCAATGGAACAGCGCCGGTCATCGCAGAGCGTCAAACGCAAGGAACTGGTCGGTAAGCTAAATCCTGTCTGTGTGCGCGCCTTCAAGGCCGCGGCCGATACCGCAAAGCTGCGCGGCAATCCTTACGTCGAACTCGTCCATTTCATCGAACAACTGGTGCTTTCCGATCGCTCGGATGTGCAAATGATCCTTGCCCATGCGGGAGTGGACGCAAGCCGGCTTACCGCCGACTTGACCCGCGCCGTCGACAAGCTGCCCTATGGCGCGACTTCGATCGAGGAATTCTCCGACCATATCTTTCATGCCATCCAGGAGGGTTGGAACCTGGCGGGGCTGGAGTTCAACGTTGAGGAGGTCCGCAGCGCCTATATTCTCCTCGCTTGTCTGAAGACGCCTGTGCTGGAAGGCCTGCTGTCGAAGATCAGCGGAGAATTCGACAAGATCGACGCCGACGGGGTTATCGCGCGATTCACCGACGTGGTGGAGGGGTCGCTCGAAGCTGGCGCCCCCTCAGCAGCCCCCGCCGTCGAGACGCCTCGGCGGGCCCCGGGAGGCGACTCGGCGCTGGCGAAATATGCCACCGATCTGACCCAGCGCGCCCGCGACGGCAAGATCGATCCGGTCGTCGGCCGTGATCCGGAGATCAGGCAGATCGTCGATATCCTGATGCGACGCCGGCAAAACAACCCGATCCTGACCGGCGAGGCCGGCGTCGGCAAGACAGCTGTGGTCGAGGGGTTTGCCTTGCGCATTGCCGAGGGCGACGTGCCGCCGACGCTGCAAGGCGTCAGCGTGCGCATGCTCGACGTCGGATTGATGCAGGCAGGCGCAAGCGTAAAGGGCGAGTTCGAAAAGCGGCTGAAGGCGGTCATCGACGAGGTTCAATCTTCCGAGACGCCAGTCATCCTGTTTATCGACGAGGCCCATACCTTGATCGGCGCGGGCGGGGCGGCCGGAACGGGCGATGCTGCCAATCTGCTGAAACCGGCGCTGGCGCGCGGCGAACTTCGCACCATCGCGGCAACGACATGGGCCGAATATAAGCAGCACATCGAGAAAGACCCCGCGCTGACACGCCGCTTCCAGGTGGTCAAGATCGACGAGCCGTCTGAGGCGGTGGCCGTTCTCATGTTGCGCGGTGTGGCCGGCGTGTTGGAGCAACACCACAAGGTGCAGATACTCGATGAGGCGATCGAGGCGGCGGTCGGCCTGTCGCACCGCTATATCCCGGCGCGGCAATTACCGGACAAGGCGGTGAGCCTTCTCGACACTGCCTGCGCCCGTGTCGCGATTTCGCAGCATGCCACCCCGGCCGAGGTCGAGGATATTCTGCGCCGCCGTCAGGCACTGGAGGTCGAGCGCGGCATCATCGGCCGCGAGGCGGCGATTGGTATCGAGGTGACCGACCGGCAGGCTCGGGTCGACGTCGGACTTGCCGAAACCGAAGGCACGCTTGCCGCCGCGCAGGAACGCTGGGATCGGGAAAAGGCGCTGGTTGGCGAGATACTCGAATTGCGCGCCAGGCTGCGCGGCGAGGGTGTGCCGCTCGATGCGGTGGAGACTCCGGAGGCGGTCGTCGAAACAGCAGGCGCCGATGCGCCTGAGATCGGAACACCTGAAACTGATGAGGGTGCAACGGCCACTGCCGGTCCTTCTCCACCCGATCCGGCTGCTGACCTCGCGCGGCTGCGGGAACTGATGGCCGAACTGGCCGAAGCGCAGGGTGAGACGCCGCTGATCCTGCCGTCAGTCGACCGCAACGCTGTGGCTGCCGTGGTCCAGGACTGGACTGGGATTCCCACTGGCAGGATGCTGTCGAGCCAGACCGAAAAGGCGCTACGGCTCGCCGCCACTCTGTCCGAACGCGTGGTCGGCCAGGATCACGCCATGGAGATGATCGCCAGGCGCGTGCAGACCAGCCGCGCCGGGCTCGGCGCGCCCGAAAAACCAGTGGGGGTCTTTCTGCTCTGCGGTCCATCGGGCGTGGGCAAGACCGAGACCGCGCTGGCCTTGGCCGAGACGCTTTACGGCGGCGAGCAGAACCTCATCTCGATCAACATGTCCGAATTCCAGGAGGCGCATACGGTCTCCACCCTGAAAGGCGCACCGCCCGGATATGTCGGCTATGGCAAGGGTGGCATCCTGACCGAGGCGGTGCGACGCAAGCCCTATTCGGTGATCCTGCTCGACGAGGTCGAGAAGGCGCATCCGGACGTGCACGAAATCTTCTTCCAGGTTTTCGACAAGGGAATGATGGACGACAGCGAGGGCCGCCGGATCGATTTCAAGAACACGCTGATCCTGCTCACCTCCAATGTCGGCTCCGAGGTCATCATGGATCGGACCAGGAACGGCACCGTCCGCTCCGGGCTCCAAGATCTCGACACCGCCCTGCGCAGCCCGCTGCTGAAGGTCTTCCCGGCGGCCTTCCTTGGCCGTGTCGTGACTATTCCTTACTACCCGCTTTCGGACACGATGATCGAATCAATCACCCGGCACCAGTTTGCCAAGATCGCCCGCCGGCTGCGGGCAACCAACGATGCCGAGTTGGTGATCGGCGACGGTGTCATGGACCTGGTCAAGGCCCGCTGCACCGAGATCGAATCCGGCGGCCGCATGATCGATGCCATTCTGACGAACACGCTTCTACCGGAATTAAGTCGCGGGGTGCTGAACCGGTCGCTCGAGGGCAAAAAAATGACAAAGGTGACTGTTGGTGCCTCCGAAGGCGGTTTCACCTATTCTTTCGAATAGTTGAGGAGCGACTCTGACAAAACATCTCGACGGCTGCTTCAGCCGACGCGTTGGCGCGCTAGATGCGGGCGTGTGCGGCAGTCAGCCTGTAGAGTTGGGGTTGGCTGGATCTACCCACGGGCGGCCCAATCGTGTCACCATCGCCGCGTATCCAATGGCACCTGCCGCCCAAAGGAAGATCCCAAGCTCTTTAACGGCGTCTTCGGCGATGGCGACCGCCGAACCCGGGGTAGGAAACAGTTCTCCCAGCTGGTCGATCGATGCTGACATCGCGAGTAGGAAGCCTGCAACTACAAATACGATCGTGCCGTCGAATGTCTTCCGTCGCAGCCGAAAGAACCAGAACAACCCGGCGGCGGCGTAGGCAATCATCGCAACGATCTCTGGTACCGCAACAATGGGCAGCACCTCCTCGTGGATCAACAACAGGTCATCAAGGCCCAAGAGCAGGGTAAGGCCGCCGAGAAACGTGCAATCCCATCGGTGCGTGAGCAGGCCAGCAAACAGGGTCGCCGCGCCGGAGCCGATCCATAGTGAAGCGCCTAGGGACGAAATCCACCCCGTATAGAAGGCGACTTCGGCGGCTGCAGATGGATCTCGATAAAAGATCCAAGCGTCCAGACCACGAATTTGCGCGACGAACAGCGCGGCTAAGAGCATCACAACTTTAACCGCCGCCGCCGCCACTATCACCAAGCGCCAGGGTATTGTCCATTCGCCGCCATCCGTTGTGTTCAGCGCGTTCTTGTCTGGCATTATCAATTGTCATTGAAAACTGGAGAGGAATTACATTCTGACCCAAATGATTAAGAAGTACTAAGCTGGCTTTTAAACACGTTCAAGCACGCTCAAACCGTGGAGGCGATGCCCTGTTCCATTAAACTTTAACGACTGGGAAAGCGCACTGGAAAGCACGTGCGGTAACAGTTGGTTGAACCATTGGTGGTATTCTAAAAGGGTAGTGTGGAAGCGGCTCCGGCAGTGAGGCGGGTTGCTGAATTGCCGGAGCCGCCTGCGCAGCCTTTGGGGTTAACCGCGCTGTCCCAGAATAGGACAGCGCGGTCAACGTTTCGTTAAAATTGGAACTAATTAAGCGTCAGCTAATTGAAATCGCGGTTTTGCGAGCCAATGCATGCGCATCAGTCTCAAAGGCGACCAAAGCGCGCGTTTGCTCAGGCCTATCATGCTTCAGCCAGTCACGCGTCTCGTTGAGAGGCCGGATCCAGACTTTGTTTTCCTCGATAGGCGAGATGGGTTGTCCCGAATGGAAGCCCAAAGGCAGCCCGTCTTCTCAGGCCCGTGTCGTCGGCAGCTCCTGCCAGCGTCACAGTGACGGCAAACTGCCCAGCGTGAAACGCAGCAATCGCGGCTTCGATCTGTTGAACAGCCGCTTCGTGCTTGGTGGCGATGAAGACCCGGTAGAACGGCCGATTCCCTCTAGCCATGTTGCCCAGATGCTGCCCCGAAAGGGATGGGCAATTTCTTCGGAAAGCTAAGTCTTTGAAATTGTTGGCTCCCCGGGCCGGATTCGAACCAGCGACCAACCGGTTAACAGCCGGTTGCTCTACCACTGAGCTACCGGGGAACAGAGGCTCTCATGTGAGTGGCGCAGCCTATAGCAAACCCGTTTCGGCTTTGCAAAGAAGCATTTCGTTTTTTTCGGCGCTTTTTCACGCCCCGATTTCTGGCAATCATGTGCGGGCGGCCTCATATGAGCCGTCTGACAGGAAGCGCGGAACCGAAAAGCGGTTGCGGCTTTTGTTAGCTGGTGCTTTTACTTTGCCCGAACGGACCCGCCAACCAGACATGAGCGCAGCAAGCCACAACCATCCACCGGCACGCAAAATATCGATCTTCGGCCGTCAGTTCACGATGCCGCGCTCGCGCGGCCTCAGGATTGCGATCGGCGCCGTGCTGATTTTCGGCGGCATTCTTGGCTTCCTGCCGCTGCTGGGCTTCTGGATGATACCGGTTGGGTTGCTGGTGCTCTCCTACGAGTTTGCCCTGGTGCGCCGTCATCGGCGCCGGCTCGTCGTGTGGTGGGAACGGCGGCGGCGGCGGCCGAACTGACGGTTTGCACCGCGTGGTAAGCCTCCGGGATGGGGCGTCTTTCCGGCTCGACCTAAACCCGGCTAATGCCCGGAGCGCTGTCCCAGCTGGCGCAATTCTCCTTCAGAACGGCGGAACCTTCTGCTTACCCATCGTAAGATCCGGGCACCAGACTTTCCTTTGCCATATTCCGTACTTAACGCTTAACTAATGTACTAGATGCAGCATGTATGTCGACGATTCGACACGTGGCAACATGGCCCAGGGGAAACCGTCCGGAATGCACCATGGCCGCTTGACGGCATTTTCGCCGCAACCTATTGGAACCGGGTGGAACGCCGGGAGCAATGAGGCCTCGTGGCGGAGTGGTTACGCAGAGGACTGCAAATCCTTGCACCCCGGTTCGATTCCGGGCGAGGCCTCCAATTACCCAAGCTCCCGCGCACCAGCGCCAGGGAGCTTGAGTTCCGGTCGAAATGAGCCGCGGTCTTGGCGCGGCAAGCAGATTGGTTTTGGGCGGATTGGTTGGAACATGAGCGCTGATTTTGCCGAACGCCGGGTAAAAATGGTCGATGGCCAGGTCCGCACCACCGACGTGACCAGCGCACCGTTGCTCGACGCAATGCTTGCCGTGCCGCGCGAGGCCTTTGTCGCCCCCGGCCAGCGCGATCTCGCCTATATCGACGAGGACATTCGCATTGCCAATGGAGCGGATGGCCCACGCTATCTCATGGAGCCTTCGCCGCTGGCCAAGCTGATGCAATTGGCCGAAATTGACCCGGGCGATTCGGCGCTCGATGTCGGCTGCGGCACCGGCTATGCTGCGGCGATCCTGTCGCGGCTGGCAAAGTCGGTCGTTGCGCTGGAAAGCGATCCTGCATTGGCCGAGACCGCCATGTCGACGCTTTCGGCGCTGGGCTGCGACAATGTCACCGTGGTCAAGGGATCGCTGCCAGAGGGCCATGCCGCGGGGGCGCCCTACGACGTCATTTTCATTGGCGGCAGTGTCGAAAAGGTGCCGGCGGCGCTGCTCGACCAGCTTGCCGAAGGCGGCCGTCTCATCGCCGTCGAAGGACAGGGGAATTCGGGTGTAGCCCGATTATTTTTTAAGACAGGGGGGGTTGTAACCGGAAGAGGCGCATTTAATGCGGCAATTAAGCCACTACCGGGATTTGAACGTATCCGTGCGTTTGAGTTCTGAATGATTTTGGCTTGCAGCAAAGGCGTTGTCATGTTCGCTTGCGTTTGAACAATCGTTGCTGATCCGCATGACTGGGGTACTCTTGGGGGCTGACAGCAGGGAACCTGAAACACATCGCGCCGGCTGCTCGAATGGCAGGAGCCGGCGCGGTGTGGTTCCCATGCAAAACGAATGAGGGAATAACGTGCCGTCTTTACGCAAGAGTCTTTTTACCGCCGTCCTTGTCTCCGCGACCGCGCTTTCTCCAGTGGCCGCCTCGGCGGAAACCATTCTTGGCGCACTTTCAAAAGCCTACCAGAACAATTCCCAGCTCAATTCAGCCCGCGCCGGCGTCCGCGTTACCGACGAGGGCGTTGCCATCGCCAAATCCGGCTGGCGCCCGACCATCAACGGATCCGCGGACATCGACTTCTCCAGAAGCCATTTCGATGCCCGTAGGGGGTCGAACCGAAACATCTCATTGACCACCGGTAACTTCGGCGTCCAGATCGACCAGACCCTGTTCGATGGCTTTCAGACCAGGAACAATGTCGCCGCCGCCGAATCGCAGGTCCGCGCCTCGGTCGAGAGCCTGCGCAACACCGAAGAGAACATTCTGTTCAACGCGGCAAGCGCCTACATGGACGTGATCCGCGACCGCCAAGTGGCGGTGCTGACGGAGCAGAACCTGCAGTTCCTGACCGAGCAGGCGCGCGCCGCGCGTTCGCGCTTCGAGGTCGGCGAAGGCACCCGCACCGACGTGGCTCAAGCTGATGCCGAGCGTTCCTCCGCCGTGGCGGAACTGGCCGCCGCCCGCGCGCAGGCACTGGCAAGCGCTGCGACCTATCGCCAGATCGTCGGTGACGAGCCGGGCAGGCTCAGGGCCGCTTCGCCGCTGTCGAAGCTGTTGCCGTCGAACCTCGATGCGGCAATCGCGATCGCATCCAGCGAGCACCCGGCCATCCTCGCCACCCAGCATCTGGTCGACGCGGCGGCGTTTTCGGTGAAATCGGCGGAAGGCGCGCTGCTGCCGCAGCTTTCGGCTTCCGCCGGCGTTTCCAGCGCCTTTCGCAGAACGGCTCCGGGCTCTGCCGATACAGGGCAGGATGGTACAACCAATTCGGCCAGCATCGGCGCCACGTTGACTATACCGATCTATTCGGGCGGCCGGACCTCGGCGATAGTGCGTCAGAACAAGGAATCGCTCAGCCAGGCCCGGATAGAGGTCGATGTCAGCCGCGACACTGTGCGGCAAGCCGTGACCTCGGCATGGACGCAATATACTGCCGCTCAGCAGACCGTGGTGGCCAACAGGCAGGTGATCGCCGCCGCGCAGCTTGCCTTGAGCGGCGTCATCGAGGAGCGCAATGTCGGCCAGCGCACCACGCTCGACGTTCT
The DNA here is from genome assembly GCF_040319125.1 of Mesorhizobium sp. M0938. Lineage (NCBI taxonomy): Bacteria > Pseudomonadati > Pseudomonadota > Alphaproteobacteria > Hyphomicrobiales > Phyllobacteriaceae > Mesorhizobium > Mesorhizobium sp. M0938. The sequence continues at coordinate 17,933 of NZ_JAMYNS010000006.1, read as the reverse complement.
CAACGCCCAGGCCACTCTCATCACCGCCAAGATCAACCAGGCCAGTTCCGAACGCGATTTGGTGGTGGCGAGCTATGCCATCCTGTCGGCGGTCGGTCGTCTGTCTGTCGATCGTCTCGCCCTTAAGGTGGCGAAATACAAGCCCGAAGAACATTACAATGCGGTCAAGGACAAGTGGATCGGCCTGCGCACGCCAGACGGCCGCTGATCGCTCCACCAGTTCCAAATTCCGTCCAATTTCCGGCATTAGAGCCCGCGCGTTCCCAAGGAATGCGCGGGCTCTAATCTGTTGAAATCCGATACGCCCTCAGTTTGGGGATTCTCGTAGGGCGATCCGTGGGTTACGCTGTCGCCATGATTCGAATCCGGCTTGGCCGGACAGGAAATCTGCAACGAGTCACAAGGGCGGCGGATGTGACGATGGCAACGGCAAGCAGCGTGCAGCGCGAACCTTCCATGGAAGAAATACTGGCTTCCATCCGGAGGATTATCGAAGACAACGATACCGGTCGCAAGCAGCCGGACGAGGCGGACGATCTGCTGCAGGATCTTGCGTCGGTTGCGATGCCAGCGTCGGCGACAGGCGGCGCGGCACGGCAGGCAGGCAAGGCGCTGCCGGAGGCAGGCGAGGCGCAGCCGGAGGTGGGTGCGTTTCACGCCGAATTGCGTCCGGGATTTGACGCGAGAAAGCCGGCCACGCTGGCCGAGGTGCAGGCGCTATCGTCGGCCGTCGAGCCCGCCGTCGCGCGCATGCAGCCGCCAATGCGTTCCGATACGGATCCGCTCAAAGCTCCGGTGACGCTTGCCGGGGGCGCCGTCGATCCGGCGCCGGCCGCCAAGCCGGATGCGCCTGCGACAGAGACCGCTGCGGAGACGACCGACAGGATCGTTTCCGACTGGCGGCGTGAGATCGCCGCAGTCGGCGAGGCGATGAGCGTGGCCAAGCCGGACAGGACCCCAGACAGGGCCGAGGCTATTGGGGATGCGGCCGAATCTGCTTTCGAGCCGGAGCCGCCACGAAGCGGGTTGACGCGTCCGGCGGCAAACGAGGCATCGTCCACTCGTCCGGCAATCCTTTCCGAACATACGGGCCGGCAGGTTGCCGCCGCCTTCGGCGAGCTTTCCGATGCGTTCGCCAGCCGCAGCAAGAAAACCTTCGACGAGATGGCCGAAGAGATGCTCAGGCCCATGCTGCAGGATTGGCTGGACAACAATCTGCCAACGCTGGTCGAGCGGCTGGTGCGCGAGGAAATCGAGCGCGTGGCGCGCGGCGCGCAATAATTTCAGAGACCAGTCTAGGACAAAACGCCGCCTCCGGGCGGCGTTTTATTGAACTGCCCTTCATCGCCTGCGGGCTTCTTTCTCCCGTCACTATGCGGGGGAGAGATGCCCGGCGGGCCAAGGAGCAGCGCAAACCTGAAGCGATTGCCCCGCGATGATCACTTCGGTGAGTTGTCTCGAACTATCCAGGCGCTATCTATTAGCCACCGCTGTCTGCCGCTCGCTTGCGGTTGACTTGCCAACTGCCTTCCGATTTACACCGAACCAACATCTCCCGACAGCTCGGACCTCTTTCCATGCTCGAAAAAACCTACGACGCCAAAATCGTCGAGCCGAAGATCGCCAGAATCTGGGAGGAGGCCGACGCCTTTCGCGCCGGCGCAGGCGCCGAAGAGGGCGCGGAAGCCTTCACCATCGTCATCCCGCCGCCGAACGTCACCGGCTCGCTGCATATGGGCCACGCGCTCAACAACACGCTGCAGGACATTCTGGTGCGCTTCGAGCGTATGCGCGGCAAGAACGTGTTGTGGCAGCCCGGCATGGACCATGCCGGCATCGCCACCCAGATGGTGGTCGAGCGCCAGCTCATGGAAAAGCAGATCCACCGCCGCGACCTGACGCGCGATGAGTTCATCGACAACGTCTGGGAGTGGAAGGCTGAATCCGGCGGCGCGATTTTCAACCAGCTGAAGCGGCTCGGCGCCTCGGCCGACTGGAGCCGAGAGCGTTTCACCATGGACGAGGGCCTATCCAAGGCGGTGCTCGAGGTGTTCGTCACGCTCTACAAGGAAGGCCTGATCTACAAGGACAAGCGCCTTGTGAACTGGGACCCAAAGCTGCTCACTGCGATCTCCGACCTTGAGGTCGAGCAGCAGGAGGTCAACGGCAATCTCTGGCATTTCCGCTATCCGGTCGAGGGCGTGGCCTTCGATCCGGAAAACCCTGAGACCTTCATCACTGTGGCGACGACGCGTCCCGAAACGATGCTCGGCGACACCGCTGTGGCGGTGCATCCAGAGGACGAGCGTTTTCGGCATCTGGTCGGCAAGAACCTCGTCTTGCCGATCGTCGGCCGCAAGATTCCGGTGGTGGCGGACGACTATTCCGATCCTGAAAAGGGTAGCGGCGCGGTCAAGATCACGCCGGCGCATGATTTCAACGACTTTGAGGTCGGCAAGCGCCACAGGCTGCCGGCGATCAACATTCTCACCGTCGAGGCGGCGGTGAACCTGACCGACAATGAGGATTTTCTCGCCGGGCTGGAGGTGACGCCCGAGCGCCAGGCCGTTTGGGATGAACTCAACGGCCTCGATCGTTTCGTGGCACGCAAAAAGATCGTCGAGCTGATGGAGGCGGGCGGTTTCCTCGAAAAGGTCGAGCCGCATCGTCACGCCGTGCCGCATGGCGATCGCGGCGGCGTGCCGATCGAGCCGCTGCTGACCGACCAATGGTATGTCAATGCGGCCGAACTCGCCAAGCCGGCGATCGCATCCGTGCGCGAAGGCCGCACCAAGATCATACCCGGCAGCTGGGAGAAGACTTACTTCCAATGGATGGAAAACATCGAACCCTGGTGCATTTCGCGCCAACTCTGGTGGGGACACCAGATTCCGGCCTGGTACGGGCCGGACGGGCATGTCTTCGTCGAGAAGACCGAAGAGGAGGCGCTCGGAGCCGCGGTTGAATATTATCTGGCTTTGGAAGGGCCGTGGAAGGCCTGGGTCGAGGACAAGCTTGAAAACTTCAAGCCGGGCGAGATCCTGACCCGCGACGAGGACGTGCTCGACACATGGTTCTCGTCGGCGCTGTGGCCGTTCTCGACGCTCGGCTGGCCGGAAAAGACGCCGGAGCTGAAGACCTACTACCAAACCGACGTGCTGGTGACCGGCTTCGACCTGATCTTCTTCTGGGTCGCTCGCATGATGATGATGGGCCTGCATTTCATGGACGAGGAGCCGTTCCATACCGTCTATATGCACGCGCTGGTACGCGACAAGAACGGGCAAAAAATGTCGAAGTCGAAAGGCAACGTCATCGACCCGCTCGATCTCATCGACGAATACGGCGCCGACGCGCTGCGCTTCACGCTGACGGTGATGGCGGCGCAAGGGCGCGACGTGAAGCTCGACCCGGCCCGTATCGCCGGCTACCGCAACTTCGGCACCAAGCTGTGGAACGCAACGCGCTTTGCCGAGATGAACGAGGTCGCGAGAAACGACGATTTCTGGCTGAACGATGCCAAGCTGGCGGTCAACCGCTGGATCCTGACCGAACTGACGCGGGCCGCACGCGAGATCACCGATGGCATCACCTCATACCGCTTCAACGAGGCGGCGGGTGCGGCCTATCGCTTCGTCTGGAACCTGTTCTGCGACTGGTACCTGGAACTGCTGAAGCCGGTCTTCATGGGCTCGGACGAGGCTGCCAAGGCCGAGAGCAGAGCTTGCGTCGCCTTCGTGCTTGACGAGATCTACAAGCTGCTGCACCCGATGATGCCGTTCATGACCGAGGAACTTTGGGCTGAGACATCAGGCGAGGGCAAGCAACGGCCGTCGCTGCTTTGCCATGCCGCTTGGCCGTCGCCCGATTTCGAGGACGAGGCAGCGGCCGCCGACATCAACTGGCTGATCGACCTCGTCTCAGGTATCCGCTCCGTGCGCTCGGAGATGAACGTGCCGCCGGCGGCGATCGCGCCCTTGATGGTGATCGGCGCCAATGTCACGACCCGGGAAAGGCTTGAACGCCAGGCATCGGCTATCAAGCGGCTGGCGCGGGTCGGCGACATCTCGCTGGTCGATACGGCGCCCAAGGGCTCCGCGCAGATCGTGCTCAACGAGGCGACAATCTGCTTGCCGCTCGGCAGCCTGATCGACCTTGCTGCCGAGGCAGCACGGCTGCAGAAGGAATTGGCCAAGGTGACCGAAGAGATCGCCCGCCTGCACAAGAAGCTGTCCAACGAGAAGTTCGTCGCCAACGCACCGGAAGATGTGGTGGAAGCCGAGCGCGAAAAGCTCACCGATTATCGCGAAGCGCAAGAAAAACTTTCCGTGGCGCTGACACGAGTGCGCGAAGCCGGTTGATCCTGTCTTTAGGTTCGGGCACCGGATTGTCTGAGCATCGAACTGTCCCAAACCGGCGTTCCGGTTTGGTCCGTTGCTCCGGATTCGCGAGTCCTTTGATCTGCGGATTCGCGAGTCTTTTGATCTGCTTCCGGACAGGGCTTTCTGCCACGAAAATAGGCATTCCGCGGCGTAAATCTTGACGTAAACGGAATCTTTTGGGCCCATTGTTGCCATAATGTAACAATGGGTCTGGTTTTCGCAAAATGGCCCATTTTTGCCTCGTTCTGTGCGAGTTTTCCGAATTTTTTCGTCGATTTATGTCCAAACAGGCCGTTTTCCGGCTTTGCGGCGAAAGCTGCAACTTTGTCGAAAATGCGGTCGGCCAAGGCGTACGTGTACACATCGAGAATTCATTGTTGCGCCGTTAACCTGAATTGGTTCTAGCTTGATCCACTCGTATTCGGGGAGGACATTCATGAACAATTTGCGTCTGAAAGCGCTGCTGGGGGCAGGGTGCTTTTCGCTGGCTTTGATCGGGGCGGCGCATGCCGGCGGCCTCGAGCGCAGCGGCTACAACATCGATCTGCTTTTCGATCCGGCGCCTGTCGCCGGGGAGCTTTCGGGCACTTATGTGATGCCGGAACGGAAGATCAAGAATGCCGTAGACACAGATACTAGCAGTGGTTTTCCACCACCCGGTACTGGTCCTGGCGGTGGCGATTTGAACTCTCGGTCCAGTTCTGCCGATGACTCGGAGAGCTATTTTGTTCCCCGCATGGGAATCAAGGTTGGAGTCGGCCCCCACCTCGATTGCATGGGCGATTATTCTCAGCCTTGGGGGATCCATTCGGCCCCCGGTCTGAATTGGGCAGGCGCCAACAGCAATATCGAAACCAAGATCAAAAGCGAAAATTTTGCAGGCACCTGCTCCTACAAGATGGATGTGGGCAAAGGTCAGTTTCGCTTCATTGGCGGTGTGTTCTACCAGGATATCAGTGGCTTCAAGGAGCGGTTAGTCCAAGATTTTACTGGCCTTCCTGTGCCCCTCTCCGGCGTAGGTCGGATCGACCTCGAAGGCAACGGGGTTGGCTGGCGCATCGGCGCCGCTTATGAGATTCCGGAAATCGCGCTCCGTGCCAGCTTGGTCTACAACAGCGCCGTTGATTTGGGAGACGTGACCGGGGACGTCGATCTTACGCAGGTTGGCCGGGGTGTAATTCCTGTGATCGGTACGGCGAGCATGCCGCAGTCGGTCGAGTTCAAGGTCCAGTCGGGCATTGCTCCGGACTGGCTTGCCTTCGGGTCGGTGAAGTGGGTCGACTGGAGTGTGCTGCAGATTGTCAATTTCTGCGCCGTCGGCGCTCCGGTTCCCTGTACCTACGGGGGGCCGAGCTTCGTCACGTCTCTGGATCTGCTCTATCGCGACGGATGGACCGTCTCCGGCGGTATCGGCCACAAGTTCAACGACCGCTGGAGCGCTGCAGCGACGCTTACCTGGGATCGCGGAACGACCACGGGCTTGAGCACCCAAACCGATACCTGGACGGTTGGTGCCGGCGCGTCCTTTTCGCCCAACAAAAACGTCGAAGTCCGCTTCGGCGGTGCCGTCGGCATACTGACCAGTGGATCGGTCGGCGTGGTCCTTGATAAGGACGGCATTCCTCACGGCACAGACGTCTCATACGATTTCGGCAACGATCTCGTGACCGCCCTTTCAGCTTCCTTCAAGGTCAAGTGGTAGGCTACTAAAATTAAACGATAAAAAGGCCGGGCACTGCCCGGCCTTTTTGGTTGAATGGGCTTTCTGGCTGCCGGTCCCAAGCCGATGGCATCCGTCAATCATTGCAAACACGCGGTATCCCGCTGCCTTCTACCATTGTGACGTTTCGGCAACAGTTCCTGCGCATCGGTCGCGCCACAGTGGTGCCCGGGAACATTGCCTATTTCCCGCCATAAACCCGGCGCACCTCGAATTCGTCTCGGGCCAAAAGGCAAAGGGGCAGGCCGCACCGCCAGCGGCAAGGAAGAGCATGGACGTCAAAGTCATCTCCAAGGCCAAGCTGCCCAGCCGCTATGTGACCGTCGGTCCGGCGCGCGCGCCGCACCGCTCCTATCTCTATGCGATGGGATTATCGGCGGCCGAGATCGCACAGCCGCTGGTCGGCGTCGCGAGTTGCTGGAACGAGGCGGCACCCTGCAACATCTCGCTGATGCGTCAGGCGCAGGTGGTCAAAAAGGGCGTCGCCGCGGCTAACGGCACGCCGCGGGAATTCTGCACCATTACCGTCACGGACGGCATCGCCATGGGCCACCAGGGCATGAAATCGTCGCTGGTGTCGCGCGAGGTCATCGCCGATTCCGTCGAACTCACCATGCGCGGCCACTGTTACGACGCGCTGGTCGGCCTTGCCGGTTGTGACAAGTCGCTGCCCGGCATGATGATGGCCATGGTGCGGCTCAACGTGCCGTCGATCTTCATTTATGGCGGCTCGATCCTGCCCGGTTCCTACAAGGGCCGGCAGATCACCGTGCAGGACGTGTTCGAGGCTGTCGGCCAGCACTCGGTCGGCACGATCGGCGACGCTGAACTGCTCGAAATCGAGCAAGCCGCTTGTCCGTCGGCCGGCTCTTGCGGTGCTCAGTTCACCGCCAACACCATGGCCACCGTCGCCGAGGCTATTGGCCTGGCGCTGCCTTATTCCTGCGGGGCACCGGCGCCCTACGAGATGCGCGACCGTTTCAATTTCGCCTCTGGCGAAAAGATCATGGAGCTGATCGCAAAGAATATCCGTCCGCGCGACATCGTCACGCTGAAGGCGCTGGAGAATGCGGCAACCGTGGTTTCGGCCACCGGCGGCTCGACCAACGCTGCGCTGCATTTGCCGGCGATCGCGCATGAGGCCGGAATAAAGTTCGACCTCTTCGACGTGGCCAGGATCTTCGAGAAGACGCCTTACATCGCCGATCTGAAGCCGGGCGGCAAATATGTCGCCAAGGACATGTTCGAGGCCGGCGGCATTCCGCTTTTGATGAAGACGTTGCTCGACCACGGCTATCTGCATGGCGACTGCCTGACAGTGACCGGCCGCACTTTAGCCGAAAATATGGAGCACGTAGCCTGGAATGATAGCCAGGATGTGGTCCGTCCAGCCAATCGACCAATCACCCAAACGGGTGGTGTCGTGGGTCTGAAGGGAAACCTTGCCCCCGAAGGCGCGATCGTGAAGGTCGCAGGCATGTCGGAGCTGAAATTCTCCGGCCCGGCGCGCTGCTTCGATTCGGAAGAGGAATGTTTCCAGGCGGTTACGGATCGCAGCTACAGCGAGGGCGAAGTCCTCGTCATCCGCTACGAGGGGCCGCGCGGCGGTCCGGGCATGCGGGAAATGCTATCGACGACGGCGGCTCTCTATGGACAGGGCATGGGCGGCAAGGTGGCTCTCATCACCGACGGACGCTTTTCGGGCGCGACACGCGGTTTCTGCATCGGCCATGTCGGGCCGGAAGCCGCCGTGGGTGGTCCCATCGGGCTGCTCAGGGATGGCGATTTGATCTCGATCGACGCGGTGAACGGCACGATCGAGGTTGATCTGTCCGACACCGAACTGGCGACCAGAGCAAAGGCATGGAAGGCGCGCGCAACCGACTATCAGTCGGGCGCGATCTGGAAATATGCACAAACGGTAGGGCCTGCCCGCGACGGCGCGGTTACCCATCCCGGTGGTGCCAAAGAAACACATTGTTATGCGGATATCTGAGTTGCTGAGGTTGTCTGTCTTTTCGGCACTGGTCGCGATCGCCACTTTTGGCGCGACCTTGGGCGCCGCGGGCCAGGCCATGGCCTTCGACGACAAGGTGTTCGACGACAAGACCGGCGTGAAGCCGCAGTCTAGCCCGTGGGCGGTGTTCCAGTTCGGCTTCTCCGCCTACAAGAACGGCCGCAAGGAACAGGCTGCGGAGGCTTATAAATACGCGGCCGAAAACGGCCAGATCGGCGCCACCTGGAAGCTTGCGCGTATGTATGCCGAGGGCGACGGCGTAGAGCGCGATGACTACGCGGCGTTCAAGTTCTTCTCGGAGATCGTCGATCAGGACGTCGAGCCCGGTTCGCCGGAAGAGAGCTATGTATCGGATGCGCTCGTGGCGCTCGGCGATTATCTGAGGAAGGGCATCCCCGGCAGCCCCATCACAGAGAACGAGGTGGCGGCCCAAGAATATTACATGCGCGCCGCCGCCAACTACCGCAACCCGAATGCGCAGTTCGAGATGGGCCAAATCTTCCTGAACGGCAAGGGCGGCGTCAAGGCCAGCATCAAGCAGGCCGGACGTTGGTTCCAGCTCGCTGCGGAAAAGGGCCATGCCGGCGCGCAGGCGACGCTCGGTAACCTGCTCTTCCAGAGCGGCAAGATCGTTCGGGGGCTGGCAATGATGACCGCGGCACTTGAGCGGGCTTCACCTTCGGACCAGCCATGGATTCGCGGCATGCAGGAAGAAGCGTTTGCCGCCGCGGGCGAGGCCGACCGCCGCACCGCGATTTCACTGGCCGATGACATCCTCACCAAAGGTAGCGGCGACCAGTAGGATTGGCGCTCGCTGAGGATTGAACTGGAACTCTTTAAAGTGGCGAGTTTCAGTTTCCGAAGCTTTGCGCCGCGCAAATAATCAGTTCTCGATGGGCTCCGCCGGCACCGGGCTTGGCGCCGGTGTCGAGATTGGCGTCGCGTGCGGACGCGGCGGCGTATTTTCCGGACAATCGTCCCGAATCTTTGTCCACGACGTGTTGTTGAGAACCATGTCGCAACGGGCGAGGTGGCTCTGGCCGGAAAGCGTCAGGCAGGCGACCTGGCCGATCTGGAATGATTTTCCGTTGGCCAGGCATTCCGCATTGGCAAAAGCAGGGGTCGCCGCGAGGACGAGCGCCGCAGCACATGGGCAAAGCGCAAACCTGATCGTCATCCTGAATCCCAGCCGAACCCGAATTGCAGCGGAACCCTGGATTGTGGCGATATGACGGTCTATCGGCCGTAAATCCGGGCGATTCGAACCTCGAAATGATCAGATTGGCGCAAAGGCCAGTTCGACGGCCACCGGCACGTGGTCGGAGGGTTTTTCCCAGGCGCGCACGTGCTTTTCGATCGAGGCTGAGGAAAAGCGGTTGGCAGCTTCGGGCGAAAGCAGCAAGTGATCGATCCGGATGCCGTTGTTCTTCTGCCAGGCGCCGGCCTGATAGTCCCAGAATGTATAGGTGTCCGGCGCGTCGGTGACTGCGCGCACGGCTTCGGTGAAGCCGAGATTCTTCAGCCGTCGGAACGCCTGCCTCGTCTGCGGCTGGAACAGCGCATCGCCCAGCCAGTTCTCCGGAAATTTTGCGTCGGTCGGTTCCGGTATGACATTGTAGTCCCCGGCCAGCACCAGCGCCTCTTCGAGCGCGAGCCGTTCTTCGGCCCAACGCTCCAGCCGCGCCATCCAGGACAGTTTGTAGGAGAATTTCTTCTCGTCTTCGATCGGGTTGCCGTTCGGCAAATAGAGCGAGGCAACGCGTAACGCGCCACTGTCGGTCGAAAACACTCCCTCGATGAAACGCGCCTGCTCGTCGGCATCGTCGCCCGGCAGGCCTCTGATGACTTCGTCGAAGCGCAGCTTTGACAGGATGGCGACGCCGTTGAAACCCTTTTGGCCGTGGGTTTCGACATTGTAGCCAAGCGCTTCGATCTCGGCCCGCGGAAACTGCTCGTCGACCGTCTTGATCTCCTGCAAGCAAGCGATATCGGGCGCGCTTTCGGTCAGCCAATGGGTCAAGTTGCCAAGGCGGGCCCGAACGCCGTTGATGTTCCAAGTGACGATTTTCATGACGGCCTCATTGCTGTTCCGGCTTCCGGCGTTCGACGAGGCCGATCGTATTGCCTGCCGGGTCCTTTAGGAAGGCCATCCATTCGCTTTCCCCTGCCGGCCCGAACAGGCCTTCGGTATCGCGATGGACGAGCATCGGCGGCGCAGTGAAGGGGACACCGGCGGCTTTTGCCGAGGCGTGGAAATCGTCGATACCTGATATGTCGAGATAGACGGTGCCGGCCGGTAGGCCATCGGTGAACAGCAGCCGCACGTCGCCGGCCATGATGAAGGCGATGCCGGGCGGATCGAAGCGCACGTGGACTGCCATGCCGAGCACGTCGTGCCAGAACGCCAGCGTTGCATCGAGGTCGCGCCCGGCTGAAAGCGCGACCTGACGGACCGCGCCAATGGCAGGCATTTCTAGATGCTGAAGCTGGTGCCGCAGCCGCAGGAGGCGACCGCATTCGGGTTCCTGATCTGGAACGACTGGCCCATCAGATCGTCGACGAAATCGATCACCGAGCCGCCCATATAGATCAGCGAGAGGTCGTCGATCAGCACGGTGGCGCCGTCTTTCTCAATGGCGACGTCGTCATCGTTGCGGGTGTCGACCAGGTCGAACTTGTAGGAAAAGCCGGAGCAGCCGCCGCCCTCGACCGAAACGCGCAGCGCCTTCTTGCCGGCTTCGCCAGATACGATCTTGGCGATCCGACTGGCGGCGGCGTCGGTCATCTCGACTTTCATAGCAGTCTTGGCATCAGCGCCCATGGGCGTCACCTTGCTTTCGGTTTCACATGATAGGTATGAAGCGCGAGGGGGCAAGTCAACTGCGGTATCGGCGATGACCAAGGAGTTGGGCGACATCGGGTTCGGCTATCGGCCGCGTGCAGCCTATGCCTGCGATCCGGCAAAGTCGCGCGGGCGGCTGTTCGATGAGGTGGAGAGCCCGACCCGAACGCCGTTCCAGCGCGACCGCGACCGCATCATCCACTCGACGGCGTTCCGCCGGCTGAAACACAAGACGCAGGTGTTCGTCGCGCATGAGGGTGACCATTACCGCACCCGGCTGACCCATTCGATCGAGGTCGCGCAGATTGCGCGCGCCCTGGCGCGGGCGCTACGCGGCGACGAGGACCTGGCTGAGGCGGTGGCGCTGGTGCATGATTTCGGCCACACGCCCTTCGGCCATACCGGCGAAGACGCGCTGAACGAGAAAATGGCCACCTGGGGCGGCTTCGACCACAATGCGCAATCGCTGCGCGTGGTGACGCGGCTGGAGAGCCGCTACGCGGAGTTCGACGGGCTTAACCTCACCTGGGAAACGCTGGAGGGATTGGTCAAGCACAACGGACCGCTGACCGACGCCAGGGGAAAGGGCCTGAAGGGGCCGGTGCCGCAAGCGATCCGCGACTATTCGGAGTTGCACGACCTCGAACTCGACCGCTTCGCCGGCATCGAGGCGCAGTGCGCGGCGATCGCCGACGACATCGCCTACAACACCCATGACATCGATGACGGCCTGAGATCAGGGCTCCTGACGCTGGACATGCTGGAGAAGATCTCGTTGCCGGGGTCGATTCTGGCAGGCGTGCGCCAGCGCTATCCGGCGCTGGACGATGTGAGGACGGGGCACGAACTGATGCGACGGCAGATCACGATGATGGTCGAAGATGTCATCGTGTCGACCACCGCCAACCTCGCGCGCATCAAGCCGGAGAGCGCCGATGCGGTGAGGGCGGCAGGCGAGACGATGGTGACCTTTTCCGCCGAAATGGCCGCCGCGGAAAAGGAATTGAAGGCCTTTCTCTACAAGCATCTCTACCGGCATAGAGAGGTCATGCGCGTGCGCACCGAGGCCGAGCAGATCGTCAGGGACCTGTTCGACGTCTATTTCGCCGATCCGCGCGCCATGCCCGATGGCTGGCGCGAAGGGCTCGACCGGGCCGACGATCGCATCAAGGCGCGCAGCGTTGCCGACTTCCTGGCGGGCATGACGGACACCTACGCTTTGAAGGAACACCGCCGTTTGTTTGACCATACGCCTGAATTGAGCTAGGGCGGGCTCGATTTTGCCGGCCGATGAGCCGGATCCCTGCAAAGCCGCCAGAGCCACACCAATGAACATCTTCGCCGATTTCAACGCGCGAATCATAAAAGCCGTCGAAGCGCTTGATTTGAAAGACAAGGACGGCGGTACGCTGGACCTATCGCGCATCGCCGTCGAGCCGCCGCGCGACGCCAGCCATGGCGACCTGGCGACCAATGCGGCAATGGTGCTGGCCAAGCCGACCGGCCAGTCGCCACGCGTATTGGCTGAAAGGCTGGCGCAGGCGCTGCGCACCGACACCGACATCGCCGCCGCCGAGGTTGCCGGTCCGGGCTTCGTCAACCTCAGGCTCAAGGATGCGTTCTGGCAGGTGCATCTGACCACGCTGCTCGGCGAAGGCCGCAACTACGGCCGCTCGACGGTCGGCGGCGGCAGGAAGGCCAACGTTGAATATGTCTCGGCCAATCCGACCGGACCGATGCATGTCGGCCATTGCCGCGGCGCCGTGGTGGGTGATGCACTCGCCAATCTGATGGCCTTCGCCGGTTATGAGGTGACCAAGGAATATGTCATCAACGACGCTGGTTCGCAGATCGACGTGCTCGGCCGCTCGGTCATGCTGCGTTACCGCGAGGCGCTCGGCGACGAGATCGGCGAGATTCCGGCCGGGCTTTATCCAGGCGATTATCTGATCCCGGTTGGCCAGGCATTGGCAGGCGAATTCGGCCGCTCCTTGCTGCAGATGCCTGATGAGGAAGCGCTTGCCATCGTCAAGGACAGGACGATCGACGCGATGATGGCGATGATTCGCGAGGATTTGGCGCTGCTCAACGTGCATCACGACGTTTTTTTCTCGGAACGCACGCTGCATGCGGACAATGCTCGGAAAATCCGCTCGGCAATCAGCGACCTGACGCTCAAGGGCCATATCTACAAGGGCAAGCTGCCGCCGCCCAAGGGCGAGAAGCCGGACGATTGGGAAGATCGCGAGCAGACGCTGTTCCGCTCGACGGCGGTCGGCGACGATCTCGATCGGCCGCTGGTCAAGTCCGACGGCACCTTCACCTATTTCGCCGCCGACGTCGCCTATCTGAAGGACAAGGTCGATCGCGGCTTCGTTGAGCTGATCTATGTGCTTGGCGCCGATCACGGCGGTTATGTGAAGCGCCTGGAAGCGCTCGCCCGGGCGATTGCCGGCGACGAGGTGAAGCTTACCGTGCTGCTTTGCCAGTTGGTGAAGCTGTTTCGCGACGGCGAACCGGTGCGCATGTCGAAACGGTCGGGCGATTTCGTGACGCTGCGCGAAGTGGTGGAGGAGGTCGGCCGTGATCCGATCCGCTTCATGATGCTCTACCGCAAGAACGATGCGCCGCTCGATTTCGACTTCGCCAAGGTGACCGAGCAGTCGAAGGACAATCCGGTGTTTTACGTGCAGTACGCCTCGGCGCGCTGCCATTCGGTGTTCCGGCAGGCGAGCGAACAGTTGGGCGAGGCCAATTTCGACCGCAATCGGCTGGCCGCCGCCACCGCTTCGCTGACAGACGAAGGCGAGATCGGCCTGATCAGGAAGCTTGCGGAATATCCACGGCTGATCGAATCCGCGGCCCTTGCGCTCGAGCCGCACCGGCTGGCATTCTACCTCTACGACCTCGCCTCCAGCTTCCACGGACATTGGAACCGCGGCACCGAAAATCCTGACTTACGTTTTGTTAAGGTTAACGACCGACAATTGACGCATGCCAGACTAGGGCTGGTGCAGGCTGTTTCGGACGTTTTGACGTCCGGCCTGACGCTGATCGGAGCCGATGCGCCGACCGAAATGCGTTAGGTTTGACTAAAAAACCTGTCACCTTTTGCCCACATTGCGCTGGTAAGGGCCAACCCTACGCGACGTTCATGGCGTCCGAATGAGTGCGAGTTCGGGAACAATAATGGCAGACAGAACCCAGCTGAGAGCAGCCGCCCAAAACGATATCGCCGACGATGATCCGTTCGCGGAATTGACCAGGATCATGGGGTTCGACCCGCGCCAGCCGGTCAAGCCGCAGGCTCAGCCGAAGGCAGCTCCCGGCAGCCAGCCGGTCGACGAGGGCAATTTCGACATCGATCTCGAGAAGGAGTTGATGGGCGAATTCGGCGCCGACGACGATGATCGCGCCGCCGAGGTCCGCGAGCCGGCTTTCGAAGCCGCTGACGCATTGGCTGACGAGCTTGGGGACGACGAGCTTGGGGACGACGAGCTTGCTGCGTCGCTCGAACAGGATTTCCTGCTGGAGGACGATGCGGCGGATGAAGCCGCCCATGCCGTTGCTGCCGACGACCCGCGTTCCGGTGTTGCCGAAACATTCGCGCCGGCTGCCTTCGATGACGATCTCGACGATGCACTCGCGAGTTCGCTCGATGATGTGTCGCCGTTCGAAGACGATTTGGTAATGGACGACAAGTTTGGGGACGACGAGCTTACCGCGTCGCTCGAACAGGATTTCCTGCTCGACGACGATGTGGCGGACGAGGCCGAACAGAAAACCGCCGCCGCCGGTTCGGCGTCGACCGCAGCCCCCATCCTCGACGATGACTTCGATAACGCGGTCGCAAGCTCGCTCGAAGACGAACTGATGCTGGACGAGCACGCGCCGATGGGGCACGCCGCTGCCGTAGCCGCCGCGCCGGCTGCCGAACCCGCTTTCGACGATGGCTTTGACAATGCGGTCGCAAGCTCGTTGGAAGACGAGTTGACGCTCGACGAACATATGGCGACGGACCATGCCGCTGTTGCCGAAGCCGCCGTGCCGGTCGCCGAAATCGCCCTCGACGATGACTTCGATAATGCCGTCGCAAGCTCGCTCGAAGACGAGTTGATGCTCGACGACCATGCGCCGATCGAGCAGGCCGCGGTTGAAACTCCTGCCGCGCCTGTTCAGGCCGTTTCGGAAGAATCCGAAGAGGAATTTGTCGGCCATTTCGAAGACGCCATGGCCGATATCGACATGGATTTCGACGTTCGCACGGCTGAACCAGTCGAAATTGACGCGTCTGACGAACCGGAGGCGATCGCCGCCAATGACGAGCGGTCCGCCGGGATCACGGAAGACGCGTTCGACGACGATTTCGACTTGAATTTCGATGACGCGCTTGCCGAGGAGCCGGTTGCTCAGGCGCCCGTCGTCGCAATCCAGCCGACGGTGCCAGCTGCCGCGGTCCAGCCGGCCGCGCCAACCGCTGTCGCTGACGAGCGGAGCCTTGAAGACGAATTGAACGCGCTGTTGGGCACGATGAGCGCACGGGCTGTCCCCGCGGCGACATCGGCGGCCAGCGGGCCCGCCACGGTTCAGCAGCCTGTGGCCGCCGCTGAAAAGGGCGCCGGCAAACCAGTGGTCGACGAACTGGACTGGAGCCTTGACGAGCAAGAGCTTTCGGAGCAGCCGGCGGATAGCGCGGTTCAGGTAGCCGATGCCGATCTCGACACCGTCCTCTTCGATGAACTCGAGGGCCAGGATTTCAGCGCTGAAGATTCCACCGGACCGGCCGATGTCGATTTCGACGACGATGCATTGCATGCTGCCTTTGCCAAGGACATCGGTCTGGATCATGGCGACGACGATAGTGCTGCGGTGGCCGCTCCCAGGGACGACGCGCTCGACTGGCTGGCGGCACGCTCCGCCACGCCGGAGCCGGCCCGTTCGTGGAGCCGCGTAACGCCAGTCGCACAGTCGCAGCCTACCTTTGCAACCCAGCCGACGGCTTCGGCAAGGACCGCGGAAGTGGCCTCGGCAACGCCGCCAATGGCTGCGGCGCCGTCTTATCAGGATGAGCCGGCGCAAGACGATGCCGCCAATGCAGCATCTGCGCCAGCGCAAAGCGAGCAGTCTTCGGCGTATGACGAGATGCCCGATGTCGAGACGGTCGATGTGCCCGAGCGCGTCGTGGCGCTGGCGGACGACCTCGATATTCCGGAACTCGACTTCAACGAAGACGAACCGGCGGCGCCTGTTTATGACGATCTCGATACCGAGTTCGCCAGTCTTCTCACCGAAATGAACACCGTGGACGTCGCTGCCGCCCCGGCGCGCAGCGCGGCGTATGACGACGAATCCTACAATGCTGGCTTTCAATCGGCCAGTGGGTTCCATTCGGCGGCTGCGTTCCAATCAGGGACTGGGTTCCCATCGGGCTATGAGCCCGACCGCGTTGAAACGCGGACCTACGCGGCGAGACCCGCGGAAGCCTCCGTCAGTGCGGCTTATGCCGATGCTGCCAGCGGCTTCGACCTGCCGGCCGGCCGGCCGGTTTCGCAGGCCGACGACTTTGGCTTGGACGAACTTGACTACGATCCCGAATTGGATGAGGCCATGTCGGTTCCAGGCCTTGCCGAGCACGAGGCCGGGAGGCCCCGGAGCCGCGGGCTGCTGATCGCCGCGGTCGTAGGCGCCGTGGCGATCGCCGGCGGTCTCGGCGCCTTCGCGCTGTCTTTTGGTGGCAACGGCGGCAGCGCTGCGCCGGTCATCGTCAAGGCGGACAACGCACCAATCAAGGTCAGGCCGGAGAATCCGGGCGGCACCGTCGTGCCGAACCAGGACAACAAGGTCTATGACGCCGTGGCCAAGGGCGGCGCGAAGCCTGCCGAACCGGTCCAGGAAAAACTGGTCACCAACACCGAAGAGCCGGTGGATGTGACGGCCAAGGAGCCGCCGCAAAGCCGTGTGGTCGATCTTTCGCCCGACGATGTCGCCGCCGCTGAAGGCGCCGATGCGGCTGGCGGCACGCAAGCGGCCGGAAATACCGCCATCGCCAGCCCGACACCCAAGTCCGAGGATCGTATAGCCCAGGTTCTTGAAGAGGCCGACAACGGCATCGAACCCGATGTCGTCGCCGTTGCGCCGCGCAAGGTGAGAACCATGGTCGTCAAATCGGACGGTTCACTGGTTGCGCGGGAGGATCCGGCGCCTGCGACAGCGCAGGTGGCCGCCATCGATCCTGTCGATCCGGCGCCGCAGCACGTGGCTCCAGCCGGTCAGGTTGGCGAGGCGGAGCAGACCGGTACGGTGCCGCCTGTTGCCGACCGGGCTAGTGGTAGCCCACTGGGTGGTGACCAGACTGAAACCGCCAATCCGGCAGCAGCAGCCGATCCGGCGGCCGCGCCCGCGCCTGAAGCCCAAGCCGCTGAAACTCAAGTCGCTCAGCCTGCCAATACACCGGCCACGGTTCCGGTGGCGCCGCAACGTCCGTCCGACCAACCGGTCGATGTCGTCGGCGAGGTCAAGCCCGATCAGGTGGCATCCATCGATCCAGCGACAGCCTCTACCGGCGGTGGCTCATGGTCGATGCAGATCGCCTCGCAGCCGACTGTCGAAAGCGCGCAGTCCAGCTATGCGGACCTGCAGCGCCGCTACGGCAGCGTGCTTTCCGGCCGCACCGCCAACATCGTCAAAGCCGAGATCGCCGGCAAGGGAACATTCTACCGCGTCCGCGTCCCGGCGAAGTCGCGTAATGACGCGATCGATTTGTGCACCAGCTACAAGGCTGCCGGCGGCAACTGCTTCGTGTCGCGCTAAACATTCCAAATGTCCCCGCCCTTGGGCGGAAGAAACGGGGGGGGGGGGGGCCCCGCCCCGGGGTTATGGTTTGATGAGTTTTGTGGTTTATATTTTTTTGGAACCCCCGGGGGGGGGATGGAGTGTCAGGTGTTGGGGGGGGGGGTGTAATAAAGAGGATTT